>NZ_ANAT01000032.1:0-127731 GCF_000411595.1 Paenibacillus lentimorbus NRRL B-30488 | reverse complement strand
GTATAAAGCGCCGGAAACGGAGATGGAGACGCTGCTTTCTGACATTTGGCAGGAAGTGCTCGGTCTTGATCAGATCGGCGTAAGCGATAATTTCTTCACGCTCGGCGGCGACTCGATCAAAGGCATCCAAATGGCGAGCCGCCTGAACCAGCACGGCTACAAGCTGGAGATGAAAGATCTCTTCCAGCATCCGACCATCGAAGAGCTCGTCTCTTACGTGGAGCGGACGGAAGGCAAGCAGGCCGATCAGGGACCTGTCGAAGGCGAAGCGGACTTAACGCCGATCCAGCGCTGGTTCTTTGAGAAAAACTTTACCGACAAACACCACTGGAATCAATCCGTCATGCTTCATGCGAAAGACGGCTTTGATCCGGACCTGGTGGAAAAAACCCTGCAAGCATTGATTGAACACCATGATGCGCTCCGCATGGTTTACCGTGAAGAAAGGGAAGGCATCATTCAGACATACCTCCCTGTCACAGAATGCAAGGCAAGCTTTGAAATCGTTGATCTGTACGGAACGGACGAGGATATGCTGAAAAGCCAGATTCAGCGGCTTGCCGATCATCTTCAGGGAAGTTTTGATCTGGAGAACGGCCCGCTGTTAAAAGCGGAGCAATACCGGACAGAACAAGGCGATCATCTGTTAATCGCGGTTCACCATCTCGTCGTGGACGGGGTTTCATGGAGAATTCTGCTTGAGGATTTCGCTTCAGGTTATAAACAGGCGCAGCAGCAAAACAGCATCGTCCTCCCGCAAAAAACCCACTCCTTTAAAGATTGGGCGGAGGCGCTGAACACGTTTGCGCAATCAGAAGAGCTGAAAAAGCAGGCGGCTTATTGGGGGCAGGCAGATGCGGAAGAACTCCGGCCGCTGCCGAAAGACCATGAGCCGACAAAACGGCTCGTCAAACATACGGCGGCCGTGAAATGTGAATTAACTGAGGAAGAAACGGCACAGCTGCTGACAGATGTTCATCATCCGTACGGAACGGAAATCAACGACATTCTGCTCAGCGCGCTCGGCTTAACGATCAGTGAATGGACGGAAAACGGCAAAGTCGGCATCAACTTAGAAGGACACGGCCGGGAAGAAATCATACCGAATGTCAATATTTCACGGACGGTCGGCTGGTTTACGGCCCAATATCCGTTGATTCTGCAGATCAGCAAGGAAGGCGGCGTCTCTTCCGTCATTAAAACGGTAAAAGAGACAGTGCGGCGCGTTCCTGATAAAGGTGTAGGATACGGGATTCTCCGGTATCTGTCATCCGATGAAACAGAAAAAGGCGTCACGCCTGAAATCAGTTTTAACTACTTGGGGCAGTTTGACAATGAAGTGAAAACGGAATGGTTTGAGCCGTCTCCATATGATATGGGACGTCAAGTCAGCGAAGAGTCAGAGGCGTTATACGCACTGAGCTTCAGCGGGATGGTTACAGGCGGCCGCTTCGTCATTTCCTGCTCATACAATCAGGAAGAATATGAAAGAAGCACCGTCGAAACACAGATGCAGCGGTTTAAAGACAATCTTTTAATGATCATCCGCCATTGCACGGCCAAAGAGGAGAAAGAATTTACGCCGAGCGATTTCAGCGCGCAGGATCTTGAGATGGATGAAATGGGAGACATCTTTGACATGCTTGAGGAGAATTTAACGTGACAAAAACAGTTAACAGAAGGGGGGAGCGGAGCAGATGAGCCAGTTCAAAAAAGATCAAGTTCAGGACATGTATTATTTGTCGCCGATGCAGGAGGGAATGCTGTTTCATACTCTCCTGAATCCTGGCCAAAGCTTTTACATCGAGCAGATGACAATGAAAGTAAAAGGCAGCTTGAATATTAAATGCCTTGAAGAAAGCATGAATGTGATCATGGACCGGTACGATGTATTTCGTACCGTGTTCATTCACGAAAAAGTAAAAAGGCCGGTCCAAGTCGTATTGAAAAAACGGCAGTTTCAGATAGAAGAAATCGATCTGACACACTTAACGGGCAGCGAGCAAGCATCCAAAATTAATGAATACAAAGAACAGGATAAGATCAAGGGGTTTGATTTGACGCGGGATATTCCGATGCGGGCAGCCATATTCAAAAAAGCGGAAGAAAGCTTTGAATGGGTGTGGAGCTACCACCACATCATTTTGGACGGCTGGTGCTTCGGCATCGTCGTGCAGGATCTGTTTAAGGTATACAATGCCCTGCGCGAACAAAAGCCGTACAGCCTGCCGCCGGTCAAACCGTATAAAGACTATATCAAGTGGCTTGAAAAGCAGGATAAACAAGCATCACTGCATTACTGGCGCGGGTACTTAGAAGATTTTGAAGGACAAACGACATTTGCGGAGCAAAGAAAGAAACAAAAGGACGGCTATGAGCCGAAAGAGCTGCTCTTCTCACTGCCGGAGGCGGAAACAAAAGCATTTACCGAGCTTGCAAAATCGCAGCATACCACTTTGAGTACGGCGCTGCAGGCGGTTTGGAGTGTATTAATCAGCCGCTACCAGCAGTCCGGCGATTTGATCTTCGGCACAGTCGTTTCCGGGCGTCCCGCAGAAATCAAAGGCGTTGAACATATGGTCGGGCTGTTTATCAATGCTGTCCCGAGGCGGGTGAAGCTGTCTGAGGATACCACATTTAACGGCTTGCTCAAGCAGCTGCAGGAGCAATCGCTGCAGTCTGAGCCTCATCAATATGTGCCGCTCTATGACATCCAAAGCCAAGCCGATCAGCCAAAGCTGATTGACCACATCATTGTGTTTGAAAATTATCCGCTTCAGGATGCAAAAAATGAAGAAAACAGTGAAAATGGCTTTGATATGGAGGACGTCCATGTTTTTGAGAAATCGAATTATGATCTTAACCTGATGGCTTCTCCAGGTGATGAGATGCTGATTAAGCTTGCCTATAACGGGAATGTGTTTGATGAGGCGTTTATCCTGCGCTTAAAATCTCAGCTTCTTACAGCGATTCAGCAGCTCATCCAGAAGCCGGATCAGCCTGTCAATACGATCAGACTTGTTGATGAAAAGGAAAGAGAACTTCTGCTTACCGGCTTAAACCCGCCGGCTCAGACTCATCAGGCGAAGCCTCTGACGGATTGGTTTAAGGAAGCGGTGAATGTAAATCCTGATGCACCGGCGCTTACGTATTCCGGCCAGACTCTTTCCTATCGCGAATTAGATGAGGAAGCGAACCGTCTTGCGCGCCGTTTGCAAAAGCAAGGTGCGGGTAAAGACACCGTTGTCGCGTTGTACACGAAGCGCTCGCTTGAACTGGTGATCGGCATTCTCGGCGTATTAAAAGCGGGAGCGGCTTATCTGCCGGTTGATCCGAAGCTGCCGGAGGACCGAATCTTGTATATGCTGACTGACAGTGCGGCAGTCTGTCTGCTGACACATCAGGAAATGAAAGAAAAAGCGGCTCAGCTGCCGTATACAGGAACAACACTCATCATCGATGATCAAGCACGGTTTGAGGAACAGGCAAGCGATCCTGCAGCCGCAATTGATCCCGATGATCCGGCGTATATTATGTATACGTCCGGCACAACCGGAAAGCCGAAGGGCAATATCACCACTCATGCCAATATACAAGGATTGGTCAAGCATGTAGATTACATGGCATTTTCTGAACAAGATACGTTCTTATCTGTTTCGAATTACGCCTTTGACGCATTTACCTTTGATTTCTACGCATCAATCCTGAATGCGGCACGGCTCATTATCGCAGATGAACATACACTGCTTGATACAGAACGGCTCACTGATCTGATCCGGCAGGAGAATGTCAATGTCATGTTTGCGACAACCGCACTTTTTAATCTTCTCATCGATGCGGGAGAGGAGTGGCTGAAGGGGCTCCGCTGTGTGTTATTCGGGGGTGAGCGCGCGTCTGTGCCTCACGTCAGAAAGGCGCTTGAGATCATGGGGCCTGGCAAGTTGATTAATTGCTACGGGCCGACTGAGGGAACGGTGTTTGCGACAGCTCACGTCGTGCATGATATACCGGATTCCATTTCCTCCTTGCCGATCGGAAAGCCGATCAGCAATGCAAGTATTTATATTCTTAACAGGCAAAACCAGCTTCAGCCGTTCGGAGCTGTCGGTGAACTGTGCATCAGCGGAATGGGTGTATCAAAAGGGTATCTGAACCGTCACGACCTGACGAAGCAAACGTTTATCCCAAATCCGTTCAAGCCGGGAGAAACGCTTTACCGCACAGGGGATTTAGCACGATGGCTGCCGGATGGAACGATTGAATACGCCGGGCGTATTGACGACCAGGTCAAAATACGCGGACACCGGATTGAACTTGAAGAAATCGAAAAGCAGCTGCAGGAATACCCGGGTGTGAAAGATGCGGTCGTTGTTGCAGACCGCCATGAGTCCGGAGATGCATCAATCAATGCCTATCTCGTGAACCGGACGCCGCTTTCAGCTGAAGACGTAAAGAGGCACTTGAAAAAACAGCTTCCTGCTTACATGGTGCCGCAAACCTTTACTTTCTTAGAGGAGCTTCCTTTAACGACAAACGGGAAGGTCAATAAACGGCAGCTGCCGAAACCGGATCAGGCTCAGGCGGCGAAAGAATGGATCGGGCCTCGAAACGCGACGGAAGAAACGATTGCACACATCTGGTCCGAGATTCTCGGCAGACAGCAGATCGGGATTCATGATGATTTCTTCGCGCTCGGAGGCCATTCCTTAAAAGCGATGACGGCAGCGTCGCGCATTAAAAAAGAGCTCGGTACGGACATCCCGGTGCAGCTGTTATTCGAAGCGACGACAATCGCAGACATTGCCGGTTATCTGCTTCACGGTGAAGAAAAAGGAATGAAAGATCTCACCATCATGAATAAAAATCAGTCTGACACACTGTTTGCGTTCCCGCCGGTTCTCGGTTACGGGCTGATGTACCAGCCGCTGGCAAAACAGCTGTTCGGCTATAGAATCTGTGCGTTTGATTTTATCGAGGAAGACAACCGAATCGAACGCTACACAGAGCTGATCAATCAGCTCCAGCCGGAAGGACCGGTCAAGCTGTTCGGATACTCGGCAGGCTGCACGCTCGCCTTTGAAACAGCCAAACGGCTTGAAGCCGAAGGACGTAAAGTGGAGCGGCTGATCATGGTTGATTCCTATAAAAAACAAGGCGTCAGCGACTTGGAAGGCCGCACCGTAGAAAGCGATGTCCAGGCGCTGATGAAGGTAAACCGGGATAACGAAGCGCTGAATGACGAAGCCGTCAAAGAAGGGCTCGCCAAAAAAACAAACGCGTTTTATTCTTATTTCGTGCATACCGTCAGCACCGGCACGGTCAAAGCGGATATAGATCTATTAACGTCAGAACCGGACTTTGCGATGCCGCCGTGGCTCGCTTCGTGGGAGGAAGCCACGACAGGTGAATACCGTGTGAAAAAAGGCTGCGGCACGCACGCAGAAATGCTTCAGGGAGAATGTCTCGAAAGGAATGCGGCATATTTGCTCGAATTCCTAAGGAAGGAACATCCGAAGCTGACAGCTTCACGATAGAAAAGGAGGAAGCCCGCCAATGGTCCAGCTCTTTAAATCGTTCGATACCACGGAAAAAACGCAGCTCATCTGTTTTCCGTTCGCAGGAGGCTATTCCGCATCATTCCGCCCGCTCCACACCTATCTTCAAGGTGAGTGTGAGATGCTTGCCGCGGAACCGCCGGGACACGGAACAAATCAAATGTCCGCCGTTGAGGATTTTGAACAGCTTGTCAGTTTATACAAGCAGGAGTTGAATCTCCATCCTGACCGCCCGTTTGTCCTGTTCGGCCACAGTATGGGAGGCATGGTCGCTTTCAGGCTGGCGCAAAAGCTGGAGCGGGAGGGGATTTACCCGCAGGCCGTGATCATCTCAGCCATTCAGCCGCCGCATGTGGAAAGGAAAAAAGTGTCTCATCTTGATGATGAAAAATTTCTCGCCCATATTATCGAGCTTGGCGGAATGCCGCAGGAGTTAGTGGAGAATAAGGAGGTCATGTCATTTTTCCTGCCTTCTTTCAGATCCGACTACCGCGCGCTTGAAAGCTTCCGTCCGTCTGATTCTCACATCATTCAATCACCCGTCCATATTTTTAACGGGCGGAAAGATAAAAAATGTATCAAAGATGCGGACGGATGGAAAAAATGGGCCGACAATCCCGTATTTCATGAGTTTTCGGACGGCCACATGTTCATATTAAGTGAAACTGAAAAAGTGGCGGAACGAATCTATGAGATTATTAACAGGAGCACTGCAGGCCAATTGTTATAGGAGATGACAGACAGCATTCGCTGTCTGTTTTTTGTAACAAAATCCGCCCGCGCGTTTTCTCATTTATCAAAAATTTTATGTTATGATTTGATGGAATATAATTTTGAAGGGATTGTCGTACATGAATGATGCAGCAAAAGAGCTGAACAGAACATTATCTGAAGAAAACCCGCACGTGCTTCATATGCTTTCTGATTTGGGCAGAGAGTTGTTTTATCCGAAAGGGGTGCTGACACAATCGGCGGAAGCGAAAGCCAAGGCCGGAAAGTATAATGCCACGATCGGGATTGCCACCTCACAAGGCGAGTCCATGCACTTTTCCCATATTCAAGAGACACTGTCCGCCTATAACCCCGATGATATCTACGATTATGCTCCGCCGCAGGGAAAAGAGCCGCTCAGACAGGAATGGCTGAAAAAAATGCGTCTCGAAAATCCTTCATTAGCCGGCAAAGACATCAGCACGCCGATCGTGACAAACGCTTTAACACACGGGCTGAGCATCGCCGCCGACTTGTTCGTCAATGAAGGGGATACACTGCTTCTGCCTGATAAATATTGGGGAAATTACAATTTCATTTTCGGTGTCCGGCGCAAGGCATCCATTGAGACGTACCCGCTTTTTCAGCAGGATGGGCGTTTTAATGCGGCGGGGCTGTCCGAGCTGCTGAAAAAGCAGGAAGAAAAGGCGATTGTCGTGCTGAATTTCCCGAATAATCCGACAGGCTATACGCCGGGGGAAGAGGAAGCGTTAGAAATCGTAAGCGTGATTCTGGAGGCGGCGGAGGCCGGCAAAGAGATTGTCGTGCTCGTAGACGATGCGTATTACAATCTGTTTTACGATGAAACGGCCATTCAGGAATCCATCTTCAGCAAACTCGCCCAAGTGCACGACCGGGTGCTTTGCGTGAAAATAGACGGCGCGACGAAGGAAAATTACGCGTGGGGCTTCCGTGTCGGTTTTATTACGTACAGCACAAAAAGCGAAAAAGCGCTGCGCGTGCTCGAGGAAAAAACAAAAGGGATTATCAGGGGAACGATTTCAAGCGCCCCGCATCCGTCCCAAACGTTTATGCTGCGGGCGATGCAGTCACCGGAATACGAGAAAGAAAAATCGCTGAAATATAACATTATGAAAAAACGGGCTGACAAAGTGAAAGCCGTTCTTGCAGAAAACAAGCACTATGAAGACGTATGGACGCCTTATCCGTTTAACTCGGGTTATTTCATGTGTGTCCGGCTGAAAGACATAAACGCCGGCGAATTGAGAGTGTCGTTGCTTGAAAAGAGAGGAATCGGGACGATATCCATTAATGAAACCGATTTGCGAATCGCATTTTCATGTGTTGAAGAAGAACATATCGCGGATCTGTTCGAAGAAATTTATCAAGAAGCAAAGCAGCTGCAGAAACAGGCGGAAATATCAGGCTGACAAAAAAGGAGGGGGACACCCTCCTTTTTGTCTTTTATTCTGTTACATTTACTTTCCCATTCACATTTTCCCGGAGCATTTGCCTGAAAACGGCGATATCTTTTTGCGAATAGAAAAGTCGTTTCGGCAGCAGAAGTGTTCCGTAACCCGATGTTTGTAATCGAAACATATCTTTGTGCTCCCTAGCCGAGAGCAGTTCATCCCATTCAAAAAGAATGCTTGCGTTTTTTGTTTTTGGCTGATTCCGAGCTGATGAATCGTAATACTTCTGGCAGATTTCAGCCGCTGATTCGTTTTGTATGTTCTGTAAAGACGGAAGAATGAGATTGCCGTTGCGATCACCGTGACTGCCAAAGAGAGAATCACAGCTGCAAGGAAATTCAGGAGAGCTCTGACGCCCCATGTGCCGCCTGTAACCGGGCCGTTCATTTCAAAAC
The DNA here is from genome assembly GCF_000411595.1 of Paenibacillus lentimorbus NRRL B-30488. Classification (NCBI taxonomy): domain Bacteria; kingdom Bacillati; phylum Bacillota; class Bacilli; order Caryophanales; family Paenibacillaceae; genus Paenibacillus; species Paenibacillus lentimorbus. Next base: position 119,577 of record NZ_ANAT01000032.1, on the reverse strand, counting down.
AGATGGCAGAAGCCAGCGGCATAATCAAAAAACAGACAGCCGCGGATTTTCCTTGATGATAAGCAAAGTGTTTTCTTACATCGGCAAATGTTAAGCAGCCCGCGAGATAGATATTTTCATTTCGTGTGTTGATCATATTCCGTCTTCGTTTCCTTTCATTTTTTCCCTATGTCGTAATATGTTTTTTTTCCGCCGTCCTGAAGCATTGCTTCCCATGACTCCGATGACGATACAGACGGCGCCGGCGATATGATACCAGCGGAGTGACTCATGGAGAACGAGGACACCCGCAAGCATCGTCACGATGACGGACAAATTGTTAAAGGCGCTCATCTTAAACGCTTCAATCTTGGACAGCGCGTAGTTTGACATCAATGATGTAATGAGAGAAGACAAAATGCCTAAATACAGAATCGCTGCGATAAAACCGGGATCGCGGAAGGGCAGAAAATACTGCCCGATCGTTCCTTCCGCTCCGTGCCGGAAGAGAGCGATGCAGTTGAAGGAAGCAAAGCCGATCGCAGACATGCACCAGGTCAGCTCACCCAATGAAAAACGCTGGGTCATGCGTCTCGCTGCCGTATTGTAAAGGGCGGAGGACAGCGCGGACAACAGGATCAGGAAAGCACCTTTAAAACTCGCCGATTCCGCGGACACCCCTTTCATTGTGAAAATAAATACCACCCCGGCCACTGACAGGCATGTGAATCCCTTTTGCGCCCATGTCGGACGTTCCTTTAAAAAGTAAGACGAAAACAGCATCGTAAAAATCGGGATGGCGGCTTGAATGATACCGGCTTCCGATGATGAAGAATACAAAAGGCCGAACGCCTGAAAACTGAAAAACAAAGCCGGATATAAAAGGGCCAAAGGCAAGATCGCCAGCACATTCATCCAGCTGACGGACAGTTTGATCCAGCCGAATAAAACAGGAAGCATTGCACAGATGAAGGCCGCTGTGAACCGATGAGCCAATATATCAAACGGATTGGCGGATTGAAGCGCAATCTTGACAAATATAAAGGAAAAACCGATAATCAGCGCATTTAAAATGGCAGCGAGGTAAGCAGCAGCCAAACGGTTTTGATTAATCATCTTTACGAACTCCTTTAATGAGATCGAGCGCCGGCCGCTCCCTTTTATTGTATGGGAAGGGAAGAAGCAGTACAATGAGAATAATGATAAACTGTACCGGTACAGATGGAGGTTCAGCATGGAAAAGTATATGAACGTGATGATAGAAGTGGAGAGTCTCATTGAAGGCGGCACTTTTCAGGAAGGAGCGCGGCTGCCTTCTATCAGGCAGCTGGCCGAGCGTTTTCACGTCAGTAAAAGCACCGTCATCCGTGCGCTTCAGGAGCTTGAAAAACGGCACATTATTTATGCCGTGCCGAAAAGCGGCTACTATCTTATTAAAAATGACAAAAAGCAGGAGCGAGAACAAACAGGTATCATTGATTTTGCAGCCTCGGCGCCGGACCCTGATATTTTTCCGTACCGCGACTTTCAGCATTGCATCAACAAAGCCATTGATATGTATAAAAATGATTTGTTCATTTACGGCACGCCGCAGGGGCTTCCGTCTTTAATCCGGGTGCTTCAGACGCTGTTATCCGATTATCAGGTATTTGCAAAAGAGCGGAACATTTTTATCACCTCGGGTGTGCAGCAGGCGTTATCCCTGCTGTCTCTGATGCCGTTTCCGAACGGAAAAAAGAAGATTTTAATCGAACAGCCGGGCTATCATCTGATGGTGGAGCAGCTTGAAGCGCTGCGCCTTCCCGCCTGCGGCATTAAACGGACGGCTGAGGGGCTTGATATGGCGGAAGTCGAGCGGCTGTTTCAGACGGAGGAAATTAAGTTTTTTACACGATGCCCCGATTTCATAATCCGCTCGGCAGCTCTCTGACAGAATGGCAAAAACGAGAACTTGTCCGATTAGCGGAGGCGTATGACGTTTATTTGGTTGAGGATGATTTCCTAGGAGATTTAGAGGACAATCAGAAGGCAGACCCGCTGTACGCCTACGATCTGTCTTTCCGCGTGATTTATTTGAAAAGCTTTTCGAAAATGATTTTTCCGGGGCTGCGTGTTGGAGCGGCTGTGCTCCCGGATTCGCTGGCCCCGGTTTTCCATACGTATAAAAAGCTGAGCGATATCGACTGTTCGATGATATCCCAAGCGGCCCTTGAAGTGTATATCAAAAGCGGCATGTTCAAAAGGCATAAAGAAAAATCCGGGCCTCTTACAGAGCACGTTCCGAGCTGCTCCAAAACGCGCTGCAGGAGTACGGCGGTTTTTCTGTAAAGCAAACGTCGATCCATACCCATCTTGTGCTGGAGAAAAGCCTTTCCGCTTCAAGAGTTGTGCAGCGTCTGAAAGCGCAAGGCGTGCTGGTGGAGCCGATTGACAGCCATTACCTATCGGATTTTCCGAAAGAAAATATCATCAAACTCAACGTGTCCAACGTCAAGACAGGGGATATCACGCGAGGCATCAAAATGCTGACGGATTGCTTATAACAGCTCTTCATACGTTTTCATCTCAATCCCGTCACAAAAATCGGGATGCGCCGCACAAACGGCCAGCTTATATTCCTCGTCCGCATCATATGTGCGGATGAAACAAGGTTCATGTCCGTCCGGGAGCTCAATGGACACATGGCCGTCGTCTTTGAGACGGACGCTGAATGAATCAAGCGGCAGGGAAAGCCCTTTTCCGGCCTGCTTGATAAAGCTTTCTTTCATCGACCACAGGTGGTAAAAATAATCGGTCTGCTGATCGGGGTGTTTTGCTTGCAGATCACTGTATTCCGTCGGCGAAAAAAAACGTTTGGCGATATCAATCGTGCCGGGCTTCATTTTTTCAATATCAATGCCGATCGGTTTTGAATCAACGGCACACACGATCCAGCGCCCGGAGTGGGAAATATTAAAGTGCATGTCCGGAAGCGCGGGGATGTACGGCTTTCCGTATTCCTGGACGCTGAATGAAATCGCGGCCGGATCAAGTCCGTAAGCCTTCGCCGCAGCCGTGCGGATCAGCATGTCGCCGATCAAGGTGCGGTGAGCATCCTCCTTATGGTAAAAGCGCCGGCATTTTTCCCGCTTTTCGGCGGACACGGCTGCCATCATCCGATCCTCTTCCCCTGCAGAAAGCGGGCGGTCCATATATACTCCGTAAATCTTCATGTCCAGATCCTCCGTCTGAAAATATTGTCAAAACCATCCTATCATATCAAACGAAAGCTGTCCGAAAATAAAAAAACAAAACCGTTTCGGCTTTGTTTTTAATGCACGGACGTTGCCCGCCCGGAGATCGCGTATGTTAACAGTTTAGAGGACTGCGGCAAAGAAAAACGCAGAATCAGCCCCGTCAAAACAGCCGTAATAATGGTTCCGGCGCCGATCGGTCCGCCCATCACCCAGGCTGCGGCAAGAATCGTCAGCTCAATGCCGTTCCGCACCCATTGCACGTTCCAGCCCGTTTTTTCAGATATCAGCATCATCAGAGAGTCCCGGGGGCCCGCGCCGAGCCCAGCCGATACGTAAATACCGACGCCGCAGCCGATCAGCAGCAATCCGATAGAAAAAACACGGCCGCTAAGGAAAAAGCGTGCGCCTCAGGAAGCAGAAACGAGAAGAAATCAATAAACATTCCCATCAGCACCATGTTTAAGATAGCGCCGATTTTCGGGAGTGTCCTCGTGAACAGGCAGGTTAAAGCCACGATGACCGCGCCGACCAAGATGGACCATTGGCCGACAGATAGCCCGAAATGCTGAAAAAGCCCATAATGAAAGGCATCCCAAGGGCTGATGCCGAGAGCTTTTCCTTTAATGGTTAACGATACCCCGAAAGACAAAATCAACAGACCGGCAAAATAAAACGTCCAGCGCATCAAGAATTCCCGCTTCAAAGAGGTCCCTTCTTTCATAAAATTTCATTAATTGTCATTGTAGCATAACCGCCAAAAAAAAGAAGAAGCGAAATCAGTGTTTCGCTTCTTCTCCGGCTCCTACAAAGGATTCAGTATACGGTTTAAAAACCGCTGCGTGCGTTCTTCTTTCGGCGCGGAAAAAATCTGGGCCGGCGGTCCTTGTTCCACAATGACGCCGCCGTCAATGAAGATGACTTCATCAGCCACTTCCTGCGCGAATTTGATTTCATGGGTGACGACGACCAACGTCCAGCCTTCGTTCGCCAAATCCTTAATCACTTTGAGCACCTCGCCGACCAGCTCCGGATCAAGTGCTGACGTCGGTTCGTCAAACAGCATCAGCTCGGGCTGAATCGCAAGCGCGCGGGCGATGCCGACCCGCTGCTGCTGACCGCCGGAAAGCTGGAACGGATATAAATCCATTTTGTCTTTCAGTCCGACTTTTTCCAGAAGCTCCATCGCTTCTTTTCTGACTTGCTCCTTGTCGCGCTTTTGCACTTGAACGGGTCCTTCCATGACGTTTTCAAGCGCCGTGCGGTGAGGAAACAGATGATACGCCTGGAAGACCATGCCTGATTTGCGGCGGAGGCGGAGAATATCAGCCTGCTTCACTTTTTTAGAGAAATCTATTGAAAAATCGGAGAATGCCAGCTCGCCGCGATTGGGGATCTCAAGCGCGTTCAGACAGCGCAGAAGCGTCGTTTTTCCAGAACCGGACGGTCCCAGAATGGCGATGACTTTCCCTTTTTCTATCTCCATATCTATCTTTTTAAAATTTCATTCTGTCCGAATGATTTATTTAATCCTTTGACGGAAAGCATATCGAAACCTCCTTATTTGGCCACATAACGGTCGAGACGCCGTTCGATCACATGCTGTACGATTGACAGCAAGAAGCAGATGATCCAATAAATAAAGGCGGCTTCAATATAGATGACCAAGATTTGATCAAGGTTTTGCGCGCCGATTTCCTGCGCTTTTCTGAACAGCTCCGCGACGAGAATCTGTGACGCGAGAGATGTATCCTTGATCAGGCTGATAAATGTATTTGATAATGGCGGAATGGACACGCGAAACGCCTGCGGCAGGATCACGCGGAACAATGTCTTGCGATAGGTCATGCCGATCGTATAACCGGCTTCCCATTGCCCTTTCGGCACGGATGAAATAGATGCCCGGATGATTTCAGAAGCATAGGCGCCCACGTTTAATGAAAACGCGATGACTGCGCTTGGGAAAGGGTCCAGCGTAATATTAAATGTCGGGAACAGATAAAAAATGATGAACAATTGAACGAGAAGAGGAGTGCCGCGCACCGCTGATACGTATACGCTGAACACCCATCTCAATGGTTTCATATTTGACATTCTGGCGAGCGCCGTAATCAGCGCGATGATCATTCCGAAAATAAAGGAAAGAATGGTAAGGGGAATCGAATAATAGATTCCCCCGGAAAGAATCGGCCAGAATGACTGCTGCACCAAATCCCACGGAATGGCTGTTGCAATCACGGGTTCCGGCATGTTACTTAGAAACATCTTCGCCGAACCATTTTTTTAGCTATTTTAGAAAGAGTCCCGTCCTCTTTCATTTCTTTTAACGCTTTGTTGACGTGAGTCACAAGTTCGCCGCTTCCTTTTCGGAATGCGAAATACGTCTGCTGCGGCTGGCCTGCTTCAAACGCGATTTTCACGTTTTTATTGCCGGACGTTTTTAAGTAGTTCAGTACGGCAAGCTTATCGTTATAAGTCAGATCAGCGCGGCCCTGCTGAATGAGCTGAAGGGATTGCGCCATGCCTTCAACGCCTTCAATTTTCGCGCCGGCTTCTTTCGCTAATTTATTGTAATTGCTTGTTAATGACTGAGCCGCTGTTTTTCCTTTGACATCAGCCTCTTTCGCAATCGTGCTGTCTTTTTTCGTCACGACGACTGCATTTGACGTTGTGTATTTATCAGAAAAATCATATTGGTTCTCACGGCCTGTTTTGCCGACTTGGTTGGCGACGACGTCAAACCGTTTCGCGTTTAAACCGGCAAACATGCTGTCCCATTGTGTTTCTTTAAAGTCAGCTTTCAGACCGAGGCGTTTCGCGACTTCTTGAATCACTTCAACATCATATCCGGTCAGTTTGTCAGTCTTTTTATCATGGAAGGTAAACGGTTCGTACGTTCCTTCTGTACCGACGGTCAGTACGCCTTTTTTCTTGACAGAAGCCCAAAGATCGCCGTCTTTTGACTTAGATCCGCTGTCCTGTGAGTTTCCGCAGGCTGCAAGCATTGCGATGCTGACCATCATGAACAAAGCGAATAATGCTTTTTTCATCTTCTTTATTCCCCACTTTTCTGAGTAGTTTTATTGAGAAAAAATAGCTCCCAATTGTAAAGGATAACTTTTTTTAGTATGAGTCAAGTAATTGGTTTTCATAAGCGGGAATTCATCGTGTTCCGGATCAAAATAATTCCAAAAACTGTCTGACAGGCTTCGGCAGGTAGCTGTCTTTTCTCCAGATGACGGCCGGTGTCATGACAAACGGGTTGTCTTCGATGATAACCGTTTTGACATGCGAGCGCATATGGACGGGAATCATCGTCAAAGGCAGAATCGTGGCACCGAATCCTGATGATACGAGGCTCAAGAGCGTCGCGGAGTCATGGCATTCACAAACAACCTGGAGATCGAGACCGTACTGTTCACAAACTTGGAGGACTTGGTCATACACACCTCTTCCATTGACGGTGCGCAAAAGGATCAGAGGCAAAGAGGCGATGTCACTCAGTTTAATCGTTTCTCCGCACAGTCGTTTTGAATGCTCGGACAGTACCAATACACACGGAATGTCTTCAAGCTCCTTCGATTCAATGCCGTCGTTTTTAATCAAGGTGGTGGTGACGGCGGCGTCAATCTGCCGGGTTTCCAGAAGCTCGAGCAGTGAGACGGGCTCATCTTCCCAAATGTTAAAGGTGAGATGCGGAAACCGCTCTTTCATCTGTGACACTTTCTCAAGCATGAGCGCTGCGCAGTAAATGGTTGACCCGACGGCAAGTGTCCCGGCCACCTCCTCCTTCAGCTCTTGTACCTCGATTATAGCGTCCTCAAACTTATGAAGAATCTCTTTCGCTCTTTTCAAAAAGACATTTCCTTCATATGTGAGGGTCATTTGTTTCTTTTTATTGCGGTCAAACAGAATGACGCCCAATTCTTCTTCGAGCTGTTTCAGCTGTCTGCTTAAAGGCGGCTGTGCCATATGAAGCTTTTTGGCGGCCGTCGTGATTTTCTGCTCTTGGGCAATGGTGATGAAATAACGTAATTGCCGGATATCCATGAGAACGCGCTCCTTTCTATTATACCTTTAAAGTATGATACATAGATTTAACGAATATTTTTCATATGGATATATCAGGAGTATGATGGATTTGACACCACATTTCAAGCGTAAAGGAGGGGTCAATATGAAGCTCGTCATCGGAATGACCGGGGCAACGGGGGCCATATTCGGGATCAGGCTTTTAGAATATTTAAAAGCCGCGGAGATCGAAACCCATCTTGTCGTTTCTCCTTGGGCAAATGTCACCATTACACATGAAACCGATTATACGTTAAAAGATGTCGAGAAACTCGCATCCTATACGTATTCTCACAAAGACCAGGCAGCGGCGATTTCAAGCGGCTCGTTTGAAACGGACGGGATGATCATCGCTCCGTGCAGCATGAAATCACTGGCAAGCATCCGCACCGGAATGGCTGACAATCTGCTGACAAGGGCGGCTGACGTCATCCTGAAGGAGCGGAAAAAACTTGTGCTGCTGACAAGAGAAACGCCGCTCAGCCAAATTCATTTAGAAAATATGCTAGCGCTTACAAAAATGGGTTCCGTCATTCTTCCGCCGATGCCGGCATTTTATAACAAGCCGGCTGACATGGATGAATTGATAGACCATATTGTGTTCCGGACGCTCGATCAGTTCGGCATCCGTCTGCCGGAAGCGAAACGGTGGTACGGAATTGAAAAACAAAAAGGAGGAATCTGATAATGGCCTATCAGGATTTTAGGGAATTTCTCGCCGCTCTTGAAAAAGAAGGGCAGCTCTTAACCGTCAACGAAGAGGTAAAACCGGAGCCGGACCTGGGCGCCGCCGCGCGTGCAGCCAGCAATCTCGGGGATAAAACCCCTGCGCTTTTGTTTAACAATATTTACGGACATCACGATGCTCAGGTGGCTCTGAATGTCATCGGCTCGTGGCCAAATCACGCGATGATGCTCGGCATGCCGAAAGATACGCCTGTAAAAGAACAATTCTTTGAGTTTGCCAAACGGTACGATGCATTTCCGGTGCCGGTCAAACGGGAAGATACCGCGCCGTTTCATGAAAATGAAATAACGGAAGATATCAATCTTTTTGACATCCTTCCGCTATTCAGAATCAACCAGGGGGACGGCGGCTACTATTTGGATAAAGCGTGCGTCATTTCCCGCGATCTTGAAGATCCGGACAATTTCGGCAAGCAGAATGTCGGCATTTACAGAATGCAGGTAAAGGGAAAAGACCGCCTCGGCATTCAGCCCGTGCCTCAGCATGATATTGCGATTCATCTTCGCCAAGCTGAAGAACGCGGCGTGAATCTTCCCGTTACGATCGCGCTCGGCTGTGAGCCGGTGATTACGACGGCTGCATCAACTCCGCTGTTATACGATCAATCCGAGTATGAAATGGCCGGCGCGATTCAAGGGGAGCCCTACAGAATCGTTAAATCTAAATTGTCTGATTTAGACATCCCTTGGGGCGCTGAAGTCGTTCTGGAAGGAGAGATCCTTGCGGGAGAACGGGAATACGAAGGACCTTTCGGTGAGTTCACGGGCCATTATTCAGGCGGCCGCAGCATGCCGGTCATCAAAATCAAACGGGTATATCATAGAAACAATCCGATTTTTGAACATTTATACTTAGGCATGCCGTGGACGGAGTGCGACTATATGATCGGTATTAATACGTGCGTGCCGCTTTACCAGCAGCTCAAGGAAGCTTATCCGAACGAAATCGTCGCCGTGAATGCGATGTATACGCACGGGCTGATCGCCATTATTTCCACGAAAACGCGCTACGGCGGATTTGCCAAGGCGGTCGGCATGCGCGCCCTGACGACGCCGCACGGACTCGGCTACTGCAAAATGGTCATTGTCGTGGATGAGGATGTCGATCCGTTTAACCTGCCGCAAGTCATGTGGGCGCTCTCAACGAAAATGCATCCGAAACACGATGCAGTCATCATTCCTGATCTGTCCGTCCTTCCGCTTGACCCGGGGTCTGATCCGGCAGGGATGACACACAAAATGATTCTTGACGCCACGACGCCTGTCGCGCCGGAAACAAGAGGCCATTATTCGCAGCCGCTTGATTCCCCGCTGACAACGAAAGAGTGGGAACAAAAACTGATGGACTTAATGAATCAATAAGAAAGGATGAGTTTACTATGAAAACATGCCCGCGCTGTGAATCCCAAAAAGGAGAAACCGTCAGCCAATCGCCGGTCAAAGGCGCTTGGGAAATATACCAATGCCAAACCTGCTTTTTCACATGGAGATCCTGTGAACCGGAAAGCATCACGAATCCGGCGGCATTCAACCCGGCATTTAAAATCGATCCGAAAGAAACAGAGACGGCCACACATGTTCCCGCTGTCCCGGAAAGAAAAGCGTAATGCTGACGGAGCACTTGCCGGAGGCGCTTTACGCGCTTTTAGACGGAACGGAGCTTGAAAAAAAGCAGCACGACGCATTTGTGCTCCAATCCGTGACAAAAGAAGGCCGTCCGCACGCGGCCATGATCAGCGCCGGTGAAATCGCGGCCGTGAGCAGAACAAATCTCCGGCTCGCCTTATGGAAAAACACGACGACCGTAAAAAGCCTTCTGCATTCGGGACAAGCTCTTTTCATCGCCTGGCACGGTGGAGCCGCATATTACGTCACATTGGAATGTAAGGCGCTTCCGCCGCTGAAAGAGGCGAAACACGAGCGGGAACGGTTCAGCTGCCGCGTGATCACCGTCAAGGAAGATCGGGCGAAATACGCGGATCTGACATCCGGACCGGCCATCCAGCTCCACGAACCGGAAGATGTCCTGAAGAGATGGAGAGAAACACTTGAGGAGTTAAAACGATAGACGCAAAAAAAGCCTGCGGACGATTCCGCAGGCTTTTCTTTTATTGTACGCCTTTCATCGCCCGTTTAATGACGGGAGACAGAAGAATTAAAATAATACCGAGAATGATCGAAACAAGACCGATTGAGCCGAAGTAGGCCGCTTCAGAAATCTTATCAAACAAACCGACTACTTTTGCGTTCAGGGCTTGACCGCAGGCGTTTGTTAAAAACCACATACTCATCGTCTGCGCTGAGAAAGCTGCAGGCGCAAGTTTCGTTGTGACGGATAAACCGACCGGTGAAAGGCAAAGCTCACCAAGCACAACCAAAAGGAAGCTGAGCACAAGCCAAAGCGGGCTCACAAGCTCGCCGCTTCCGCCCATAACCGGAAGCACCATGACTAAAAATGATAATCCGGCAAGGATAATGCCGATCGCGAATTTAATCGGTGTTGAAGGCTGGCGTTTGCCGAGCTTCATCCAGATCCACGCGAACACCGGCGCGAAAATAACGATGAATAACGGGTTCAGAGACTGGAACCATGAAGACTCAAGATGCATGCCCGCAAAGGAAAGTCTCGTGCGCTGATCCGCATATAAAGCTAGAATCGTCGCGCCCTGCTCCTGAATCGCCCAGAACATTGCCGCTGCAATAAACAGCGGAACATAAGCCGCAAGCCGTGATTTTTCCGTTTTCGTCGCTTTTTTGCTTGTGAACATCACGATAAAGTAAATAACCGGAATGACAATGCCGAGGATACTGACGGTGTCAATCACACGCTGGATCGTCAGCCAGCCGGTTTGAATCAGAACGATAATAACGGCTGCTGCGATGACCACTCCGATTCCCGTGCCGATCACTGATGATTTAGAAATCGGATTCGGTACATTGGAGCCTGCTTTGCCGAGGTATTTCTTTCTCGTAAGAGCGAAAACAATCAGTCCGAGGAACATACCGGCCGCGGCGCATCCGAAGCCTAAGTGGTAGTTGTACTTCTGTCCGAGTGTTCCGACAATTAGCGGCGCAAGCAATCCGCCGAGGTTGATCCCCATGTAAAAGATGCTGAAACCTGAGTCGCGGCGCTCGTCTTCCTTCGTATATAAATCTCCGACAACGCTGGATACGTTTGGTTTAAGCAGGCCGGTTCCGATAATGATCAGAGCCATGCTGGTAAAAAACGCCGCCGTGCTGCCGGGGAAGGCAAGAGCGATGTGCCCGAACATAATTAAAATTCCGCCGTAAAATACGGTGTTTGCCGTGCCGAATACCCGGTCGGCCAGCCATCCGCCGATGACGCTCGACATGTATACGAGAGACCCGTATATGGACATGATGGCAACTGCGGTCGTTTTATCAAAGCCGAGACCGCCATGAGCGACTTCCGTGTATAAATAGTAAAGCAATATGGCTCTCATACCATAGTAGGAGAAACGCTCCCAAAATTCGGTGAAAAACAGTGTGAACAAGCCGCGGGGATGACCGAAAAAGCCTCGTTGCGGCACAGTTTCTGTTATAGATTCCTTATCAATAGATGCCACCTGAGCCAACCCTTTCTTAAAAAAGTGTATTACAAAAATCATATTCTTATATAATACTTGTGTCAATATAATTTATACTGAATTCAAAAAATTCCAGAATGAAAAGATATTAAAACGTTTAATATAGACGAATTTTCCTGATTCCAATGACTTATTTTGTTATATTATCTGACTAAACTATCTTTATAAACTTTTTTAATAAAATTTAAAGTATGTACAGGCGGAGCGGGATATGGCGGAATAAGATGACAATAAGAGAGGAAGGAGGAGATTATCACTTGCCGAATCGTATATTGGATATTACGGATTGCGGTGTGGCGGCAGACGGAAAAACCGATGTGACGGGCGCCATCAACCAATGCTTGGCCAGGGCCGTCAGCGAAGGCTGTCATACGGTGTTTTTTCCGCCCGGAACGTATAAAATCAACGGCACGCTTGGCGGGGACAGAAGCCAGCCGTTTCGGAACGCCGGGATTAACGTGCCGAGCCATCTCACCATCGTTTTAGATCCGGAATGCACGATTAAAGTGGCGCCGAACAGCTCCTGGGGCTACTCGGCTTTCTATATAGGCAGGCGTGAAAATGTCACCATCACCGGCGGCCGGATCATCGGGGAACGGGATGAACACACGTATACCAATGTCCCTTTGCGGTCGACCCATGAATGGGGGTTTGGAATCTGTATTGAAGGCAGCAGCAATGTGCTGATCGAAAATGTGAAGATTTCGGATTTTACGGGAGACGGCATAATTGTCAGCCCGCTCGGGTTAAAAACAAACAGTGATTACGAAACTTCAGAACAGGTGACCATCCGCCGCTGTGAGATCAGGCAGTCAAGGCGGAACAACATTTCAATCACCGGCTGCAATACCGTTACAGTGGAAGAATGCGTGATTGAAGACGCCGGGCAAGGGAACGGAACGGCTCCGAAATTCGGAATCGATATTGAATCGTACGGAGAAGGCGATATTGATTATGAAGAAGCTCTTCATATTACGGTCCGCAACAACTTCTTTTCCGGAAACGCCGCAAGCTCAGTCACCAATTTTAACGGATATAATGTGTTAATTGAAGGAAATCATTCCGATAACACAATCAGCTACGGGTATGGGGCACATACCGTCATTTCGGGGAATGTCTTCTTTCGGTCAGACGGCGGCTCAAGGACCGCAGTCGCCGGACAAGGTGTGTCACAAGGACAGGACAGCAGCAATGCCGTCATTTCCAACAATCTGATTACCGGGTTTTCCACCGGAATAGATGTAAGGGGAAAAAGCGTCCTCGTCACTCACAACAAAATCAATCAATTTGAAAATACGGGCATTTCCGTCTATCAGGCAGAAGATGTGACCGTTGACGGCAATGTCATTGAAAACGGACGTTCCGAAACGAGACGAAGCACGGGGATGCGGGCGACGCTGTCGGAAAACGCCGTCTTTACGAATAACACTCTGAATCAGGTGACAGACGGAATCACCATGTCGGCCGGCAGTATCATTGTAAAGCAAAATGTGCTGAAATCGTTCAGCCGGGGCATATGGGTCACAGGCGGAAATGCCGTTATTGAAGGAAATACGCTCCTTCCGAATGCGTATCAGGGCGCCGCGGAGTCCTATGCCGTATCGGTGACAAATGACGCCAGGGCTGTCATCAAAGGCAATCTCTTTAAGAACTATAAAAACTATCCCGTATTCAGTTCAACATCCTCGGGAACCTCTGTCATCAGCAACCGCTTTGAATCATCACCGCTTATCGTTACCGTGTATCTGAACTCAGGCACGCATGAAGTCATAGACAATACGCTCACGATCAACCGAACAGCGGGCAGCCCGATCGGCATCTATCTGAACGGAGCCTCCAATTCCCTCGTTTCGGGCAATACCATCAACAACCTTTCCGCCGCTTCTGCTTCCGCCATCCAAACCAGCTCCTCCGCAAGTACTAAAATCATCGGCAACCGCATTATCAAAGGCGTCATTGTGAAGCACGCGACAGATACGGAAAGCGGAAATATCGTCATCTGAGAACAATCTGCGCCGGAAAAATAAAAAGAACACATGAACTCCGAGAGAAGGAGGGATGTGTTCTTTTTTGACACAATACAGCCGTGCGCCTGTCAGGCATCTTTTTTACCTGATTTATATAAAGCGATCATTTCTCTGATTAAAAAGAGGGCGAATAAAAACAGCATCAGCCATTCTGAGAAGGTGGTCAATTTAAAAGCGGACAGGTTGTTTTGGACCGCTCCATAGAAACTGAAACCTTGCAGCATATCCATCGTTACTGAAATGATCAGACAGGCAGTCAGCAAAAAAAATGAAACCCCCAATATTTTCATGCGCATCACTCTCCCTTTTTATCCTTTTCGATTACGCAGAACTTATACAGACTTTCCGCCGTGCATAATCTTTTGCCGTACAGGAAGAATATGAAAAAAACGAGGAAAGGTTTTTTGAGATATGCCGCCATTTTTTAAGCAGAGGAAACAAAAAAAAGCCGATCAAAACGACCGTGACAATGAAGGCAGAAAAGAAGCGGACAGCCAGCCGGACAAAGAGCGGGATGAGCCGATCTCCCTCAGCTTAAAGCAAAATATGAAGAAGCTGTCTGAGAGGTTCGGCAACAGTGCCGATGTCGTCATCCGCCGGCTGAAAATCGGAAAAGAAGAGCTTCCGGCCGCAATTGTGTATATCGCCGGTTTGGTAGACGAACAGCTTGTCAGTCAATCCCTTCTGGAGGATTTAATCGACATCCCGTCCGTTCAGCCGGAACAAGCGGTCTGCCTGATATACGATAAAACGCTTGCGATCGGCGGGGTGAAAGAGGAAGAAAAATGGAAAAGCCTTTATGCCGGGCTGGTGGCGGGCAGCACGCTCATTTTTGTCGACGGGGCTGACAAGGCGCTGATCGCCAGCACGGAAGGGGGCGAGCACCGGTCCATTCAAGAGCCGAGCACTCAGGTCTCTTTTCGCGGCCCGCGGCAGGGATTCACTGAATCTCTGCAAACCAATATTTCCATGATCCGCAGGTATGTAAAAACGCCTGATGTATGGGTTGAAAAAATGGAGATCGGACACGAAACGAATACGGATGTCGCGCTGATGTATATTAACGGAATTTGCGATAAAAAGCTGATTAAGGAAGTCCGCAAGCGGCTGAAGCACATTGACATCGACAGCATTCTGGAATCCGGCTACATTGAACAGCTCATTGAAGACGCGCCGTTTTCTGTGTTCCCCACCGTATATCATACGGAGCGGCCGGACGTCGTGGCGGGGAATCTGCTGGAAGGACGATTTGCGATTATCGTGGACGGAACGCCGTTCGTTCTCATCGCGCCGGCTTTATTTATTCAATTTTTTCAATCCGTTGAGGATTATTATTCACGATTTGATATCGCCACAAGCATCAGGGTGCTGCGGGTTTTGATTTTCTTCATTTCACTGGTGGCGCCGGGGATTTATGTGGCGGCGACGACCTTTCACCAGGAAATGATTCCGACGCAGCTGCTGATTGTCATCGCTGCTCAGCGGGAGACGGTGCCGTTCCCGGCCGTGATTGAAGCGCTGACGATGGAAGTGGCCTTTGAGATTCTCAGGGAGGCGGGTGTCCGGCTTCCGAGAGTTGTCGGCTCCGCCGTTTCCATAGTCGGAGCGCTTGTCATCGGCCAGGCCGCCGTACAGGCCGGCATCGTCTCCCCCGCCATGGTTATCGTCGTCGCGCTGACGGCGATTGCCAGCTTTGCGACCCCGGCTTTTGACATGGCGATATCCGCGCGGCTGATCCGGTTTCTCTTTATTCTGTCAGCGGCGGTCATGGGATTTTACGGGCTGATTCTGGGCATTATCATGATGTTCGTCCATCTGTGCGGCCTGCGTTCATTCGGTTTTCCGTATATGTCCCCGCTCGCTCCTTTGACTCCGGGCGGGCTGAAGGATTCCATCCTCCGCGCTCCGTTATGGGCGGATGAAAAAAGGCCGGAACTGCTCGTGCAGGAAAACAACAGGCGCGAAGGGGAACATCAAAGACCGAAACCGGAGACATCCAGAGGAATGGTTAATAAAGATGTAGAAGAGGGCGACGGTAATGAAAAGACGTAAATGGATACTTATCCTTTGTACGATGGTTTCCCTTATGTTTGTATCCGGATGCTGGGATAAAAGGGAGCTGACTGATTTGGCTGTGATCTCCGCCATCGGTATTGACCGGACCGAAACGGGAAAATACGTCCTTCACTTGCAAATTATCAATCCGGGAAACGTGGCCGGCGGTCTGCAGGGCGGCGGAGCGGGAGACCGGCCTCCGGTTTCCGTCTATTCGGTGTCCGGAGACAATATGACGGAAGCTTTGAGAAAAGGCTCGATGAAAGTGTCCAGAAGGCTCTATTTTGCGCATACGAATCTCGTGGTGTTCAGTGAAAAACTGGCGAAAGAGGAAGGGCTCAGTTTTATTCTGGACAATCTTGACCGCGACACCGAATTCAGGACGACCGCAACCGTTGTTATCGCGCATAATTCCAAGGCTGAAGACATTATAAAAGTGCTGACGCCGATTGATAAAATCCCTTCCAATAAAGTGAACAAGACGCTCAGCTTCACGCAGGAACAATACGGCAGAGTCATTAAAACCAGCCTTCAGGACGTTCTGATTGATCTCGCTTCTCCGACCGGGTCGCCGTTTATACCGGGTTATGAAATGCACGGAGATGAAAAAGCCGGCCCTACGATGGAAAATACGCAGACGACTGAACCGAAAGCAGTGCTGTCAGCGGACGGACTGGCGGTGTTCAAAAAGGATGGGAGGCTGGATTACTGGATTGAGGATGACGACAGTGTGGGGGCTGTATGGCTGCTCAATAGGATCAAGCATACGTTCATCAATGCGGATTGGAAGAACGTGAAGCATGCAATCAGTCTGCAGGTCACCCGCCAGAATACAAAGGTGACGGCCACTTTTCCGAACGGAAAACCGCATATTCACGTGCATGCTCAGGTCGAGGGGCTGGTGGACGCTGTCAGATACCCTTTCCATCTGTCTGATCCGCAAGTGCTGATGACGATGCAAAAGGCGCTCAGCGTGCAGCTTGACAAAGATATCACCAAATCAATTGAAGATATAAAAGCCCGTAAGAATGACTTCGTCGGCTTCGGAGACCTGATCTATCGGAAGCATCCGGACAAATGGAAAAAGTTCAAAGGGAAGTGGGAGGAAGAATATTTCCCCAATCTCCCCGTAGATGTCAAAACGGAAGTCATTATCAGAAGAACGGGCTTGCGGAATAATCCTCTCTCAGACAAGCTTGAGCATGATTGATGTGAGGGGAAAGGAGCGAAGCGTATGGAAAATGCGAAAATCGGCACGCGTCAGCTGTTTATTATGATCATTTTGTTTGAATTGGGCAGTTCGTTATTGATCCCGCCGGGCACGATGGCTGGGCGGGATGCGTGGCTGTCCGTGCTTCTCGGGTGCGTTACCGGCCTCGGACTTTTCTACGTTTATCAGGCCCTGTATCAATTTT
Organism: Paenibacillus lentimorbus NRRL B-30488; assembly: GCF_000411595.1. Taxonomy (NCBI): domain Bacteria; kingdom Bacillati; phylum Bacillota; class Bacilli; order Caryophanales; family Paenibacillaceae; genus Paenibacillus; species Paenibacillus lentimorbus. Next base: position 102,442 of record NZ_ANAT01000032.1, on the reverse strand, counting down.
TTCCTGAGTCTTCACCGAGAGATTACATGAACGAACTGATCGGCAGACATCTGAGCTGGGCGGTCTCGCTTCTTTATATTCTCTATTTTTCTTATATCGCGGCCCGCGTATTGCGGGATTTTGGCGAAATGCTTGTCACCTTCGCCTACCAGGACACGCCGCTTTTAATTGTGAATGCCATGCTGATGATCGCCGCGATATTTGCGGTCAGAAAGGGAATTGAAGTGATAGCGAGGGCCGGCGAGCTGCTGTTTGGCATTATGTATTTTCTGACAGCTGTCGGGCTGATCCTCATTATCAGCTCAGGCACGATCAACCTCAGATTTCTCCAGCCCGTTTTAGCGGAGGGTGCAGGAACGGTCATTTATTCCGTGTTTAAACAGACGATGTTCATCCCGTTCGGTGAATTAATCGTGTTTGTCATGATTTTCCCTTATTTAAAAGATCGGAAAAAGGTGAAGAAAACCGGATTTCTGGCGATTATCATCAGCGGGCTGTTTTTGGCGATGTCAGTGGCGATTAATATTTGTGTGCTGGACGTCAACTTAATGCTCCGCTCTCAATTTCCGCTGCTGAGCACCATACAGACGATTAAAGTGGAAGAGTTTTTAGACCGGCTGGATGTCTTTTTCATGCTCGTGCTCGTCATCGGCGGTTTTTTCAAAGTCAGCCTTTTTACATATGCGGTTGTCGTGGGCGTGTCCACGCTGTTTAAAGAAAAAAACCCGTCCCAGCTGGCCTTTCCGGTCGGATTGGGGGTGCTGATTCTCTCCATCAGCATCGCAAGCAATTTTTCGGAACACATGAATGAAGGCTTAAACATTGTGCCGATCTATATTCATCTTCCGTTTCAAGTGCTGTTCCCCGTTTTGCTGCTTATCATTGCTGTTATTAAGAAAAAGGTCAAAGGGACCGTCTATACAGTTTCGAAGAAATAACCCGGCCGGTGCGCCGGGTTATTTTAAAAATCATGATTTTTGTCTTAATGCATTGACAAACTTGCGTGACAATTGTACATTTTGATTTATTCTTATAAAATTACTAGGAAATATAGGTTTAGTGGTGTTAATATTTTCTGAACCGTATTTCAGAATAGAAGGAGATCCATCATGACAAAGAAAAAAGAAATCAAACTCGGTGTGTTTCTCGCGGGCACCGGCCATCATGTCGCTTCTTGGAGACATCCTCAGGCACCGGCGGACGCGAGCATGAATTTGGATTATTTCAAAGAACTGGCGAAAACGGCTGAGCGTGGGAAATTGGACATGCTGTTTTTGGCGGACAGTTTATCAATAGACGGCAAATCACATCCGAATGTGCTGACGCGCTTTGAGCCGTTTACGCTGCTGTCGGCGCTCGCTCAGGTCACATCCCGCATCGGTCTGGCGGCGACCGCGTCTACCACATACAGCGAACCGTTCCATATCGCGAGACAATTTGCATCGCTTGATCATCTTTCCAACGGCCGCGCGGGCTGGAATGTCGTCACATCTTCGATTGAATCGACCGCGCTTAATTTCAGCGGCGAAAAGCATCTTGAGCACCGTCTCAGATATCAGCGCGCGGAAGAATTCGTGGAAGTCGTCAAAGGATTATGGGATTCGTGGGAGGAAGACGCCTTTATCCGTGACAAAGAGTCAGGAGCATTTTTCGATAAAGACAAAATGCATGAATTGAACCATAAAGGAACATATTTCTCCGTGAGAGGGCCGTTAAATGTCGCCCGCACACCTCAAGGGCGCCCGGTCATTATTCAGGCCGGATCATCAGGAGACGGAAAAGCGCTGGCCGCCAAAACGGCGGAGGTCATTTTCACCGCGCAAAATCATTTGGAGTCCGCGCAGGAATTCTATCAATCTATTAAAGAACAAGCGGCTTCTTTCGGCCGTGATCCTGAAAAAATTGCGATCATGCCGGGGATCTTTCCCGTTATCGCCGATACCGAAGAAGAAGCGCAGGCAAAATATGAAGAGCTCCAAGACCTCATCATTCCGTCTGTCGGCCTGAACATTCTGCAAAACTATCTGGGCGGCGTCGACCTTTCCGCCTGCCCGCTTGACGGCCCGCTGCCTGAATTGGATGCGGATGCGTCGAATGCCGTTAAAAGCCGGTTCAAGCTCGTTCAGGAGATGGCCAAACGCGATAACATGACCATCCGCGAGCTGTACAAATATGTGGCGGGTTCAAGAGGCCATCATATCTTTGTCGGAACGCCAGAACAGCTTGCCGATAAGATGGAAGAATGGGTCGGAAAACAAGCTTGTGACGGCTTCAACATCATGCCTCCGCTTTTGCCTGAAGGTCTCACTCTTTTTGTAGACAAAGTGATTCCGATTTTACAAGAACGGGGCGTGTTCAGAAAAGAGTATGAAGGAACGACGCTGAGAGAACATTTCGGACTGGAAAAACCGGCAAACCGATATGCCGACTAAAGGAGGGCTCATCATGTCAAGACAATACCGGCTCGCAACGGAGGCAGACGCTGATGAGCTGCTTTCACTGACACTGAGGGCGTATGAACCGATCCGCAAGCTCGGCATCAACTTTGCCGCTGCCACGGCGGATAAAGAACTCGTATTAACTAACATACAAAAAAACGCCTGTTACGTTTTGGAGGAAGACGGACGGATTCTGGCGACGATTTCTCTGCGGATGCCGTGGGGGCCGAATCCCGGGCCGTACGGTGTCCCTCATATTTGGTGGTTCGCCGTCGATCCTGAAACCGGAAAAAAAGGGACGGGCTCAGACATGCTGGAGTGGCTGGAGAACACAGTGCTCCGCGATACATTAAAAGCGCCTTTCGTGTCACTGGGCACAGCGGACAAGCATCCGTGGCTGATCGGCATGTACGAGCGGAAAGGCTACGTCCGCGCAGGCGAAAAGGATTTAGGAAAAGGCCACATCACCATCTATTTAAAAAACAATTGCAGGATTAACATTTTAATAGGAAAAGGCGGGATTTCAATGAAGAAGAAAACATGGGCTTTGCTGCTGTCTGCCGCGCTTTTGGCGGTCTTAACAGCATGCGGAAACGGAAAAGAAAGCGAAGGCGGCGATAACGTGCTGCATGTCGGCGCCACGGGACAAAGCTATCCGTTCGCATATAAAGAAAACGGCAAGCTGACAGGCTTTGACGTGGATGTCATGGAAGCCGTTGCGAAAAAAATCAACATGAAACTGGACTGGAAGCTGCTTGAATTCAGCGGACTGATGGGCGAGCTCCAGACCGGCAAACTCGACACCATTTCAAACCAGGTTGCTGTCACGGACGAACGCAAGAAGACGTATAACTTCACAGAACCGTATTCGTATGCGGGCACTCAAATCGTCGTCAAAAACGATAACAAAGACATCAAATCAGTCAATGATCTGAAAGGAAAAACAGTGGCGGCCGTTCTGGGCTCAAACCACGCGAAAAACCTTGAGAGCAAGGACCCGGATAAAAAAATCAACATAAAAACATATGAAACACAAGAAGGTACGCTGAAAGACGTGGCTTACGGACGGGTTGACGCCTATGTAAACAGCCGCAGCGTCCTGATCGCCCAGATCAAAAAGACCGGTCTGCCTCTGAAATTAGCAGGAGACCCGATTGTCTATGAAAAAGTCGCTTTCCCGTTTGCGAAAGATGCGGCTCACGATAAAATCCGCAAAAAAGTAAACAAAGCCATTGAAGACCTGCGGAAAGACGGCACGCTGAAAAAGCTGTCTGAAAAGTACTTTAACGAAGATATCACAAAGGAAGCAAAGCATTAAGAAACGGCGGTGAAATTCGAGAATGAACAGCATTGATTGGGGATTTATGTTTTCAGCTTTTCCCGCGTTAATTGAAGCCTTGCCGATCACATTACTAATGGCCGTCGCGGCCATGGTATTTGCCGTGATCGGCGGCCTTATATTAGCGCTTATCACAAAAAATCGTATTCCTGTGCTTCACCAGCTGTCAAAGGTGTATATTTCATTTTTCCGGGGCGTGCCGACGCTCGTGCAGCTTTTCTTAATTTATTACGGCCTGCCTCAGCTCTTTCCCGGAATGAGCAAGATGACGGCGTTAACTGCGGCGATTATCGGGCTAAGCCTGAAAAATGCCGCCTACTTGGCTGAAATCTTCCGCGCTGCGCTCAACTCAGTCGATGAGGGGCAGCTTGAAGCCTGTCTGTCTGTCGGAATGACAAAATCCCAGGCGTACAGACGGATCATTTTCCCGCAAGCCGTCAGAAACGCGCTTCCCGCGACGGGAAATACATTTATCGGCCTGTTAAAAGAAACATCGCTCGCCTTTACATTAGGAGTGATGGAGATGTTCGCCCAAGGAAAAATGTACGCATCAGGCAACCTCAAATATTTTGAGACGTATTTAGCCGTCGCGGTCATGTACTGGATTCTTACGATTATTTACAGTGTGCTGCAGGATCTGCTCGAACGGGCGATCAGCAAGCCTTATCGCACATAGGAGGAGGCTCAGGATGATACAAGTCAGACATATTCGAAAAGCATTTAAAGACCTTACCGTACTTGACGGGATCGATCTTGAGATCAAAAGCGGCGAAGTCACGGCCATCATCGGCCCGTCAGGCTCGGGAAAATCAACGCTCCTCCGCTGTCTGAATCTGCTGGAGCGCCCGGATGACGGCATCATTGAAATCGGCGATGCAAAGCTGAATGCAGCGTCCTATTCGCGCAAAGACGTACACAAGCTTCGCCAGCAGACGGCGATGGTGTTTCAGAATTACAACCTGTTCAAAAACAAAACCGCCCTGCAAAATGTGACAGAGGCGCTGATCACCGCGCAAAAGAAACCGAAAAAAGAAGCGGAACAGATCGGTATGGACCTGCTGCGGCAAGTCGGTTTAGAACACAAAGCGGACAGCTACCCGATTACGATGTCAGGCGGGCAGCAGCAGCGGATCGGGATTGCGAGAGCCTTGGCCGTTGATCCTCACGCGATTTTACTGGATGAACCGACTTCAGCCCTTGACCCTGAGCTTGTAGCCGGGGTGCTCCAAGTCATCAAATCAATCGCCGAAAAACAGACAACCATGATCATCGTCACGCATGAGATGGCTTTTGCGCGTGAAGTAGCCGACAAAGTTATTTTTATGGCGGACGGACGCATCATCGAACAGGGAACGCCGGAGGAGCTGTTTGACAATCCGCAGAACGAACGGACGAAAAAATTCATTAAGCAAGTGGGAGAGCCTGCCGAACTTGTCTAAGAAGGGAAGAAGAAGAAATGGCAAATGAAACGTATGAATCATTAAACAAACGTTTAATCAATATCCGCCGCGACCTTCATGAACACCCTGAGCTGTCAGGCGAGGAATTCGAAACGACGAATAAAATCCGCCGCTGGCTGGAGGAAGAAGGAATCACGGTTCTTGATGTGCCGAAACTTCAAACCGGAGTGATCGCTGAAATCAAAGGAGATAAAAGCGGCCCCGTCATCGCCGTCAGAGCGGACATCGACGCACTGCCGATCGAAGAGAAAACAAACCTTCCGTTTGCTTCGCGAAACAGCGGCGTGATGCACGCATGCGGCCATGATTTCCATACGGCATCTATTCTCGGCACGGCTTTCTTATTAAATGAGAGAAAGCATGAGCTGAAAGGAACGGTGCGGTTTATTTTTCAGCCCGCGGAAGAAATCGCCGCCGGAGCAAGACAGGTCTTTGAAGCCGGCGCGCTTGACGGTGTATCGGCGATATTCGGCATGCATAACAAACCTGACCTCCCCGTCGGCACGGTCGGTCTGAAAGAAGGCCCGCTGATGGCGAGTGTCGACCGCTTTGAAATCACCGTGAAAGGAAAAGGCGGCCACGCCGGAATCCCCGACAACAGCATTGACCCGATTCAGGCGGCAGGACAGATCATCGGCGGCCTGCAATCGGTTGTCAGCAGAAACATCAGCTCGCTTCACAATGCAGTCGTCAGCATCACAAGAGTTCAAGGCGGCAGCTCTTGGAATGTCATCCCGGACCATGTTGAAATGGAAGGCACCGTCCGGACGTTTCAAAAGGAAGCGCGTGACGCTGTTCCGAAACATATGAAGCGGGTTGCCGAAGGAATCGCGGCCGGATTCGGGGCAGAGGCTGACTTCCGCTGGTTTCCTTACCTGCCGTCAGTGATGAACGACGCCCGTTTCATACAGGCGGCGGAACAAACGGCTGAAGATCTCGGGCTTCAAACCGTTCGGGCAGAACAGTCGCCCGGCGGCGAAGACTTCGCGTTATATCAAGAAAAAATCCCCGGCTTCTTCGTCTGGATGGGAACAAACGGAACAGAAGAATGGCACCATCCCGCCTTCACACTCGACGAAAAAGCGCTCCCGAAAGCGGCTGAGTTTTTCGCCCGGCTTGCCGTCAATGTATTGGAGCAGACGGAATGAATACGGAAAATCTGACGGCCGGACTTGCTCAGGCCGTCATGTCGTCTGTACCGGAAACATCCGCCGAAGCGATGAAAGAAGCGCGCAAAGGACTGCTTGATTTTACAGCGGCGGCTTTTGCGGGGAGACGGGATAAAGGAGTTGAAAAGCTGGTAAAACTGGCCGAAGAAGAAGGCGGGGTGCCGATAGCGCCGCTTATCGGCAGAAATCAAAAAACCACGCCGTCCCAATCCGCGCTCATTAACGGATTCATCGCACATGCGCTTGATTTTGACGATGTTCATTCTGATGTAAGAGGACATCCGAGCGCGGTCATCCTTCCGGCTTTGATTGCAGCCGCATCAGCCGGCCGGATAGACAAGAGCCGTTTTCTCGGCGCTTATGTGACGGGAATCGAAGTGATGGCGCGGCTCGGCGAGTCAGCTGGAAGGCATCATTACGAGAAAGGCTGGCACAATACAGGAACGTTAGGTGCCATTGCGGCCGCATGCGCCGTCGGATTCGCGGAGAATCTGAATCAAACCCAATTGCAGAAAGCAATCGGGTTTGCGGCTGCCCGTTCCGGAGGCATGAGAGTGCAATTCGGGACAGAAATGAAGCCGCTCCACGCCGGACTGGCCGCCCAAGCCGGGTTGTTCGCCGTAAAGCTTGCAAAGGCCGGTTTCGGCGGCTCAGCTCATGCGCTTGACGGGGAGAAAGGTTTTTTCGGACTGTACGGCGATCTTGAACGGGCAGAAACCCTGCTTGTAAACGGGTGGGGAAACCCTTGGCGGATTGTGAGTCCGGGACTTTGGTTTAAGGTTTATCCGTTTTGCTCGGCGGCCCATCATGCGGCGGACGCCATTCTCAAGCTGAAGGCCGAACATGGTCTCACTTTCGGCCAAACGGAACGGATTGACGTGATTTATCCGCCGGGAGGGGACGCCGCATTGACAGAACGGCGTCCGAAAACAGGCGAAGCGGGACGGTTCAGCGTAGAATATGTGATCACCTTGGCTTTGCACGGTAAGGATTTTTCAGTTGAACATTTCACATCCGAGCCGATCCCGGAATCCCTTCAAAAAGGATTTGAGCGGATTCACCGCAGCTGCGATGACCAAATTCAGCCGGCTGACAACGCCGTTCCGAAGGGCCGTTTTACAATTGTACGGGTCACGGCTTCCGGCGGTCATATCTATGAAGCACGTATCGACTGTCCGAAGGGAGCGCCGGGAAACGGTCTTTCTGAAAAAGACATTCAAGACAAGCTCCGGCTCGCTTTGCCGGGGGAAGAGGAAAAGGCGGAAGAATTGATCAAAGCAGCCGGACAATCAAATATGGACCGTTATTTACAGCTGATATAAATAAAAAGAGCGAGGGGATGCAGCCCACGCTCTTTTTACGTTCACTTCTATTGAATAGGGGGATATAGGGTGCGCCCCCGTCTGCGCTGGCAGGGGCGCGGTATCAGGAAACGGCCGTGCCGTTTTCTTTGGCCGTGAAACTTCCTCTTGATAAGCGGATGTTGATATCAGACACTTTGGCAATTTGTTCGTCGTGCGTAACCATGATGACGCATTTGCCGTCTTTATGCGCCAGATCCTGAAAGAGCCGGACGATTTCCTTTGACGTATCCTCGTCGAGATTTCCCGTCGGCTCGTCCGCGCAAATCAAATCCGTGTCACAGCAGAAAGCCCGCGCAATTGAAACGCGCTGCTGCTGTCCGCCGCTTAATGTCAGCACCCGCTGACGGGCCTGCTGTTCGGTGATGCCGACTTTATCCAGCATGCTGAGCGCGGACGCATCTTTGTTGTTCTCCTTAGATCCGGTAATCTCCATCGCGGTTGTGACGTTCTGGAGCGCCGTCATATACGGGATCAGATGATAAGATTGAAAGACGATAGAGACATATTGATTTCTGAATTTGGTTAATCCGATTTTGGAGATGTCTTCTCCGTTATAAAGGATGCTTCCCTCTTTAGGTGTGTCAAGGCCGCCCGCCAGAGACAGAAACGTGGTTTTTCCCGTCCCGGAGGCGCCGGCAATTGTATAAAACTTCCCTTTTTCAAAGCTGATCGTTATATCCTGAAACAGCGGCTGGGATTTATCTTGGTACCAGTAGCCGGTCTGTTGAAAGGTTAATAGGCTCATTATGCTGCCTCCTCTTATTCCTGCTTGGTCAGGATCGTTTTAGGGTGAAGCCGCATGACTGATACAGACGGCAGTAATGTGGCGATGACGGCAATTGCGACGCCGATCCCGCCGAGAATCAGAAGGTCATTCAGCGAAACGTTTACCTGCATTGTACTGATGACATCTGCACCGGATGAATGCTGACCGAACATGCCGCCTCCCCGCGGCATTTCTCCTCCGCCCCAGCCGCTTGTTTGCTGCTGTGAATCATCGGCTGAGCTGACCTGCTGGGAAAGAAGCTGATTTCCGAGCTGATTCGCCACAAGGCTGCCCGTGACGGATGCGATCCCGATGGCGATAACCGCGACAATCAGAATTTCCGTTAAGAATTGTCCGATGAGCTTCCAGCGCTTTTCGCCGATCGCCATCAAGACACCCATTTCATACTTGCGTTCCCTGATCGACATCATCACGATCAATCCGAGAATGACCGCGCCCGCGATGGATACAAGGTACACCACGTTTTTAGAAAATGACGCGACATTTTCAATCGGGCCGACCATTTGCTGATACACCTGATCATTTGTCGTCAGCGTGTAGGTTTTATCATCTATAGATGTTTTTTTCGCAGCCGCAACGAATGAGCCAATATATTTTGCATCATCCATATAATAAACGGCTGAGCTGATTTTGTTTTTGTTATCAGACCCTTTTAACGCCGCAGCTGCGGTGTAAGGCGTATAGATTTTATTGTCAGGGTTTAAGAATGAAAAATGCTCTGCCTGATCGTCTCCTGATGATGTTGTTTTATAAATTCCCACAATTTTAAGCTTTGTACTCACAGAATCATCCGCTGCTGAGGAAACTGTAATGGAGCCTCCGACCTTCAGCTTGTTTTGATCTGCCAGCGTTTCATTGATCACGGCGACTTTTGCGTCCGCATCTGTTTTTGTGATGGCGCGGCCGTCAGTGATTTTTGAGCTCCCGCCTGTGAAATCATCAAGCAGCGCCGTAGAGAGCACGCCTTCGACCGAAATGTCCGCTGAAATCATCTGTCTTCCGCCGCCTTGAAAACGGCTTCCGCCGGAACTGTTATCGGCTGATTCGCCTGAGCTTTTTATCGCGTCAAAGCTTTCTGCGTTTGCTGACGCTGTCGTGAGGAAGTTGTAATTTTTAACGTGCTGTAAAGATGTAAGTTTCTTGGCATCCGAGACGGAAATCGGCGCTGATTCAAACGTCCTCTTTTCACCGTCTTTTTGCTGCTGCGACATTTGCTTTTGGCGGTCAGCCTGGAGTGTGACGCTCCCGCCGAGCTGCTGCCTTGCCAGTTCGCTTGATTTCTTTGCCGCTGACTGGATCGTAAGACCGGACAGGACAAAAATGCAAATCACTGAAAACACAACCAGCTGCAAAAACGTTTTTCCCTTTTTGCCTTCATGCTCCAAAAGGCTCTTTTTATAAAGTTCATGTCTGTTCCTCCGTGTGGGTGTCAGATCTTGTAAAACCAGCCTTCTTTAGGATCGGTTATCCGATATGTATATAGTAGGAGAAATGTATGAAAAAAATATGAACAAACTATTTCCGGGTGATGAAATAAAAACTAACAATTGTGAAACCCGAAAATATCCGGGTAAAATGGTGCTATTATAAGTAAAAGCGTCAAGATAAGCGGAGGAACCAATGAAGATATTAATGATAGAAGACAATATAAGCGTATGCACCATGACGGAAATGTTCTTTTTTAAAGAAGGATTTGAAGCAGAATTTGTCCATGACGGAGTGGAAGGCTATCAGCGGTTCACGGAAGAGGACTGGGATTTGGTCATTCTGGATATTATGCTTCCATCTATGGACGGAGTGACGATCTGTCGGAAAATAAGAGAGACGAGCAGTGTGCCGATTATTATGCTGACCGCAAAGGACACGGAGTCAGATCAGGTGATCGGGTTTGAAATGGGGGCCGACGACTATGTCACCAAGCCGTTCAGCCCGCTGACGCTAGTAGCGCGGATTAAAGCGGTGATCAGAAGATATCGGGCGACGGGGCAGGCCGTAAAAAGCGACGACTTGATCGAAACGGCGTGTTTTTCAATCAATAAGAAGACGCGGGAAGTGTTTCTGCACGGAAAGCCTGTCGAGAATCTGACGCCGAAGGAATTCGATCTGCTCTTTTATCTCGCACAAAATCCGCGCCAGGTCTTTTCGAGAGAGCAGCTGCTTGAGCAGGTGTGGGGCTATCAATTTTACGGCGATGAACGTACGGTTGATGTTCATATTAAACGGCTGCGCAAAAAACTGTCCAGTGAGGAAAAACCGTTTTTATACACGGTGTGGGGGGTAGGATACAAATTTGATGAGGATTAAATACTTATATCAGCTGCTGTTAAGCCATGTCAGCATTTTGATTTTGGCCTTTTTCATCATCATTTCCCTGTTTTCGCATTTTGTGAAAGATTTTGCGTATCAAAATAAAGTGGATGAGCTGTCTTCTTACGCCCGGCAGATCACAAGTGAGCTGAACGGACGCGATCTTGATCTGCGCCGCCTGTATCCGTATCAGGATATGTTAAAAACGCGCGAGACCAGGTTTATTATTTTTGATGAACATCAGCGGCCGTACTTTTTTCCTGACGATATGCCCCCGCGCGAGAAGCTGAAAAGTAAAGAGTGGCACTTGCTGAAGCAAGGGAAAACCGTTCAGATCAGAGCGGAGATGAACCGTTTTAATACGGAAGGCTTGGAAGTATCGCTTGTCGCAAAACCGCTGTTTATCAACGATCAATTTAAAGGCGCGGTGCTGCTCGTGTCTCCCGTCAGAGGGGTCGAGGAGATGATCAGCCAGGTCAACCGCTATATGATTTACGCGATCATCAGCACCCTTATCATCACGATTCTGCTGAGCTGGCTTTTATCTAAATTTCACGTCAAGCGGATTCAGACATTGCGGGATGCGACCGGAAAAGTGGCGTCCGGTGATTACGATATTTCGCTCAAGAACAGCGGCGGCGATGAAATCGGCATGCTGGCGTCCGATTTCAACACCATGGCCAAAAATCTGAAGCAATCGAGAGAGCAGATTGACCGCCTGGAAAAACGGAGGCGCCAATTTATCGCCGATGTCTCCCATGAGCTGAGAACGCCTTTGACGACCATTAACGGACTTGTGGAGGGGCTTAACAGCAACACCATCCCGGAAAAAGATAAAGAGAAATGCTTCTCTCTGATCAGCGAAGAAACGAAGCGGATGCTCAGGCTCGTGAAAGAAAACCTGGATTATGAAAAAATCAGATCCCAGCAAATCAAACTGGACAAGCTCAGTCTGCCGCTCATCGAGGTGTTTGAAATTATTAAAGAGCATCTCAATCAGCAGGCGGAGGAAAAACAAAATCAGCTGCGGATTCAGGCGGAGGACGGCGTCAAAGTGTTCGCCGATTATGACAGGCTGATCCAGATTCTCGTCAATATCACGAAAAACAGCATTCAATTTACGCAAAACGGAGACATCACGCTGCGCGGGTATGAAGGCTATAAAGAAACGGTGATTGAGATCGAAGACACCGGAATCGGCATCTCCAAAGAGGAAATTGAGCATATATGGGAGCGGTTTTATAAGGCGGACGTGTCCCGGACGAATACGGCATACGGCGAATACGGACTCGGCCTGTCCATCGTCAGGCAGCTCGTCGAAATGCACAAGGGCACGATAGATATTGACAGCGAAAAAGGAAAAGGCACGACCTTTACAATCCGCCTTCCGCTGAATACGAAACATGAATCATCTTGAAACCGGCAGTCCCGTCTGGCTGCCGGCTGTTTTATCTTCACTCGGAAAATTGCGCTCTGCCGAAACAAAGTTTGCGTGTTTTTCGGGATGGAAAGACACGGAAACGTGATAAAATAACTGGTAAACAGGTCTTGGATGGGGAGGGTGAAGGAATGAAGAGCGGGTTAATTCCTTCTTCAGCAGTCGGGCAGAAAATTAACGAGTGGTATCGATACATCAGAACATTCAGCGTGCCGGATGCGGAGATCTTGAAGGCCGAGATCAAACAAGAGCTTGACCGTATGGAGCCTGATTCAAACTTAGTGCTTTATTATTCCCTCATGGAATTTCGCCATCAGCTGATGCTGGACTACTTGGAGCCGCTGGAAAAACTGAAGATAGAAGACCAGCCGACCCTGTCGGAAATTCTTGATAACATTGATAACAGCCAGGCCGGCCTCAAAGGGCTTCTCGATTATTACGTCAACTTTTTCAAAGGCATGTTTGAATTTGATAAAAGAGAATTTATCTCAGCGATTACGTATTATAAACAAGCTGAGAAAAAACTGGCCTTCGTATCGGACCACGTGGAACGGGCGGAGTTTTATTTTAAAGTGGCCGAAGCTTATTATCATATGAAACAAACGTATTTTCTTTGATACATATAAAAAACGCTTATGAAATTTACGTAGAGCAGGACACATATAACGTCCGGATCATTCAATGCCATTTTGTATTCGGCGTCAATTTAATGGATGAAAGGCGCTTTGAACAGGCGGCCAAACATTTTCAGCACGCTCTGCAAATGGCCGAAAAAGAACAAAAAGCGCAGCTTGTCGGGAGGGCGCTGTATAACCTCGGACTGTGCTACTACAATCAGGACCGCATCGGCGAAGCGATTCCGTACTTTGAACGGGCGGTTGATACATTTGAATCACAAAGAATCGTCAATTCTCTTCCTCAAGCATATTTTCTAATCACACTCATTTACTTTAAACTCGGAAAAAAGAAAAAGCGTCGGAATATCACAAGCGGGGATATGAATATGCTAAAGAAACAGACGATCCCGTTTACACGGTAAAATTCGAATGGCTGCAGGCTCTGTATCAGGCGAAACCGGATGAGGAAAAAATCAGCGCATGTTTCCGTTACCTGGAAGATAAAAATTTATACGCCGATATAGAGGATTTAGCACTAGAAGCAGCTAAATATTACTATGAACAAAATTGCTTTAAGATTTCTTCTGACTATTTTCTGAAAGTCGAAGAGGCAAGGAAACAAATACAAAGGAGTGAGGGTTTGTATGAAATTGAAATCTAAATGGTTTGTTATTTGTTTAGCAGCCGCCGCGATTTTTACAGTGACAGGTGCAGGCCAGACAGATCAGGCTGAATTCCATGTAGCTGAAAGAGGAATGACGTGAGAAGAAAATAACCTGAACAAAGGAAAAGACTGCCCGGGAATGTTCCCGGCAGTCTTTTTTTTTGCGGGGCCGGACTTGGACAGCGGCGGAAAACAAAAGAAAACGCCGCAGGTCAAAACCCGCAGCGTCCTCATATAGACGGAGTGATGCTTAGAAACCGCCAACATAGGCAGTACCTACAATAACCAACAGGATAAATAAAACAACGATCAAAGCGAAAGAGCTGATTCCAGAATATCCTGACATGAGCTTCACCTCCATATTGTCTATACCATACAATATGTAAAAGAAGCTGCTTTGTAAGGGATATTAGTGGACAAGAGAAAAAAGAGGCGGTGTCCTATGAGAGTAAGACTCCGGCGAAAAACTCGTCATACAGCGCCCGCACCGCGTGTTTTTCCTGTTCTTCTTTCACCCCGAACATCATGCTGACTTCCGATGACCCCTGATTGATCATCTCGATGTTGACGCCGGCTTCGGACAGTGCTTTGGATGCCCTGGCGGTTGTGCCGACATTATGGCGCATCGCTTCCCCGACGACCATAATCAGCGCCAGATTGTGCCTGACTGTGACTTCATCTGCTTGAAGTTCCTGCTTCAGACGGGTGACGAGCCTGTGTTCCAGTTCTGAGTCCATCTGATTGTGCCGAAGGATGATCGTGATGTCGTCAATGCCGGATGGAACGTGTTCATACGTCAATCCTTCTTCCTCCAAAATGTGAAGGGCTTTGCGGCCGAAACCGATTTCCCGGTTCATTAAATATTTGCTTATGTAAATGCTGCAAAAGCCCGTGTCGCTTGCGATGCCGATGACTGGCCCGTTCGTATTGTCACGGCTGCTGACGACGCGCGTTCCTTTCGCATCCGGATTATTCGTATTCTTAATCTGAACGGGGATGCCGGCCCGAAATGCGGGAATCAGCGCTTCATCATGAAAAACGGAAAACCCGGCATAGGAGAGCTCACGCATTTCCCGATACGTCAGTTCGTTAATTTCTTTCGGATGCCGCACGATTGACGGGTTGACGGAATAGACGGCGTCCACATCAGTAAAGTTTTCGTACAGGTCGGCTTTTAAGCCGCTGGCGAGAATGGAGCCGGTAATATCAGAACCGCTCCGGGAAAACGTCACAATCTCATGCTCCTTCGTGTAACCGAAAAATCCCGGAAAAATGATCAAGCCTTCACGGTTTCTCAGACGGTACAAATGATCATAAGATTCAGGGAGCACCTGCGCGCTTCCGGGTTCATTCGTCACAAACAGCCCCGCTTCTTTCGGACTTACGTATTCCGCTTTCACGCCCTGCCGGCGGAAGTAGGCTGCGATCAGCTTCGCGTTGTTGTCCTCGCCGCTCGCTTTCACCGCATCCATATATTGTTCGGGATTGGTTTTGCTGCTGTTTAAGAGAGCGAATAGGTCACTGCGGATTCTTTCTATAATAGAGAAATCCAGGTTCAGATCACGCGCGATGGCGGCGTACCGTTCAATGACCGGTTCGGCAAGCTCAGGCGCTGCACCTTTTTGCAAATAATGCTCCGCACAGCTGATTAACAGATCCGTCACCTTTGTATCGTCCGAGAAGCGTTTTCCCGGCGCCGATACGACGACGGCTTTCCGCGAGGGGTCAGCCGTCACGATTTGAAACACTTTCTCAAGCTGGGCTCCTGACGCAAGAGAGCTGCCTCCGAATTTTACAACTTTCATGATTTACATCCCCTAATATTTAAATTTTCTCACAAATTTAATTTTTATTATCTCTCTTTCAAACATGTAAATCAAGGATTTTTTCTACGCAGGGAGAACATTTGTATTTTCGTGGAGGAATTTTACCGCAGTTTGTCAGATTTGTTTCCCTCAAGCGTGTCATCATGTGCAAAAAATGATAAGCAGCCAAATGAAGGTTATAGAAAATCCTGCAAATTCTTGATAGACTGATTGTAAGACAATTTAGTGTACGGCCCGCGGATGACCGCTTTTGAAAGCAAAACTGTATTGACTGCGCTTGGAAAGATGATAAGATTATAGTTGTCGTTGATAATGATAATCATTACGAGTGGGGATATATGGGAGTTGTTTGGCAATCAGTCATACCGTTTGTGATGGGTGCAGGGAGGCAGCATGAAGCTACGTTACTTACTTTTGCTACTGGCGGTTTTGGCGTGTACTTCTATATTTATCGGTGTAGAAGATTTGTCGCCGCTGGATATTTTTCATTTAAATAAAGAACAGGCAGGTACATTGTTTGACAGCCGGCTGCCGCGTTTGGTGAGCATTATCATCGCCGGCATGAGCCTGAGCATCTGCGGATTAATCATGCAGCAGATCAGCCGGAATAAATTTGTATCGCCGACGACTGCGGGAACGATGGACTGGGCAAGGCTCGGAATTTTGATTTCATTAATGCTTTTTACGTCAGCGAGTCCGCTTGTGAAAATGTCTATCGCTTTTATTTTCGCGTTGGCGGGAAATTTCCTTTTCATGAAAATCCTCGAGAGAATCAAGTTCAATGATGCGATTTTTATTCCTCTCGTCGGTTTAATGCTTGGGAATATCGTCAGCTCAATCGCCACGTTTATCGCATATAAATACGACCTGATCCAAAACCTGTCATCTTGGCTGCAGGGAGATTTCTCACTGGTTGTCAAAGGCAGGTATGAGCTTTTATATCTGAGTATCCCGCTGGTGATCATCGCTTATGTCTATGCGGATAAATTTACGGTGGCGGGAATGGGAGAGAGCTTTTCCGTCAATCTCGGCCTGAAATACAAACGCGTCGTCAATATCGGTCTGATTATCGTGTCTCTCATCGCTTCACTGGTGATCCTGACCGTCGGGATGCTGCCGTTTCTCGGTTTGATCATTCCCAATATGGTGTCGATTTACAAAGGGGACAACCTGAGGAGCAGCCTGCCTCACACCGCTCTCTTGGGCGCTGTTTTTGTGCTGTTTTGCGACATTTTGGGAAGGGTGATCATCTTCCCGTACGAAATTTCCATCGGCCTGATGGTCGGTGTTATCGGCAGCGGCATCTTCCTGTATATGCTGTTAAGGAGAAAAGCATATGAGTCATAATAAAAAAATTACGCTGCTGGCGGCGCTCGCCATGATATGTATCGGATTCTTTCTGTTCTACGGACTGGGCAATTGGGAATACTCCCTGCCGAGACGATGCTTCAAAGTGCTTGCCATGATGCTCACCGGAGGAGCGATCGCGTTTTCAACGGTCATCTTCCAGACGATTACAAATAACCGCATACTGACACCGGGCATTTTAGGCCTTGATTCCCTGTATATGCTCATTCAGACCGTCATCGTGTTCCTGTTCGGTTCAATGAATATCGTCATGATGAACAAAAATCTTAATTTCGTCATCTCCGTCGGGCTGATGGTGCTCTTGTCACTCGTTTTGTATCAGCTCATGTTTAAAGGCGAGGGGCGGAACGTGTTTTTCCTTCTGCTTGTCGGCGTCGTGTTCGGCACGCTGTTCAACAGTCTGTCATCCTTTATGCAGATGCTGATTGATCCGAATGAGTTCCAGGTTGTTCAGGACAAAATGTTTGCCAGCTTTAACAATATTAACACCGATCTTTTAGGATTTGCCGGTGCTGTCTTTCTTCTGACAGGCATTTATGTCTGGCGGTTCACGCGGTTTTTTGACGTGCTGTCGCTCGGCAGGGAGCACGCCGTCAACCTTGGGATTGATTACGATAAGCTTGTGAAACAGATGCTCATCGTCGTCGCCATTCTTGTGTCTGTCTCTACAGCTCTTGTCGGGCCGATTATGTTTTTAGGACTGCTTGTCGTCAATCTGGCGAGAGAGTTTTTAAAAACCTACAGGCACACGTATTTAATCGCGGGTTCCGTCCTGATCAGCATCGTCGCGCTCGTCGGGGGCCAGTTCGTCGTGGAGAAAGTGTTCACGTTTTCCACGACGCTGAGCGTCATCATTAATTTTGCCGGCGGGATTTATTTTATCTATCTGCTGTTAAAGGAGAATAAATCATGGTAGAGGTCAAAAATGTAAGCAAACAATACGGAGGGAAAGTCGTCCTTGAGAAAACGTCTCTATCCATCCAAAAGGGCAGGCTCACCTCGTTTATCGGTCCGAACGGCGCGGGAAAAAGCACGCTGCTGTCTATCATGAGCCGGCTGATTAAGACGGATTCCGGAGAAATCACGGTCGACGGGCAAGAGATCGGGTCCTGTAAAAGCAACGATCTGGCGAAAAAAATCAGCATCCTGAAGCAGACGAACCAAATCAATATCAGACTGACAATTAAAGACCTGGTCAGCTTCGGCAGATTTCCGTATTCCCAGGGGAAACTGACGGATGAAGATTGGGTGCATATCAATCAGGCCCTCAGTTATATGAAGCTGGATGACTTAAAGGATAAATACCTCGATCAGCTCAGCGGAGGCCAGTGTCAGAGGGCGTTTATCGCGATGATCATCGCTCAGGATACGGACTATATTTTTCTCGATGAGCCGCTGAACAATTTAGATATGAAGCATTCCGTTGAAATGATGAAGCTGTTGAAGCGGCTTGTGGAAGACTTCGGAAAAACGGTCGTCGTAGTGATTCACGATATCAACTTCGCATCCGTCTATTCAGACCATATTGTCGCACTGAAAAACGGCCGGATCGTCAAAGAAGGGCCGGCGGAGGAGATCATTGAAACCTCCGTGCTTGAAGATATTTATGATATGACCATCCCGATTCAAGAGATTGACAGTCAGCGGATCGGTGTGTACTTTTCTTAAAAACCAGATGAGGTGAAAGTCATGAAAAAATTCGCATTGCTATTCATTGCGCTAGTTACGATTTTTGTTGTTTCTGCATGCGGAAACGGGGACAAAACATCAGGCAAATCAAAAGAAACAATCACAATCAAAGATGATCTGAACAAAGAAGGAGTCAAAGTGCCGAAGAATCCGAAAAAAGTCGTCGTATTCAACTTCGGAATGCTGGATACGATGGATGAACTCGGTTTACAGGATCACGTGGCGGGACTTCCGAAACAAAACCTTCCAAAATATTTATCTTCATATAATAGTGATAAATACGCCAATACCGGCGGTTTAAAAGAACCGGATTTTGAAAAAGTCGCGGATATTGATCCGGATTTAATCATTATCGCCCACAGACAATCTGATTCTTATAAAGAGTTCTCGAAAATCGCGCCGACGATTTATCTTGATGATGACTATACAAACTACGTTGACAGATTCAAGCAAAACACCGAAGTGATCGGCAAAATCTTTAACAAAGAAAATGAAGTGAAAGATAAGCTTGCGAAAATTGACAAATCCATTGCCGATCTGAAGAAAAAGACAAGCAGCACGGATAAAAACGGATTAGTGGTGATGGCGAACGACGGCAAAATCAGCGCGTTCGGATCTAAATCAAGATACGGCTTCATTCATGATGTGTTCGGCGTCAAACCGGCTGACAAAAACATCGAAGCCTCACTGCACGGACAAAGCATTTCCTATGAATATATCGCCAAAACAAACCCTGATTACATGTTTGTCGTTGACCGCGGAACAGCGATCGGCACAAAATCTTCAACAAAACAAGTTGTTGAAAATGATTATGTAAAATCGGTGAAAGCCGTGAAAAACAACCATGTTGTCTACCTTGATTCAGCTACATGGTATTTATCAGGAGGCGGCCTGGAATCCATGGCGCAAATGGTGAAAGAAGTAAAAGACGGAATCGAGAAGTAAATTAAATTTTTATCTTTTTAAAAGGCTTGAGGCTGTCGGACTGCCCTGATCTGAGAGCATCTTTAAACAGCCAGCTGCCGACAGAAG
This sequence comes from Paenibacillus lentimorbus NRRL B-30488, assembly GCF_000411595.1. NCBI lineage: Bacteria > Bacillati > Bacillota > Bacilli > Caryophanales > Paenibacillaceae > Paenibacillus > Paenibacillus lentimorbus. The sequence continues at coordinate 82,944 of NZ_ANAT01000032.1, read as the reverse complement.
ATCGGCGACTGGCTGTTTTGTTGTAGAATTAATATTCAATAGTTACTCTGCAATGACTGTCGTAATGTTGAGATAGAATATTCAAACTTACTGATTTACTGGTTAATGAAATTATATAAAAGAATCAGTTAGAGGCTATTGGAATGCTAACTTCGACTGTTTTCTGATACTCTTGAGTTGGAATTTTTACATGTGTCAGGAATTAACCTTCCTACAGAATAGGCAGCGACCGTTAAAATAAGGAGTGGTTTCACAGTTAGTTCAATCTTTATGAAAAGAAACCTGTCTTGTTACAGTCCTAATCAGCAGGAATTTAAATAATATCGTAGGTATCTCATTCCTCTGTCTTTGTGAACACTACAAAAAGTCTTAATTAAGGGGCAACATTGAAACTCACGTGTTTAGCTCAATGTTCCTTTTTTTGGCTGCCTGTTTGTTGGTTTTTTCTGATAATCATGCTTAATCAAGAGATACCAAGATCCCGATACATGTTGTTGGCATCAATTCAGTTCCTCTTACTAATTCTGCGACTGTAGACGGTACTGTTCCCTCTCCCCATACTTCATACTTTTTTAGAACTTCAGTTTAACCTTTCCGAAGTTATTTCAGATTTCAGTTCCTTTGTTTGTAAATTATCCAAAAGGTATACTAGCTTATCCATCTGATAAGAGTGGATAGGAGCCCACGGATGCTTAATTATTTCATCCATGTTTTGAAATTTTCATGCTTGAATTTTAATTTGATTTTTAATCTTTTTAACAGGCGTGCTGATCGGCCATTCTTGTTGAATTTCTTTAAAGCATCATTGATCATTCTTATTTCATGAAAAATGCTACCAAAATTGTTTTAAATTCTCCGTTTTCAACTAGACGGCATTTTATTTGAGGAAAGCTTCAGGTGCATAATAGAGAAGATTTTTCTTAGTTATGGAAAAAATAAATGTTATTAAAGGCTAAAGGAGAGAAAAGAGAAAGATCAGACTTTTTAAGTTCAAGAATAATTATTAATAGTCCTGTTAAAAGGATAAGACGAGACCTTCAGAAGAAAGCATTAAATTAAACATAAAAGGTTTTTTTCTCTAACTAACTCTGCATATACAAAAAAATGTAGAATAATGTAGTTTTTTGTAAAAATATGAAAAAAAATGTAGTAATAAAAATGTTTAAAAGTGTTAAAATGTGTTATATAATCCAACTAAAGGGTTTTAATGGATTTTTAATTTTGTGAAATTTATTTACAGGAAGTATTGGGAGGCCTGTTTAGAATGAATTACCCGCATTTAGGAGTAGGTATGCTTGTCCATAATTCTGAAGTTTACATGGATTATCTTGAAAAATTGGGGGATGTATCCGAAGTCTATGAATTGTTACTTATTCAATACTTAAATGAACCAGATGAGTTAAACAAAATGGTTGATCGACTAGGGAAGCCTATTATTGCTCATACTACAAGGTTTTCTTTCGGAACAGATACACCTATGGATAGTAAGCTGTTAAATAGTATGAATGATATGATGCTCAGATGTAAAGCAAAATGGTGCGGGGATCACTTATGTTTTACAGGTGTTCCAGGCTTGGCAGCTGGTGGTTTACTTCCTCCTATTGGGAATGAGGAGTCTATTGATATCTTTGTTCGTAATATTCTTGAAGCTAAAAAGGTAATCAATACTCCGCTCCTGATTGAGAATGTTGTAGAGTATTTTCAGGCAGGAACAATAACACATGCGGAGATCCTGAAAGAAGTAGTTGAGAGGGCGGATATTGGAATAGTGCTCAGTATGGAGAATATCAGCAGTTCAAAAATGTATTCCGATTGTGATTATTACGAGTTTATTGACACTATTCCTTCTGACCGGATTGTTCAAATTCACTGTACCATAGGTAACAGTCAGCAACAAAAAGAGATGAAATCTGATATATTTGGCACGGTTTATGATAAACAGTTGATGCAGTATAAGGCTTTGGAGTATCTATCCAAAAAAAGCGGTGTACAACCAAAAGCGTTTATATGGGAGCTAGAAACTGAAACTGATTCTCATCCAGAAGTTGAAGAATTGCGTGAACGGATGAATTGGGCTAAATCATTGTTTTTCAAGAACAAAGAGGTGGTCTCGTAATGAGTACACTACAATTGCAAACCTTTCTAACTTGTTATATCAGGAATAATTCTTTACGGGAAAGAATGAAATCACAATCAACTGAGAATATTCTTTATGAATATGATCTATCAAAAGAAGAGTTAAAATTAATAGAGACCCTAGACTTTACTCAACTTAATCGGACTGCTGATCATTTGGAAGAGGAACGAAAAGGAAAGAGATGTGCTGATTTTTCGGAGTTTACTTCAGTCTTGCAGCAAGCAAATCTATTTGATTCATTCTTCAGCTCATTTACGCAGTCTTATACCGATGGGTTTCTCACATCAGAAATAGAGGCAGAACGCTTTTTAGAGCATGCTCATAAGTATATTAGTGATAATAGTTTACCCGATATTCTTGCAGATCTTGCCACATATTCATATCAAGTATTTAGAATATCTCAAGTTGAGATACAGGATGTATATAATAAAAATAAACTCAACTGGAATAAGCCTCTCTTTCTTAAACGACCATTTAGTAAAAAACTTTTTCTTATAACTTAATGGAAATTATTGATAACGAAAATATTAAAAAAATAGAAGATATAGAAACTATTCAAAAAAAGAGACAACATACTTATTTCAAAAAGATTACTCAAATTTGATTAGTTCAAATATTTTCGAAGTAGATGATTCTGTTTTCTTCAGACTAGTGGAGCAGAACTTAACTGGTTACGAAATTCTGAATAGGGCAAATTCCATTAATGAGAAGAGTAAATGGAGAGATTTAATTTCTGAGTTATATGATTTGGACATAGTCGGAACTACGGATTGAAAGTATTACTTGAAAGGGGGTGAAATCATGAAAAAAGTACAAGTGCGTAAAAATGACGGAAAAGTCGAAAAAAACAGCAATAATGGTAAGCAATAATCTGTAATAACAAAGAAATATGCGGGGGCTGTCCCCCGCATATTTTGTTTAGAATAACATTATGAAAAAAATAATGGTATATTTCAAGAGTTTTAAGGTATTTTACTGCTTATTTTAGTAGTTAATCGTGGGCCACAAAGGTAAGTGAAAGGGTAGTGCTATGACTAATCAATTAAATAAGTATAGCTTAACATGGGATTTGGATGCTTTCTTCTTAGGAGGAAGCTTATCTGAGGATTTTAAAATCTATATGAATCATATTAAAACTGATATAAAGAAATTTGAACTTCTAGTAAGTTCTTCTGAACTAAAAGAAAGTAGAGATCTCACAATTTGGAGAAATATTCTTGATATCTGGCAAGATTTATCATGTCGTTTAGGAGAAGCAGAGGCTTATATTAGTTGTTTGATTGCTCAGGATATGAGAGATAAAGAAGCCCGAAATCTAAAAATGAATTTTTCAGTAATTGAATCAGCTTTCAATGCAGCACTAGAAAAGCTAGATCAATTATTTCTGGAAATGAAAAAGTCTGATTGGGAAAAAATGATGAATGATGATTATTTTAAGCAAGTTTCTTTTCCTTTGAAGGAGAGAAGAGAAAAATAAAAGAGCTTTCATCTTTAGATAAAGAGAATCTAATCAAGGAACTGGCTATTGACGGCTATCATGCTTGGGGAGATTTGTATAGCAATATAATTAGTAAAATAACAATACCTTATACGATAAACGGAAGCAGCAAGCTTCTATCTGTTGGACAGGCAATGAATATATTAGACAGCTCTGATCGATCCATTCGCCAACAAATATTTCATTTATTAAATGATATTTGGGAGAGAGAGGAGGATCTTATAGGATCTATTCTAAATCATTTATGTGGATTCCGTCTTAATGTATATAATCAGCGGGGATGGTCAAATCCTGTTAAAGAATCATTGATTAATAATAGAATTTCTGAGGAAACCCTATTAACAATGTGGGATGTAATTAACAAAAATAAAAAGGTCTAATTCAATTTTTAGAACGCAAGGCGAAAATTATAGGAGTGGACAAGTTGGCTTGGTATGATGTATTTGCACCACTTGGTAAAACCAAAAGCCAAATGAGTTATGAAGATGCTGTAGACACCATAGTTAAAAAATTAGGGGAATTCGACATGGATTTATCAGTTTTTGCGGAAAAAGTGTTTCAAGAAAAATGGATAGAGGCTGAGGATCGTCCCGGAAAACGATCTGGAGCATTTTGTATATATTTTTCTGACAGTGCTCAATCACGTATTTTCACGACGTTTTCTGGTAGTTCATCGATTGTTAGTGTGCTTGCCCATGAAATAGGTCATGCATACCACCAATATACTATGCGTGACTTACCTAAATTGGTGCAAAACTGTGGATTATGCTTATCAGAAACAGCTTCAATGCTGACTGAACTTATTGTTACAGACTCCACAATTTGTGAAACTGTGAGTAAGGAACAAAAAATCTTACTTTTAGAAGAAAAAATAAGGCAGGCAGTATCTTGTTTGCTTGGTATACAAGCTCGCTTTCTTTTTGAGACAAGACTTAATAACGAGCGGAAAAAAGGGATAGTCAGTGCAAAACGGCTCAAAGAGCTAACTGTTCAGGCACAGCAGGATGCCTTTAGTGATTGTCTCTCTGAATACCACCCTTGGCTGTGGGCTTCTAGACTTCATTATTATATTACAGAAGTGCCTTTTTATAATTACCCATATACATTTGGATATTTATTCAGTATTGGGATTTATAAGAGATATTCAGAGAATAAAATAAATTTTTCGAATCAATTTATTGAATTGTTGAAGAGTACAGGAAGTATGACTGCGGAAGAGTTGGCTTTAAAATATTTAGGCGTTGATCTAACAGGCCCTGAGTTTTGGCAGGATGCAATCGAATTAATCAAGGATGATATCAATAACTTTCTAGAATTAACAGAATAGAAAAACAATGTAATAATTTCGAGGTTAACGTTAAAGGTGTGGTAATAAATGGATGAAAAAGGCTTGTTTAAAAAGAATTTAAATTTCCGATATATTTGGTTTGCGCAATCGGGCAGCACTTTAGGTGACTGGTTCAATCAGGTAGCTATCACACAAACAGTGCTAATGTTAACTAATTCTCCCGCAGCAGTAGGTATGTTATTGCTTTGTCGTTCTTTACCAGTTGTTTTTTTAGGACCTATTTTAAGTCCGCTCGTTGACAAATGGCCAAAAAAAGTAATCATGATTGCTACGGATATCCTCAGAGCTTTGCTTGTTTTAAGTTTTATAGGGGCTATTGTCTATAATAACGTATATGTGTTATATATTAATTCATTTTTGTTTGGTGTAATTAGTGTCTTATTTAATCCGACAAAACAAGCGTTGTTGCCACTAATTGTTAACAGAAAGGATTTGCCAGAAGCAAATGCATTTATGTCTAGTACAGATGCAATAGTTAATATCATTGGGGCTGTTTTAGGTGGTATTGTATCCACTGTATTTAGTCCAATAACGTGTTTTCTGGTTAATTCCTTGTCATTTCTTTGGTCGGCTTATTACGTTTTTAAAATAAAATATCAAGAAAATAAGAAATCTGATATTCAAAATCAGCCCTATATACAACTTTTAAAAGAAGGATTATTGGAAAGCAACCAGAACATCTTGATCCGTTATGTAATCTTAATTGGATTAACATGGGGATTGGTTGGTGGAGGATATTATATTCTAATTCCTTTTTTAGGTAACAACATTTACCATTTAGGTGCTGTAGGTATAGGCGCTTTATATGCTATAGACGGACTGGGTATTTTGTTAGGTACTTATATTGTAAAGAAAATAATTAAAAATAATTTTAAACGTGCACTATTTTCTTTTGGAATATCTTACTCAGTTCAATCCATGCTGTTTGTGCTTTTAACACACTCCACAGTGTTCTACTTAGGAAGTCTATTTTTATTTTTAATGAGAGTATGTGGGGGGGTCATTATTCCTCTAAGTAATTATTTTGTGCAAATGGGGACAACCGATGAGATCAGGGGAAGGGTCTTTTCATTATATAATTCAACCTATATGGGTGTAATGCAAATTTCATACTTTATTAGTGGTTATGCTTATGAGAAATATAGTGTGCCTATTGTCGGAGCAATAGGAGGCATGGTATCCATGTTATGCGGATTGATATGGTTATTACAAGTAATGAAGGGGAAATTTGAAGGATACCGGGAAAATAATAGGACTAGCCAAAAATTTATTGATTATTAAATTAACTCGAACTAATTTAGGAGGGGTAAATTTGAAACCTGATTATGTTGATAATCTCGAGGAAATGGAAAAGTTCTTTGATGAAAAAGCGAAAGATTGGGATGAATACGCGAAACACGATCCTTATAATCATTATTTTAAAGCTATTTCTTCTCATGTAAGTGAAACAAAAGAAAAGATTAGAATATTAGAACTTGGTTGCGGTACCGGGTTAACATTACACTCCATTTTAGATAAAGCCCCAAATGCAATAATAACTTGTATTGATTTATCAGAGAATATGCTGGAGGTGCTGAGTAAAAAATTTTCCGAGTATAGCTCACAAATTCAAATAAGACATGGATCGTTTTTTGAATTCCCATTTGGTAAAGAACAATTTAACTATATAATTTCTTCTCAAACATTTCACCACTTTACACCTAACACAAAAAAAGCATTATATGAAAAAATCTACTTATCTTTAGAAAGGGGCGGAAAGTATATTGAAGGGGACTTTTTAGTATCAATAGAAGAGGAGAAAGAGTCACTTAACGAGTACTATAAGTATGTAGCACCTCTTGAAGAAAAGGAAGAGGGAAAATATCATTTCAACATACCGTTAGCCTTAGAGACTCAAAAGCAATTACTATCGGATTCCGGATTTAAATGGGAAAACGATATATATTATGAAGACGAAACTGAATTAGCTGTATATACGGGATTAAAGGAATAGTATAAATGTCATAGACATAAAATAAAGAGGTGAAATTTATGTGTGGGATTTTTGGTTTTTTAAATAACTTTCATGGTGATAAACAAGATCTAATTACAAAACAGCATAATCTTATTAAGCATCGAGGTCCGGACGATTTTAAATATTTTATGAATTCAATAATAACTATGGGGTCAGTACGTCTGAGTATAACAGATATTGATAATGGGTCGCAACCCTTTCAGGATGATATGAAACAGGTTACATGCTTTTATAATGGAGAGATCTATAATTATAAAGAGCTTAAGAATGAATTAGAGGAAAAGGGATATCGCTTTAATACGAATTGTGATGGTGAGGTAATTCCGAGTTTATATTTAGAGTATGGAGAGAAATTTTTTGAAAAGCTGGATGGTATGTATTCTATATGTTTATTTGATAAAAAAAGTGAAGTCTTATTATTAGCTGTAGACCCGTATAGTATTAAATCGATCTATTATTATACAGATGGAGAACACTTTGCTTTTTCTTCAGAAATAAAGGCATTATCCGCTCTCCCGTTTACAAAATTTGAAATAGATGAGAAATTGATTTTTCAATACCTTTTCTACAAGGCTATTTTTCCACCTGAAACGATTTTCAAAAATATCTTCAAATTAAGACCAGGAACCTTTTTGAAGGTTACAAATGGGGTTTTAAGAGAAAACGAATACCATAAAAGCAAGCTTGATAGTCCCTCTCAAGAATCGTTGGAAGAAGCATTGGATAAAGCTCTAAATAAATCAATAAATGAAATGATACCAGAAGAAGTCAGTTATGGTTGCTTGTTAAGCGGTGGCCTTGATTCAAGTATTATAGTTTCTTATTTACATAAAAATAGATATAGTAACTTTAATATTTATAGTATTGGGTATTCAGGCCAGTTAGAAGATGATGAGCGAAAGTTTGCACAGAATCTTACTAAAAAATTAGGATTAACTTTGAATGAAGTTATTCTAAAGCCAGAAGAAATTCCCCTTTTGTTAAATAAGGTTATTTACAGTTTAGAAGAACCAATACAAGATCCTATTACAATACCAACATATAAAGTTATAAAAGAAGCAAGCAAAAAAAATCGAGTACTGCTAACAGGAGACGGGTCAGACGAATTATTTGGAGGTTATTCACGGTATAAATCTATGTTAAAAAATGGATTAAGTGGATATCGTGATTCTATAGGTACTATGACTAAAAGTCAATTTATGAATTTTTTTAAATTAAATCATTGGTTTAATGATGGGTACTCAATATTAAAAAATGATACAAAGTTAGAAGACCTAATGGAATTGGAACAAGTGACCAGACTCCCAGCATATCATTTAGTCAGATTAGATAAACTATCTATGTCCCATAGTATTGAAGCGAGAGTTCCTTTTCTTAGAAATAATATCGCCAATTTGGCTAGACTATCTAGAAAGTTTAAAGATTTTATTACATTAGATAACGAAAAGATTTTTTTGAAAAATGCTGTTCGAAATACAGTTCCAAAAAATATTGTTTCAAGACGGAAAAAGCCTTTCACATTACCTATAAACATATGGATTAAAAATGAGCTTTTTGATTTTGTTGAGTCAATTTTATCTTCCGGTAATGCTTATCATTTATCCTTCTGTGATAAAAAGTCAATCGATCTTCTCTTAAAAGAGCATAGAGAAGGGCTAATAGATCATTCTCATATCATATGGAGCTTAGTAATATTAGAAAATTTTATTCAGTTTACAAAAGATTTAAATTTGAATAAAGCTGCTATTGAAAAAGGAACAATTCTTCTGAGGTGACATAATGGTATTGTTGAAAATCAGTAATAAAATTATTAAGGGTATAGTAAAAAGTGGAGAGAGCCTTATATGCGTTTTAATGGTAGATAAATTGTTGATAAAGGAGAAGTTGGTACAAAATAGTTATGAGTACTGTAACCAAATCATTGAACATTTAGGTGGAAAGGTAAATAAAGTAGCTATTATCTACCCTAGCTTAAAGAAAGATTTAGATTGTGAATGTTTATTTCTTCAATATATACCTCAGTTAAACTCATTTGATATTAGTGGAAATTGCGGTAATGCTATAGTGGCTGCTGCAGTTTATTATATGAATAAAAAGCAAACAAGGAATATTGAAGCTTTAATAGTTGAAAATATTAATACAAATAAACGAATTAAAGTCATGCTTCAAAATTTTGCAGAAGATTTTTTTGAAGTGGAAGTCACTTTTTTTGATCCTGAAGGATCTATAACATCAACTTCGCTTCCAACTGGTAATATAATTGATAAAATTCATGTGAATAATAAAGAATATTTAGCCAGTATTGTTGATACAGGCAACCCTTATATATTTATTGAACGGAGTCAGCTGGATTTAAGTATATCGGAATTCAAAGATCCAAATCTAAAAATTTATAGAGAGTTTGAATTAATAAGGCATAAGGCCAAGTGTTTAATTGGTTTAAATGAAAATTCAGTATTCCCAAAGTTTTCAATTGTCAATAAAGTGGCTATGAACAATTCTATTGAAGCAAGAATGATTTCTGTTCCAACATGGCATAAGGCTTTTGCATTAACTGGGCTGGCCTGTTTAATTAAGGCGGTATTAATATCAGGTAGTGTTGTCAACCAGAATATTTCAATCGATGATGCTAGTAAAGAGATTACAGTTTATTTTATCAACAAAAAAAAATGAAAGTGAAATATCAATGCATTAATCAAAATATTTCAACAATTTGTATTTCACAAACAGTTAAGGTTCTTAAAGGAGGATTTTAAATGGATGTATTGACAGTTGGAACGAATAAACACTTTATTCAATTTAAAGATTGGATTGACAATGAAATTAAGTTGCTAACTCCCGATTTTCTAGAGTATGGAGCATTGATTGATAAACATTGTAAATTTCCAATTGAATTAATAGACGTATTACAACGTAAAGGGTTATTTAAGATTATTATTCCTACTGAATATGGGGGTTTAGGAGGCAGTATTGCCGATGTAGTTTATGCTATTGAATCAATTGCAAGTTTGTGTGCTTCTACAGCCACAATTATGATGTTTCATTATCAAGTGGTGAAGAGAGTGATTGAGTATGGAACCGAAAGGCAAAAAAGAAAATACTTACCACTACTGGCTACTGAGAAATTGGGAGCTTCCTCTTGGACAGAGCCTAATTCTGGTGCTAATAAACATGGGTTATCTGCTTCAATCATAGATGATGGTGATTACTATATTTTGGATGGAAGAAAGAGTTTCTGTACTGGCGCAGGGAAAGCAGGGGTATACACAGTTTTAGTAAAAAGCCAAATGGGAAAAGAAGCGGATATGGAAAACAATAAGAAAGCTTTCGGTCTTACAAACCAATCATTTATAATTATTGAATCTGATGACAAAGGTTTGAGATTTGGTGAAAGTTGGAATGGTATGGGCTTAAAAGGCACTAGTACTGGTGAATTAACATTTGACCAATGCAGAGTACCTAAAAGTCGTTTATTGGGTCATGTGGGAAGTGGAACCGAGATATTTAAATCAAATAGAGACTCTGCAATTCATCCGGGCATTATCGGTCTAGGATTAGCTAGGGCAGTATTTAAGATAGTTTTAGAATATTCTTTAAAAAGAAACTTAACACAATATCAGTCTGTACGATTTCAATTAGTCGAAATGAAAATAAATATTGAGGCTATTCAGTCTGTCATATATAAAGCTGCTTACCTAGCAGATTCAAATGAATTAGATAAAGCGGGTTATTATGCGATGCAATCAAAAGTACTTGCATCACAAAATTCTTTTAATACAATTAATTCTGCTATGCAAATATTTGGTGGAAGAGGCTATCTTAATGAAAATAAAGTTGAAAGATTTCTTAGAGACTCTAGAGCCATTTCTTTAATGGGACCTGTAAGTGAACTTTGTAAAGAGTTAATATTTCAAGATATAAATAGACTGGGGTAAACGTATGAAAAAAATTCTATTTAAAAATGCAAAAATAGTATCACATGAAAAAATATATGAAGGTAATATTATTGTTCAAAATGGTAAAATAATTGATATTGAAATAAATGATGTTAATTTACTTTTAGAGGGTTTTGAAATTATTGATCTTAAAGGCAGCTATGTATTACCAGGGTTAATCGATTCTCATGTTCATTTAAGAGAACCTGGTTTGGCTTATAAGGAGGATATCTTTAGTGGCACATTGGCTGCCCTTAGTGGGGGAATTACCACCATTTGTGATATGCCAAACACCGTTCCTCCTACCGATACCATAAAGAAATTAATCGAAAAGGATCAACTGTTTAAAAAAAGTACTCACGTTGATTATTTTTTTCATTTCCTGGGTACAGAAGATAATTTAGACCAAATAAAAAAGTTATCCAAAAGTATGGTTGTATCTGTTAAAATTTTCATGGCAGGGCATCATACAGCTAAAAACATAGTAACCAATCAATCAACTATTATTAAGATAATGGAAATTTTAAATTCAAAGGGGATTCCGCTGACGGTTCACGCTGAGGATCACTCAATGATAAATTATAGTAACGAATCTGACATTGAAAGTTATACGAATAGCAGATCTCCGTTAATTGCAGTTAGTGCAATAAAAAAAATAATACAATCATGTGAAATAACCGGATGTAAAGTACACATTTTACATGTCAGTTCAAAAAAAGAAGTAGAATTAATTAGAAAAGCTAAAGATAGGGGACTACCTATTACGTTTGAAGCCATACCACCACATTTATATTTTAATTATTTAGATTATTATAAAAATGGAAACTTAATTAAATTAAGTCCGCCTCTCAGAACTGAAAATGATAGGAAGTTCCTTCTAAATGCTTTGGTTAACAAAACTATTGATACAGTAGGATCAGATCATGCTCCGCATACTTTGTTTGAGAAGGAACGATTGTTTCCTGATGCACCGCCTGGGATGCCGGGAGTCCAAGAGATGTTTGTAATATTATTTACTCTTTTAATTGAGATGAATGTATGCATGGAAGATGCACTTAAACTTTGTGTTTATTACCTTGGTTTTATGCCTTCAAAAATCTTCGATATTCCAAATAAGGGGGTTATTTCTAAAGGGTATGATGCCGATATAATTGTTTTTAATCCTTATATAGAAAGACAGGGGTTTGATGAGTTATTTACTAAGAATAAATGGACACCATATTCTAAAAAGAAAATATATGGTGAAGTTCTAAAAGTATATTTAAAAGGTATAAATGTGTATGAGGTAGAAAAAGAGATACTCAAGTAAAGTAAATGAGTATGATTTAATAGGAAAATGCAGACGTTTTGAACAACTGGCGGGCAAACAGTATCCTTCTGAAAGGGCACTGAAGGCGGGAAATAGGTACGTTGTGCCGTAATTATAGATTCTGATAGGGCAACCGTAAAATCACTGCTTTATTGAGACAAGAAATGTCTATTAACTTTAAAACCGAACTGTGCTTGGCAATGCCGAGTGAAAGTAAAAAATGGAGACAAATGAGGCAACCTTATTATATATCCGATGAAAATTGATTTTCAGGCAGGCAAACCTTTTCAAAAGCTTGAGGCAGATATTACGTGCTTACCTCTTGAAAATAAACGGTTGTATCTTTTTCAAGTATACAAGGTTAACCCTATCGACGGCCATCGTAGAGCAAACTGTCAAACCTATATTCACTATTATAAACATACCCTGTTAAAAGCGAAACTAAACAACCCCAGCTGCTGGTAACATACCAAGAACAGCTGGCTGCTTAAGATGTTTGATCTTTATTTCATAATCAGGAGGCGGCCTGGAATCCATGGCGCAAATGGTGAAAGAAGTAAAAGACGGAATCGAGAAGTAAAAAAGAACCCGGTCACATACGTGATCGGGTTCTTTTTGGTTTACCGCGTAACGGCCTGCTGCTGCTCGGGCTGACGCGGTTTTTTCTTCAATGTAAAAGATAGGAGGAAGCCGGCCAGCGCGATGCAGGCGGCTACGACAAATGCCGCATTCATGCCGTGCAGGGCAGCGTTTGCCGGAGTTGACGCATTGGCGTGCGCGGCCTGGCTGCTCATCACGGAAACGAGCAGCGCCGTACCGATAGAACCGCCGACTTGGCGGACGGTATTGTTCATGGCTGTGCCGTGCGGAATTAAGTGGCGCGGCAGGGCATTGATTCCCGCTGTCGTCACCGGCATCATAATCATGGCTGTTCCCAAAAGCCGCGCGGTATAAACGACGACAATCCAAATGAGAGACGTCGAGTCCGTCAGATTCATAAACGGCAGGGACGTGAGCAGGATGATGAAGAATCCGGTCATCGCAAGGCCTTTTCCGCCGATTCTGTCAAACACCCGGCCGATAAACGGAGACATCATCCCCATCACAATCGCGCCCGGCAAAAGCATTAATCCGGTATCAAACGCGGATACGCCCCGGACCTTTTGCGTGTAAAGCGGGAGAATGGTTTCCGTTCCGATCAGCAGCGCGAAAACAAGCGTTCCGAGCAGGGTGGTCAGGCTGAAAATCCCGAAAGAAAACACACGGAATTCCAGCATCGGTTTTTTGAGCTTCATCTGTCTTGCGATAAAGAAAATCAGCGCGGCCGCTCCGACAAGCAGCGAAGTCAGCACTTCAGTACTGGTCCATCCTGAGGAACCGGCGCTTGAGAAGCCGTAAAGCAGCCCGCCGAATCCGAGGGTCGATAAGATCACGGATAAAATATCAATCTGTGTTTCTCGTAATGTCGTGACGTTTTTCATCAGAATAATCGCTAAAAGCAAATCGATGACTGCGATCGGGAAGATGATGTAAAACAAAGACCGCCAAGAGAATGCTTCAACCGCCCATCCGGAAAGCGTCGGGCCGATCGCCGGCGCGAACGAAATAACCAAGCCGACCATACCCATGGCGCGGCCGCGCTTTTCCATCGGGAAAATCGTGAGAAATACCGTCTGCATGAGCGGAAGCATAATTCCGGCGCCGGCCGCCTGAATAATCCGGGCCGTTAAGAGCACCGGAAAGTTCGGGGCGAATGCGCCGACAATGGTGCCCGCCGTGAAAATACTCATAGCGGAAATCAGGAGGGTGCGGCTCGTAAATTTCTCTATTAAAAATGCGGTAATCGGAATCAAAATCCCGTTTGTCAGCATAAACGATGTTGTCAGCCATTGCGCTTTGTTGGCGTCTATATTGAAGTCATTCATAATGTGGGGCAGCGCCGTGATAAGCAGTGTCTGGTTCAAAATGGCGACGAACGCTCCCGCCAAAAGAATCCCGACAATGACAGAGCGGTTGTATGGTGCAGTTTTAATACTCTTATTCAAGCTGATTCCTTCTTTCTTTATAGTTTGAGCAATGTTTTAACGGCTGCAAGCGGCTGGTGCAGCGGTCCGGCCTGCTCCAAATAACCGATGAGCGCTTTTATAAGAAAATCCCGCGGCTGTTTGTCCGCTGATTCTTTCTCCAGCATAACCGCCGCGGAAGCGAGTCCTGCGGCATCATATTTTTCCTCCGGAAGGGCTGAGACAGCTTCTTTCAGTTCCTTCAGGCTTTCAGCCAGCAATACGGTTTTGTCTTTCGGCTCAAATGAGGAAGCGGAGGCGGTATAAAGGTCAATCATCTCCTGAGGCAAAGCCGTTTCGGTTTTCCTGTTTTCGACGATGAGATTGAGATGGCGGATGATAAAGTCCGTGAGCGGCTCCAGAGCGAGCGGTTCTTTTTCCAGCTTAATCAGCGTGATGCATTCTCTCAGGAGCCCCTGCAGGACGATCACCAGCTCCCATACATAAGGAATAATGTCTTCGCCGTACGTCTGAATCAGTGAATCGCGATGCCAGCAGATAAAGGTGGAGCGGGCCCTGTGAATATGCCGTTTTACCCGCTCATTAATGGAAGAGGGGCTTCCGTACATCAGCATATTAAAAAACTGCTGATTGCGCCTGAAGCCTTCAAGCTCAGCCATCAGTTTTTTGGCAAACCGTTCCTCAGGGGAGAGGCTCGTTTCTTCATTCAATAATGAAGCGGCCGCTACCATCTGTTTCTGGTTATAATCGAGCAGCTCCAGGAGCAGGTCTTCCTTTGATTCAAACAGCTTATATAAAGATGCTTTGGAGACTTTGCACTCCTCTGCGATCGCCTGCATCGAAACCGACGAAAAGCTTTTCCCGGAAAAAAGCTTTCTTGCCGCCAGCAGAATATCCGTTTTCTTATCATTCATAAGCCCAGATTCCTTCTTTCGTCACAATAGAAAACCCATCGGTTCACAGAAAACCAATGAGTATATGATGAAAATATTAACAAAAATTTTCACATAGTGTCAACGCTTTTGTTTGAGAAATAGAAAAAACCTGCCGGAGTGTTCCGGCAGGCTGATACGTTTATTTATCCGTCTTAAATCCTTGTTTTTCAAGCATTTCACGAATGTGAGGATAATAAACCTGCTTATAGTAGGAAGTGATGCCTTGTGACCAGTTTCTTGTTTCCTGTCCGTCGGTGCGTTTTTTCATGTATTCGGACATCTGCTTGTCATAGGCCTCGATATGGGTTCTTAAATCTTCTTCTTGATACGTTTCATGATGCAGAACGGCTGCTTGCGGCAGACGCGGTTTTTTCGCGGAGCGGTCTGCCGGATGGCCGATGACGAGACCGGAAACCGGGAAAACGTATTTCGGAAGTTTCAGCAATTCAATGAGTTCGTCAGGCTTGCCGCGCACGGCGCCGATCGGCACAGTGCCGAGTCCCATTGATTCAGCCGCAGCCGTTGCCGTACCCAGCGCAATCCCGACATCTACGGCTCCGACTAGAACGGACTCTAAACCGTTCGTGATCTCAAGCGGTGTATCATTATATTCTTCAAGCGCAATTTTGGCGCGGTTAAAATCAGCGCAGAATAAAAGGAAAACAGGCGCTTGGTCAATCCACGGCTGGCCGCCGGCCAATTCGGATATTTTTTCTTCCGCTCCTTATCTTTCACCGCAATAACGGTAAATTGCTGGCCGTTAATGGAAGTCGGCGCTGCCTGAGTTGCTTGGATGATAAGATCCAGCTGATCATCCGATACGGGTTCATCTGTGTAGCTGCGGATGGAACGGTGGTCTGTTAATATTTGAAGGACTTCGTTCATGTCATTCATCCTTTCGTTACTCTGGCAGTTCTGTGCGGACGACGTCAAGCGGCGCACTCAGCACTTCTTTTGCTTTTGCCACGAATCCTTGGAAATGGTCAGTTGCGTTGTGGAATTTCATCGCTTCTTCATCTTTCCATTGCTCAAGCATAACGAATGTATTTTCCTCACCGACTTTTTCGAAAAGGTCGTATTGCACATTTCCTTCTTCCGCGCGTGAATGCTGAACAAGTGATTGCGCTTCTCCTAAAAATTCCTCGCGTTTATCCGCTTTTACTTTCATGTAAGCCTGTAAGACGATCATTGTTATTCCTCCTGATTGGGTTTATTTGTTATAGTTCGAATATTATCGAACTAACTGTAACATGTTTCGCAGTGAATGGTAAAGGAAAAACCCTCACCGCCTAAATTGTCACCCGCCGCTTTTATGTGTTACATTTGACTTATGAACATTCCAAACCATCCTGAAACCGACCGCTTACAGCTGACAAAGGTTCTTCATGCTCTGAGTGATCCGCTCCGCTTAGAGCTGGTCAAACAATTGGCGGAAACAACAGAAAAAACGTGCGGAACCTGCGCTGATGTCCGGGTCGCTAAATCAACGCTGTCCCATCACTTCAAAGTGCTGCGGGAAGCGGGGATCGCCCAAGTGCGCATAGACGGGAAGCACCGTTATTATTCCCTGCGCAAAGATGATTTACAAGCGGCGTTTCCCGGCCTGCTGGAGGCGATTTTGCAGACAGAACAGGACCGCTGGTAAATAAGTCCCCGAATTCCGGGGGTTTTTTATGCGCCGAAAACCGCCCGGTAAAGCCTGAGGACGCCTTCTTGAATATCGCTCTCCTTCAGGCGGGCGAACCCCAGAATGAGCTGCGGCTTATTTGAATCGCCTCCCGTTTTCAGACGGAACCGGCTCATCGCAAACAGATCGAGCTGTTCTGCATCCGCCCGTGCCAATATCACTTTTTCTGAACGGGCGCAGTCAAACTCAGTGACAAAATGAAGCCCCGCATTGGCGCCCTTTACACTGATTCTTTCTCCGAATGTTTCTTCCAAAGCCGAAATGAGGCGTTCCCGCATGTTCTTATAATGCTGCTTCATCTTTTTAATATGTTTCTGATATTCACCTGAGTCGATAAATTCTTTCAGCGCGAGCTGGGCAAGCGTGCTGCACGTATGCAGGTCATACGTTCTCTCTTTGAACGTCCGCAAAAGCCCGGGCGGCAGAACCATATAGGTGATGCGCAGACCTGGGAAAAGGGATTTTGAAAAGGTCCCCATGTAGATGACATTTTGAAACCGGTCAAGGCTTTGAAGCGCCGGTATCGTATCGGCGTCATATTTAAATTCACTGTCATAATCATCTTCAATGATGAAGCGGCCGTTCTGTTCGGCGGCCCAGTTTAAAAGCTGAATCCGCCGGGAAGCGGGCATGATCACGCCTGAGGGGAATTGATGGGAAGGCGTGGTGATCAATACACAGGGCCGGCGTTTTTCGATTTCGGCCATGGACATGCCTTTTTCATCAAGGCTGATCGTCGCAACCTTTTTCCCGAGGCTTTGCAGCAGCCGGTACATCCTCATATATCCCGGGTTCTCCATGGCGTACAGCGCGTCTTTTGGCAGCAGTTCCGTCAGCAGCTGCATCAGCATTTGCGTGCCCGCCCCGAGCACGATTTGTTCCGGGCGGCATGTAACGCCCCTTGTCAGGGAAATAAGCCGCGAAATGGTTTCACGGACTTCATATAAGCCTTGCGGATGGACGAGGTCTCCGAGTGTATGAAATGAACGGGCGGCTGCTTTATGCTCACAGCGGAACCAGCTTTTCAGGGGAAAATGCGCCGTATCCACGCTCATATGAGAAAACGAAATCCAGCCGCTCTTATCCGGCTCCCGCTCTTTTAAATCTTCAGGCAATGAGAGCGAAGGCGTTTCTTCATGATAAACCGTATCAATTTCCTCCACGAAAAAGCCTTTTCTTTCGACTGCATATAAATAACCTTCCGAAAGCAGCTGCTGATAAGCTGAATTCACTGAATTCACGCTGACCTTCAGCGTCTCGGCAAGCTCCCGTTTAGACGGCACCTTTGTATGAGGCATCAGGCTGCGTTTCAAAACGGCCGCTTTTATGTGCTGATAGATCTGCTGATAGATATAATCCGCCGTTTCCGAATGATCAATGGAAATCGTCAGCATCCAGACCCTGCTCCTTTCTGATACCATAGAAAAATTGATTTTGGTACTTTTCATCATACCAAAAAGAAGTCAGAATGATAAGAAAACAATGCAGGGGGATGGAATCTATGAGTCGAACAGCATCATCGGAAGTGACAACAGCCCAGTGGCAGCAAAAACGGGATCAATTCGTTTCCAAGGGGGTCGGCAACGGAAACCGCAGCATGGCGGTAAAAGGGGAAGGGGCGCTTTTGTACGATTTGGACGGCAGACGATTCATTGATTTTGCCGGAGCGATCGGAACGCTGAATGTCGGCCATTCTCATCCGAAAGTGGTGGAGGCCGTGAAGAAACAGGCGGAGGATCTGATTCACCCGGGATTTAACGTCATGATGTATCCGTCTTATATTGAGCTGGCCGAAAAACTTTGCGCCATTGCGCCGGGAGATCATGCGAAAAAAGCGATTTTTCTCAATTCGGGGGCGGAAGCGGTGGAAAACGCCGTGAAAATCGCCAGAAAATATACGAAGCGCCAGGCTGTCGTGTCATTTACAAGAGGGTTCCACGGCCGCACGAACATGACGATGAGCATGACGAGCAAGGTGAAGCCTTATAAATTCGGTTTCGGCCCGTTTGCCTCAGAGGTGTATCAGGCGCCGTTTCCTTACTATTATCAAAAGCCGGCCGGCATGAGCGACGAGCAGTATGACGACTTTATCATCAGCGCTTTTGAGGATTTCTTTATCGCCGCAGTTGCACCGGAAACCGTCGCCTGTGTCGTAATGGAGCCGGTTCAGGGAGAAGGCGGCTTCATCATTCCTTCAAAACGTTTCGTGCAGCACGTCGCCGCTTTTTGTAAAAAACACGGTATCGTTTTTGTAGCGGATGAGATTCAGACCGGTTTTGCCAGAACGGGAACGTATTTTGCGATTGAACATTTCGAAGCCGTTCCGGATTTGATCACCGTATCCAAATCACTTGCGGCCGGATTGCCGCTGAGCGGCGTCATCGGCCGGGCGGAAATGCTTGATGCCGCCGCGCCGGGGGAACTCGGTGGCACATATGCGGGAAGCCCGCTCGGCTGTGCGGCTGCGCTCGCGGTCTTGGATATTATTGAAGAAGAAGGGCTGAATCAGCGTTCCGAAGAGATCGGCCGGATCATCGAGCATCAAGCGCTCGAGTGGAAAAAAGAGCATGCCTGCATCGGAGAAGTGCGCAGACTCGGCGCGATGGCGGCCATCGAAATTGTCAAAGATCCGCACACGCGGGAACCGGATAAAGCAAAAGCCGCGGCGATCGCTAAAACGGCGAACGAGAACGGACTGCTGCTGCTGACGGCCGGCATTAACGGCAACATTATCAGATTCCTGACGCCGCTTGTGGTGACGGATGAGCAGCTCAAAGAAGGCCTTTCCATTATCGAAGCAGCTCTGTGAGTTCAATTATTGGAATGCCGCCGGATGTGTCTGCTATCATGAAAGTGTGAGACTACATCAACAAGTATTCAATGGTTTTACTATAGGAAAGAAAGGAATGTTCAATATGCCAGAACAATTAACAGTGTACAACCCGGCAACGGGAGAGGCGATCGAAAGCATCCCCCAGCAGACGGCCGAAGATGTTGAAAAAGCGATTGAACGTTCACATCAAGCGTTTCAATCATGGTCCAAAACATCAGCGGGAGAACGTGCCTCACTTTTGAGAAAATGGTATGAGCTGATTGTTGAAAATAAAGAAGAACTTGCGGAATTAATTACGAAAGAAAACGGCAAACCGTACGAAGAAGCGGTCGGAGAAGTTTTATACGGCGCCGGCTATATTGAATGGTTCGCCGAAGAAGCAAAACGGATTTACGGCAGAACCGTACCTGCGCCGACAACGGGCAAACGGATTGTCGTCACCCGTCAGGCGGTCGGCCCGGTAGCCGCGATCACGCCGTGGAATTTCCCGAATGCGATGATTACAAGAAAAGCCGCGCCCGCTTTGGCGGCAGGCTGTACGTTCATCATCAAACCGGCGGAGGATACGCCGCTTTCCGCTTACGCCCTTGCGCGTCTCGCATATGAAGCGGGAATTCCGAAGGACGTGCTGCAAGTGGTGATCGGTGACGGAGCCGAAATCGGAAACGTCTTCACCAGCAGCCCGAAAATCCGCAAAATTACTTTCACCGGCTCAACGCCTGTCGGCAAAATTCTGATGAAAAACAGCGCCGACACCGTAAAACATATGTCAATGGAGCTTGGCGGACATGCGCCGCTGATCGTGGATGAAGACGCTGATCTTGATCTGGCGGTAGCCCAAACAATGGCCTCTAAATTCAGAAATGCCGGCCAAACCTGCGTCTGTGCGAACCGTCTGATCGTACACGAATCCGTGAAAGACGAGTTTGCGAAAAAACTGAGTGAAGAAGCTGCGAAACTCAAAGTCGGAAACGGTCTTGAAAAAGGCGTAAACGTCGGCCCTGTCATCAACAAAAAAGGCTTTGATAAAATCGTCGGGCAAATTAATGACGCCGTGGAAAAAGGCGCAAAAGTGCTGACGGGCGGAACGTATGACCAAAACGATGAAAAAGGATGCTATTTCGTGACGCCGACCGTGCTTTCAAATGTAGACACATCCATGAACATCATGCATGAAGAAACTTTCGGCCCGGTTGCGCCGATCGTTACGTTCTCAGATATTGATGAAGCGATCAAGCTTGCGAACGATACGCCGTTCGGGCTTGCGGCTTATTTCTTCACAGAAAACTACCGCCGCGGCATCTATATTTCTGAACAGCTTGAATACGGCATCATCGGCTGGAATGACGGCGGTCCGTCCGCGGTTCAAGCGCCGTTCGGAGGAATGAAAGAAAGCGGCATCGGCCGTGAAGGCGGTACGGAAGGCATTGAACCGTACCTGGAAACCAAATACATGTCTATCGGACTTTAATGAGCCGAAAAGAAAGCCCCGCTTCTAAGCGGGGCTGTTTTTATTGAGCGGTCTGCCGGTGAATATCGCCGGCAGGCTTTTTTGATCTTGCGGGAATAATCGGTTCGATTCCAGACAAAATAACAGCAAATACGATTGAAAGAAGGTCGCCATCATGGATATATTACTGGCTCTTCTCCCGGCTTTATTTTGGGGGAGCATCGTGTTATTTAACGTCAAATTAGGCGGCGGGCCTTACAGCCAGACGCTGGGAACGACAATCGGGGCGCTCATCGTTTCGTTTGTGCTGTATCTGTTTGTCCATCCGGTGCTGTCCGGGCGCATTTTTATTGTCGGCATCATCTCGGGGCTGTTTTGGTCGCTCGGCCAAAGCAATCAGCTTAAAAGCATACAGCTGATGGGCGTTTCAAAAACGATGCCGATATCAACGGGAATGCAGCTCGTCTCGACTTCTTTGTTCGGTGTGATCGTATTTAAAGAATGGTCAACCCCGATCGCGATTACGCTGGGTATTCTCGCCCTTATTTTTATCATCATCGGGATTGTGCTCACATCTTTAGAAGATAAAAAGGGGCGGGCGGACGGAGAACCGGGAAACTTAAAAAAAGGCATTGTCATCCTGCTGATCTCCACGCTCGGCTATTTGGTCTATGTCGTCGTCGCCCGGCTGTTCGGTGTATCCGGATGGTCAGCGCTTCTGCCGCAGGCGATCGGGATGGTCATCGGCGGACTGCTCCTGACGTACAAGCATAAACCGTTTAATAAGTACGCCATCAAGAACATTCTGCCGGGAATCATCTGGGCGCTCGGGAACATGTTTCTGTTCATCTCACAGCCGCGCGTCGGAGTTGCGACAAGTTTTTCCCTCTCTCAAATGGGGATCGTCATCAGCACGCTCGGCGGAATCTTCATTCTTCGTGAGAGCAAAACGAAGCGTCAGCTGGTCGCCATTGCCATCGGGATTATCCTGATCATTGTAGCCGCGGTATTCTTAGGCGTTGCGAAATCAAATTCATAACATATGCAGGAGGTTTGAACATGTACACGGATTTAAAAGGAAAAGTCGTTGCCATTACGGGAGCTTCATCAGGATTAGGAAAAGCGATGGCGATCCGTTTCGGACAAGAGCAGGCGAAAGTCGTCATTAACTACTATAGTAATGAAAAAGACGCCCAAACCGTTAAAGAAGAGATTCAAAAAGCGGGAGGCGAAGCGGTCATCGTTCAAGGAGACGTCACAAAAGAAGAAGATGTCAAAAACATCGTGCAGACCGCAGTGAAGGAATTCGGCACATTGGATGTCATGATCAATAACGCCGGCATGGAAAATCCGGTTCAGTCGCATGAAATGCCGCTTAAAGACTGGAACAAAGTCATCAATACCAATCTGACCGGCGCTTTCTTAGGAAGCCGCGAAGCCATTAAATATTACGTAGAGAATGATATTCAAGGAAACGTCATTAACATGTCAAGCGTACATGAAATGATTCCGTGGCCGCTGTTTGTTCACTACGCGGCGAGTAAAGGCGGTATCAAATTGATGACGGAAACGCTGGCGCTTGAGTACGCGCCGAAGCGCATCCGTGTCAACAATATCGGACCGGGCGCCATCAATACGCCGATCAACGCGGAAAAATTTGCGGATCCCGTTCAGAGAAAAGATGTGGAAAGCATGATTCCGATGGGATATATCGGTGAGCCGGAAGAAATCGCGGCTGTCGCCGTCTGGCTTGCTTCAAAGGAATCAAGCTATGTGACCGGCATTACGCTGTTTGCTGACGGGGGAATGACCAAATATCCGTCTTTCCAGGCAGGCCGCGGATAAGAAAAAAAGCGATCGCAGGCTCTTTAGAGCCGGATCGCTTTTTGCTTACGCGCGTTTTTTCTTTACAAGCGCAGCGATGGAAAGGATAATCGCCGCAGCTGACAGAACGATGGCCGCAATATCAAGCGCTGATACGCCGGATTTGCTTTCTTCGTTTGACTGTTCAGCTCCGTGCGCATCCGTCACGCTCGCCGATTTCGTGATTTTCGTAATCGAGTGAGGCGTGTCGGCTTTCTCATCACCCGTCCATTCTACAATGCTGCCGTCTTTGTAATATTGGTAAGCGTCCCAAGCGGCATCTCCGCTCTTTTCAGGATTTTTCGCAACGAATGTGAACTGCTGGAATTGGCCGGGCTGAATGCCGCCGTCCTTTGCTTCCCAAGTGACGGAGACCGCTTTGTCATCATGTTTGGATACGGATGTTTTCCAGCCCGGAATCGGCTGATACTGCTGAAATTCAACGCCGGCGGGCATTTTCAGCACGACTTTCGTTGTCGGCTCATTCTTTTCCACAGGCACTTTCATCGTGTATGTTTCCCAAGAACCGGCCGCGGATTCCGCGGGTTTGACTGAGACGTGGGCGCTTGCTGCCGCCGTAAAACCGACGAGTGACAGGGTCACGGCGGATATGAATAATAAAGCCTTTTTTTTCAACATGAGATACACTCCTTAGTTTGTCGTTGAGAATATTTGGTTGATTTCATTAAAATCGTTTGTCAGCCCGTGGACTTTGATCTTCCAGTTTCCCTTTTCGGTGATGGACAGGTTGGCGGCTTCGAATGTGCCTTCCTTCGTCTTCTTCAAATCAAAGGTGCTTTCATGCTGTTTGCCGCTGAAGCCCGTCTGGTAAACAGTGACCGTAAATTGCTGAATGTCTTTTACTAAGCTGCCGTTATGATCGGTGACAATGACTTGAAATTCATTTTTACCCGGCTGGTTCGGCGTAATGTGCAAGGACAGGGTCTCCCCGTTTCCGATCGTTTCTGAGCCGTTAAAAGGCAATGGCGCGGGCGGAGGCGGACTGGGCAGGCTTGTGAAGACGGCGGTTGTGAATAACACCGCAATGCCTAGTGCCCATTCGGC
Source organism: Paenibacillus lentimorbus NRRL B-30488 (assembly GCF_000411595.1). Taxonomy (NCBI): domain Bacteria; kingdom Bacillati; phylum Bacillota; class Bacilli; order Caryophanales; family Paenibacillaceae; genus Paenibacillus; species Paenibacillus lentimorbus. The sequence continues at coordinate 58,846 of NZ_ANAT01000032.1, read as the reverse complement.
CTTTATCGTTGCGCTGATGCTCCTTTTTCTGCTGAACTTCGTCATCCATACGTGAACGGCGCCGAGCGCAAGCATGATGACAAACAGTCCGATTTTCAAAAGGAGCGTCTTGCCGTAAGCGGTGTGAAAGAGTGAATCAAACGAGCGGATAATGAAAAATCCGTTCAGCACACCTGAAAATAACAGCACGCCGACAGAGGCGAACGCCCAAGGAGAAAACCGTCTGACCGTTTCCCAAGCGATGGTTTTATCGGTTTTTCTCCACTCTGATGAAAGAAGCAGCACAAGAGCGGCTATACCGCCCATCCATACAGACGCGGCCGATAAATGGAGAAAGTCCATCGCGATGCCGACCGCTTTTTCGTCGATAACGGCCGCATGCCCGGCGAATGCTTTTGCCAAAAGCGAAGCGAAGAAGAGCAACAGCGGCGCCGTCCAGTACGCAAATGACCGGAATGTTTTCTTCTTCAGCAGCGGGATCATCGACAGGGCGAGCAGGATAAATAAGCTGATCTGGATCATCCAGACGTACCCGCCTGCCGTTTTCAGAAGCGTTTCTTTTACATAGTCCGGCTGAAACGCGGCGCTCCAAGCGCCGCCCGCGTTTTCTTTCGTCTGGATCGGGAGCTGGCACACGAGCGCGAGCCCCGTTAAACATAAAGAAATCACGAGCAGCTTTACAGTTCGTTTTGATTTTGATGAATCTTTATTATTTCTGTACCAAAACAGATGGAAAAAAGCCGTGCCGATAAACAGGGAGAGAGCGGTGTACAAAATACCGCGGTCGATGGCCGCTTCGGGATGAAGCGCCGCTTGCGATGATGTCTGCTCCTGAAGTTGACCGCCGGCTTTTCCGATACTGAAAGGGATGACGCCGGATACCGGATGTCCGTCGGCCGATACCGCGTTCCATTCCGCTCTGTAAATATCATGCGGCAGATTTTTTTTCAATGCCGCGGTCATGATGCGGGCATTATTTTTTGAATCACCGTTTTGCCCGCGTCAACCCGTTCGCCGGATGAATTATAGACCTTAATGGAGTGGAAGCCTTCTTCAATCTGTTCATTAAACTCAATTTCAATCTGCTTCGGCGCTTGTTTTAATTCGCTGTTCTCACCCGGATTTGAGTTTGTGATGTAGGCGTGGGCGAAGCTTGTTTTCGGAATCAAAACAAGGAACAGCAAAAAGATGAGCCAGCGTTTGTTCTGTCTCATGGATGATGACACCGCCTTCCGGTTGGTTGTTGTTATGTCTTGCTGCAGGTGCATCCCTTCTGCCTGTCGTGTAAGATGATGTCCGCCGCCTCGTCAAAGGTGCAAATGACCCCGCCGAATCCTTTTTGAAACCGTTCTGCGTAATCAAGCGTTGAGAAGGGAATCGCCTGAGGCCGGCAGCAGTGAAGGTCAATATCGGCATGGACTAAAAAGTATGCGGAAGCGGCCGTCAGTGTCGTCTGGAGAAGAAAATCCTTACAAATGACGTGGGACACTTCTTCCTTTTTATCCTCATACCGCAAAATCGCGCAATGAATGCAGCACATCTGCTCAACGGCTTGTGAAACGGTAATAAGCTGAACAGAATACGAATGCTGAATCGGCCGCAGGCAATAGCCGCATTGATTGGCGATTTGTTCTGAAGCGGGAGGGAGCGTAATGCCGCCGGGTGTCCGGATAATCCGGTTTGCATCCGCCAGCTGATTGACGTCTCTGTACACGGTCATCTCGGAGACGCCGAATCTCTCGCTTATGTCAGAGATTTTCAGCGCGCCCTCTTCTTTCAGCCATTCAAGCAAGGTTTGCTGTCTGTGAATCGGAAGCAATTCTGCATCCTCCTTTTTATGCGAATGAGTGATGAACCTCCCTCTAAGAGTAGATGTTTTCACAAATGCACACAAGAGCCTGATGATAAAATATGTGAAAAAATGTTGAACAATCACAAATGTAAAACACGCAGTCAGACTCTGTTATAATAGAAGAGTTGAATGGAGGAATAAACATGAAAGAAACGACCTGCCCGAACTGCGGCAAGCCGATTACAGGCGACATGGTCAGATCATCCATGATCCCGTGCCAGTTTCAGTGCGGGCATTGCCATGTGAAATTGCGTGAATATAAAGTATCAGCTCCGATTATGGCTGCGGCCATTGCGATCACGGTGCTTTTGATTTATCTTGTGCAGATGGCCAGAACCGCCGTCATGCCGATGTTTCCGGCAGCGCGGTATGTGCCGGCCGCCATTTTCGCGCTCGTATGTGCGTATCCGGTGTTTATTGTCAGTGAGCGGCTCATTGCCAAGCTCGTCGTCACAAAAGGACACATTATATACAGAAAGCGGTAAGACACCTTTGATGAGGTGTCTTTTTTTTGTTCAGGATTTGTCACAGTCTCTGTGCCAAACTCCTCTTTACTTTTCATTGAATGGGGATTGTAAGCGTTTTATGATGAAGACACAGGGGAGAGAGAAACCCCGTGTCTTATTTATTTTCATCTGAAGGCAGGCAAACAGGGAGGGAATGAACATGCAGCAAGAACAGCAAGCTGGCATGAAAGTGAAGATACAGCGGTTCGGCAGTTATTTAAGCGGTATGATCATGCCGAATATCGGCGCATTTATCGCATGGGGAATTATCACCGCGCTGTTTATTCCGGCGGGATGGTTTCCCAATCCGCAGCTGAATACATTGGTAAGCCCGATGATTACGTATCTTCTGCCGCTTTTAATCGCATATACGGGCGGAAAAATGATCTATGATCACCGCGGGGGAGTCGTCGGAGCGACGGCCGCCATCGGAGTCATTGTCGGAGCGGACATTCCGATGTTCTTAGGGGCAATGATTATGGGGCCTTTGGGCGGTTATCTCATTAAACAATTAGACCGTGTGTTTAAAGATAAAGTCAGACAGGGTTTTGAAATGCTGATCAACAACTTCACGGCGGGAATTATCGGCGCGGTGCTGACGATTATCGCGTTTTATGCGATCGGCCCGGTCGTCCTGTCTCTTAACAAATTGCTGGCGGCGGGTGTGGAAGTCATTGTCCACGCGAATTTGCTGCCGATTGCAAGCGTTTTCGTAGAACCGGCGAAAGTCCTGTTCCTGAATAACGCGATCAACCACGGCATTTTAAGTCCGATCGGAATCGAGCAGGCCGCCAAAGCGGGTAAATCCATTCTGTTCTTAGTGGAAGCGAACCCCGGGCCGGGACTCGGTATTTTACTGGCCTATATGTTCTTTGGGAAAGGTTCTTCAAGATCGACAGCTCCGGGAGCGGCGATCATTCATTTCTTCGGGGGGATTCATGAAATCTATTTCCCTTACATTTTAATGAAACCGATGCTGATCCTCGCGGCGATCGCCGGGGGAGCGAGCGGACTGCTTACATTCTCGATCTTTAACGCGGGTCTTGTCGCCGCATCATCTCCGGGAAGCATCATCGCCATTTTGGCGCTGACACCGAAAGGAAGCTATCTCGGCGTGCTGGCGGGCGTCATCGTTGCCGCGGCCGTATCGTTTATCGTCTCGGCGCTTATTCTGAAATCGTCTAAAGCGGGCGAAGAAGATTTGACAGCCGCGGCGGAAAAAATGCAGGAAATGAAAGGCAGGAAAAGTGAAGCGGCGGCCGCATTGGCAGACAAAGAGGAAGAGCCGGAAAACAGCGCCGCTGATATTTCCGCTGACCAAGTCAGCCGCATTATCTTCGCATGTGACGCGGGTATGGGATCGAGCGCAATGGGCGCCTCCATTTTAAGAAACAAAGTGAAAAAAGCAGACCTGGATATTGATGTGACAAATACGTCGATCAATAATCTTCCGAATGACGCGGATATCGTCATTACGCATAAGGACCTGACTGACCGCGCGAAAGCGAAGCTGCCGCAGGCGGTGCACATTTCGGTTGATAATTTCTTAAACAGCCCGAAATACGATGAACTGATTGAAAAGCTTAAAAACTAATCAAACAGAAAGAGGGATCTTCATCATGGAAGTATTGGCTAAAGCGAACATCAAACTGAACCAGACAGTGAACTCAAAAGAGGATGCCATCCGCCTGGCGGGACAGACGTTGATTGATAACGGTTACGTGAAGAACGGCTATGTGGAAAAAATGTTCGAACGTGAAGAAACATCATCCACGTTTATGGGGAATTTCATTGCGATCCCGCACGGAACGGAAGATGCGAAGGATGAGGTGCTTCATTCAGGCATTTCCGTCATCCAGATTCCGGACGGTGTGGAATACGGTGAAGGCAATACGGCAAAGGTCGTTTTCGGTATCGCCGGAAAAAACAATGAACACTTAGACATCCTGTCAAACATCGCCATCATCTGCTCAGAGGAAGAAAACATCGAACGGCTGATCAGTGCAAAGACGGAAGAAGAACTGGCCGCTATTTTCAGCGAGGTGAACTGACATGATTGCCCTTCATTTCGGAGCGGGAAACATCGGGCGGGGCTTTATCGGCGCCCTGCTCCATCATTCCGGCTATGACGTAGTTTTCGCTGATGTGAATGAAACGATGGTCAGCCTTCTCAATGAAAAGAAGGAATATACCGTGGAGCTTGCCGACGGCGGCAGGCAGACAGAAATCATCGGCCCCGTTTCAGCCATCAACAGCGCGGTGCAAGAACAAGAGCTGTACGGGCTGATTAATGAAGCGGCGATCATTACGACGGCGGTGGGCCCGAACGTTCTCAGACTCATCGCCCCGTCCATCGCGGAAGGTCTGAAGCGCAGAACGTCCTCTGAGCCTCTCAATATCATTGCCTGTGAAAATATGATCGGCGGCAGCAGTTTTCTGAAAAAAGAAGTTTTCGGACATTTGACGGAAGCGGAGCGGGAACTCGTGAACCGGACAGTCGGCTTCCCGGATTCTGCGGTAGATCGGATCGTGCCGATTCAGCACCATGAAGATCCGCTGAAAGTATCCGTAGAACCGTTTTTTGAATGGGTCATAGACAGAACCGGCTTTGCCGGCGATCAGCCGGTATTGGAAGGCGCGTTGTTTACGGATGATCTTACGCCTTTCATTGAGAGAAAGCTGTTTACCGTCAATACCGGGCATGCCGTCACGGCGTATGTCGGCTATCAGCGCGGATTAAAAACCGTCAAAGAGGCCATCGGCCATCCTGAAATCCGGCGTGTCGTGTACGATGCACTTTCAGAAACGGGCGAGTACTTGGTGAAAGCGTACGGCTTTAAGCAATCCGAACATGAGCAGTACATGAAAAAAATCATCGGCCGCTTTGAAAATGAATACATCACGGATGATGTGACAAGAGTCGCCAGATCACCGCTCAGAAAACTCGGCGCGAATGACAGATTAGTAGGGCCGGCCAAAAAAATAAAAGAACCGAACGCGCTGGCAGAAGGTATCGCCGCCGCCCTGCGCTTTGACTATCAGGATGATCCGGAAGCGGTTGAGCTGCAAAAGCTTATCGCGGAAAAAGGCACGAGCGGCGTTCTTCAAGACATTTGCGGTATTCAGCCGCATGAACCGCTGCATGGCATCGTGCTCAAAAAGCTCAATCAATAAAAATGAACCCGCGTCGGGGGGACGCGGGTTTTTTCTTGCGTTATAATGAGAGAGAAGGGAGGCTGCGTGATGAATCAGAAGCTATTGCCCCATCGTTTTCCGTTTCTTTTGATTGACGGCACGACGAACAGTGAAGCCGGAAAATGGGCGGGTGCTTACAAAAACATCAGTGAAAATGACTGGTTTATAACTGAATCCCAAAAAGAGATGCCATTTTCGCTCGTCGTTGAAGCAATGGCCCAAACGGCGGCTTGCGCGGGAATTACCGGCGGTGACGGCCTCGGTCTCTTATCCGCGGTGAAGAAAGCGGAAAGGTTAGGTGCCGCTTTGCCGGGAGACCGTCTGGATCTTTTTTTTGAGGTCACGCGAATCAGACGCGGTTTTGTGTTCGGCCGGGCGAAAGCGTCCGTTGCCGGGAAGCCTGTGGCGGAAGCTGAACTCAGCATATTTATCCAGCCATCGTAAAAAAGCCGCCTCCAGCGGCGGCTTTCGGACAAGCGTGTTATTTTGTATCATAATCTCTTTCACTCTGTGAATTGTCTCTTTGGTCGTGTTTGTGTTTTTCGTCATTGGCGTTTTCCTTCAGTTCTTCCAGCGGAATCGGATCGGTTAAATCATGATGTTCAGGATTTTCATTCGGTTTGTTTTTCTGTTTTCTTTCTTTCATCCTCCATCACCTCAATATTTCTTTTCCTCAACGTTCTCCCCGCCAAACGTCAGGAGCGGTTTTTTGTTCCTGTGGGTCATATGTATTAAAATAGAGACGACTACAATATAAAAAGTGAGGTACATATATGCCGATACAAAGAGAAGACGCAGATATTAAACTGATCGCGATTGATATGGACGGAACCCTGCTCAATGACGAGCAGCTCATCCCGGAGGAAAACCGTCGGGCGATCAAGGAAGCGGAGGCGAAAGGAATTCACGTCGTCATCAGCACCGGACGCACGCTGATGACCTGCCGCGAACTGGCTGAGTCTCTCGAGCTGTCATCCTTTTTAATCACGGCAAACGGCAGCGAAATCTGGGATTCCAACTTTGAGCTGGTTGAGCGCAAGCTTCTTCATACCGATCATATTCAAAAATTATGGGATCTGAGGAATAAGCACAACACGAATTTCTGGGCTTCCACCGTCGATAGAGTGTGGAGAGGGGAATTCCCGGAAACGATTACGGATCATCAGTGGCTCAAGTTCGGGTTCGAAATTGAGGATGATGAAGTGCGGAATGAGGTGCTGAAAGAGCTCAAGGAATACAAGGAGCTCGAAATCACAAACTCAAGTCCGATCAACATCGAAGTCAATGCCCTCGGTATCAACAAAGCGGCTGCGCTGGCGAAGGTATCGGAAAAACTCGGCTTCACGATGGAAAATGTGATGGCCATGGGTGACAGTCTGAATGACATTGCCATGATTGAAAAAGCGGGTGTCGGCGTCGCCATGGGGAACGCGCAGGACATCGTGAAAGAAACAGCTGACTGGGTGACTGATGTCAACACGGAAAACGGGGTCGCCAAAGCGATCCGCCACTGGGTGTTATAATAGAAAAAAGAGAGAGTCTCAGCATGAGGCTCTCTTTTTTGTTTTGTCAGATTTGTGACTAGGTCTATGGTAGGTTTTCTGACAAAAGGATGTTCAAACCTGTCAGAATTAAATATAATGAAGAGAAATTCAACAATTCGGAATAATCGTTCCGAATATCGGAATGATAATAAAATAAAACGTTTACAATACAGGAGGGAGCTTATGTTTCAGATTGACATCAATTGTGATTTAGGAGAGAGTTTCGGTGCTTATAAAATCGGACTGGATGAAGAGATTTTGGATTATGTGACATCTGCAAACATCGCCTGCGGCTTTCATGCGGGTGATCCCAGCGTGATGCGCAAAACGGTTGCGCTTGCGGCCGAAAAAGGCGTGAAAATCGGCGCTCATCCCGGGCTGTTCGATCTGCAGGGATTCGGGCGGCGGCAGATCGCGATTACGCCCGAGGAAGCGTATGATCTGACGCTGTATCAAATCGGCGCGCTGTCAGGGTTTTTAAAAGCGGAAGGTGTCGAGATGCAGCATGTGAAGCCGCACGGCGCTTTATATAATATGGCCGCCGTCAATCCCGGCCTGTCAGAAGCCATCGCTCAGGCGGTCTTTCATTTTGATCCCGGACTCGTTCTTTTCGGGCTTTCCGGAAGCGAGCTGATTAAAGCGGGAGATCGAATCGGACTGAGGACGGCAAGCGAAGTGTTTGCGGACCGCACCTATCAGGAAGACGGCACGCTGACGCCGCGTTCAGAGCCGGATGCGCTGATTCAGGATGACAAAAAAGCGGTCGGTCAAGTGATTCAAATGGTGAAAAACAGCACGGTGACATCACTTAAGGGACAAGCTGTAAACCTGAAAGCGGACACGGTCTGCATTCACGGAGACGGCGCCCACGCGCTGACATTCGCAAAAACAATCAAAAAAGAATTAAAAGCGGCAGACATTCAAATCAGCGCGCTTGCAAAAGACTGAGCAGCAGAGGGAGGAAGACAGCATGGAGCAAAAGAAAAAACAGCCGGAAAGGCTTCCGGCAAATGGTCGCTTCTTTTAGGCGCGACATTTTTGATGGCGACATCATCAATCGGGCCCGGCTTTCTGACGCAAACGGCCACGTTTACCAATACATTGGCGGCAAGCTTCGGCTTTATCATTTTAATCTCTATTATTTTGGACATCTTCGCGCAAACCAATGTATGGCGGATTATCGCGGTTTCCGGAAAGCGCGGCCAAGAGATTGCCAATATGGTGCTTCCGGGCGCCGGTTATGCCATTGCTTTTCTGGTCGTGCTCGGCGGACTTGCGTTTAATATCGGAAACATCGGCGGCGCGGGTCTCGGTCTTCAAGTATTATTCGGAATCAAACCGGAGATCGGCGCTTTAATCAGCGCTGCGATTGCGGTTCTGATTTTCGTCATAAAGGAAGCCGGAAAAGTCATGGACCGTTTTATGCAGATCGCCGGAATCGTCATGATCGTATTGACGGTGTATGTTGCCGTAACGACGGCTCCGCCGGTCGGACACGCCGTTGTGAAAACTTTTATGCCTGATCATATCAGTGTGCTGGCGATCGTGACGCTTGTCGGCGGCACGGTCGGCGGATACATTACATTTGCCGGCGGCCACCGCTTGCTTGATTCAGGCATCCAAGGGAAAGAAGTCATTCCTCAGGTCACGAAAAGCTCCATCACGGGCGTCTTGATTACATCTATTATGCGGATTGCCCTGTTTCTCGCCGTGCTCGGCGTCGTCTCAAAGGGCCTGCGCATCGATCCTGATAATCCCGCGGCTTCTGTGTTCAAGCTTGCGGCGGGAAATGTCGGCTATAAAATTTTCGGCGTCATCATGTGGTCTGCCGCTATCACGTCTGTCATCGGCGCCGCCTATACATCGGTATCATTTTTCAAATCGTTTTCGGCAAAAATCGAAAAGCACTCACATGGCGTAATTATCGGTTTTATCATTGTATCCACTCTTATTTTTGTCACGATCGGCCAGCCTGCCAAAATTCTGGTCGCGGTCGGTTCGCTTAACGGCTTAATTCTGCCGCTTGCATTAGCGATGATTCTGTTGGGCGCTTATAAGAAAAAAATCGTCGGCGATTACAAGCATCCGATCTGGCTCACGATTGCAGGGGCGATCGTAGTGGTTGTCATGGCGGTTATGGGCATCTATACATTATTCTCGCAAATGCCGCAGCTATGGAGCTGATGATATGAAAAACCATATGAGAGATACGAGTCCCGAAGAAGTCAGACAGCTTATCAGGAAAGGGCAGATGACCGGGCCGACGGCGGGGTTGGCCGCTTCTTACGCACAAGCTAATCTCGTCGTTTTGCAAAAGGATCTTGCCTTTGATTTTCTTTTATTCTGCCAGCGTAATCAAAAGCCTTGTCCGGTGCTTGATGTGACGGATGCGGGTTCGCCTGTTCCGGCAATAGCGGCGCCGGGAGCTGATATCCGGACGGACTTTCCGAAATACAGGATTTATCGGCATGGCGTGCTTACTGAAGAGGTAACGGATATTACGCCGTATTGGAAGGATGATTGTATCGGGTTTTTGATCGGCTGCAGTTTTTCATTCGAGCAGGCCCTTATCAATCAGCACATTCCAATCAGGCACATCGATGAAGGCGTGAACGTTCCCATGTATAAAACAAATATTGACTGTGTTCCGGCGGGCCCGTTTTCAGGAAAGATGGTCGTCAGCATGAGACCGATTCCGGAAAGGCTTGCAGTCCGCGCGGCGCAGGTCACGTCACGTTTTCCCGCCGTGCACGGCGCCCCCGTCCGCATCGGAAATCCGCAAAGCATCGGCATCAGCGATTTGCATCAGCCGGATTTCGGAGATGCCGTAACGGTGCGGGAAGGTGAAGTTCCCGTATTCTGGGCCTGCGGCGTTACACCCCAGGCGGTGATCATGGAAGCAAAGCCTGATATCGTAATAACACATTCACCGGGGCATATGCTGATCACCGATATACGAAATGAATCGCTTGCTGTCCTGTAAGTGAGAAAGAATACAACGAGGTGATGACAATGATGCAGTATAGCGGAAATACAGCGCTTGATATACAGCCGTACGGTGATTCCGCCGTTATCATCCGCTTTGGCGGGCACATCAGCGAAGAGGTCAACAGCCGGGTGCATGCGGCGGCAGCCTGTATGGAAGAACGGCCGTTTCCGGGCTTCGTTGAATGTATTCCGGCATTCACAAGCTTAACGATCTTTTATGACGTGTATGCCGTCTCAAACATAAAAAAAGGCGTCTCTCCTTTTGCCCTGGTCAAGAAAGAAGTGACAGAACGTCTCAGTCATATAATGACCGGCCGCAAAGAAGAGCGCCGGGTGATGGAAATCCCCGTTTGCTACGGCGGTGATTTCGGTCCCGATTTAGAAGAGGTCGCTGAGATGAACGATCTGACCCCGGAAGACGTCATCCGCATTCATACTGAAGGCGAATATCTCGTTTATATGCTCGGATTTGCGCCGGGGTTTCCGTTTTTAGGAGGAATGTCTGAGCGGATCAGAGCGCCGAGAAAGGCGTCGCCAAGGCCGTCCATCCCGGCCGGTTCAGTAGGAATCGCGGGAATGCAGACCGGTGTCTATCCGATATCCACTCCCGGCGGCTGGCAGCTGATCGGCAGCACCCCGCTCCGGCTTTTCAGGCCGGAAGAACATCCGCCGAGTCTTTTGAGAGCGGGCGATACGGTGAAATTCGTCCGGATCACAGCAGAGGAGTACAGCCGCATCAAGGAGGGAGCCGAATGAGTATGAAAGTGGTAAAACCCGGTCTCTTGACGACGGTTCAGGACACGGGACGGACGGGATATCAGAAATACGGTGTATTGGGAAGCGGCGCAATGGATACGATCTCTCTGCGCATCGCCAATCTTCTTGCCGGAAATCAAGAAAAAGAGGCGGGGCTTGAAGTTACGCTTATGGGGCCCGGGCCTTCCTTTGAGTTCTCAGAACCCGCGGTTATTGCCGTCACGGGGGCGGATTTCGCCTTTCATATTAATGGGGAGCCCGCCCCTCTGTGGAAACCGGTTTTGATAAAGGAAAACAGCGTCGTCTCATTCGGGCCGTGCAAGATGGGGAGCCGCGCATATCTCGCCGTCGCGGGGGGATTTGACGTGCCCGCCGTCATGGAAAGCAAAAGCACGTATGTCAGAGCGGGGATCGGCGGCTTTTGCGGAAGAGCGCTGCAAAAAGATGATGAGCTGCCGCTCGGCCGTATGACGCCATGTTCGGAATCAATCGCGTACCGTCTGAGCGATTCTTTCGGACAGCATGGTTTCTCAGCGCCTGATTGGTCTGTCAGCAGCAGAGGGTTTCTGCCGCTGAAAAAAATCCGGTCATACGAGTGCTTGAAGGCGCTCAATTTCACGCTTTTACAGAAGAAGCAAAATTACGTTTTTATCAAGAGTCATATACGGTCACGCCTCAATCCGACCGAATGGGCTACCGGCTGAAGGGCGCTCCGCTTGAATTGCGGGAGCCGCTGGAAATGGTATCTGAGGCCGTGACGTTCGGAACGGTGCAGGTGCCGCCGGACGGCAATCCGATTATTCTGCTGGCTGACAGACAGACGACGGGGGGCTATCCGCGGATGGCGCATATCATATCCGCCGATCTTCCTCTCGTCGCCCAAACGATGCCGGGGGAACATATTACGTTCCGGGCCGTTTCGCTGGAGGAAGCGGAAATGCTGCTTCTGGAGAAGGAACAGCAGCTGAAGGAGCTGAAAGCAAGGCTCAAAATGGAATGGGTGATCTGACAAAGGGGCTAAAGACCATGGAAAACAAAAACAAAACCGTCATCAAATCAATGGAACTGCTTCATTTGTTTCTGACTGAACCGAGCCTGAGCTTAAATGAGCTGGTTTCTCTATCGGAAATGCCGAAGACTTCGGTTCACCGGATGGCAAGCTCACTGGAAGAAACGGGATTTCTCACCCGGGCAGCGGACGGCCGTTATCAGCTTGGCCTGATCTTTTTACAATTCGGCCAGCTCGTCTCTGAACGTCTGGATATCAGGAAAATAGCCAAACCGATTATGGAAGAGCTGTGCAGCGAAGTGGATGAGGCCGTTCAGCTGATCATGAGGGACGGGGATGAAGCCATTTACGTCGAAAAAATTGAAGGCACCCAAACCGTCCGCCTGTATACGGCAATCGGCCGCCGGTCGCCGCTGTACGCGGGAGCGTGCGCCAGAAGCATTTTATCGTTTCTGCCGGAAGAGGAGATTGACACATACATTCAGAAGACAAAGCTTGCCGCAATCGCCTCAGGCACGATGACGGATCGGGCTGAACTGCTTCACTCCATTGAAAGATCCTTGCAATCAGGTTATACGATCAGCTATTCGGAATTAGAAGATTATACGGCGGCGATCGGGGCGCCGATTTTCAATCACGAAGGTAAGGTGGCTGCCGGAATCAGCATCGCCGGCTTCGAAGCCCGGTTTTCAGAGGACAGGCTGCCGTATTTAACCGAAAAGGTCAAAAACGCCGCACAGCATATTTCTGAGAAATTGGGTTATTGACCGAGCCAATTTTTCTTCACTCGCGTACATTACAATATCGATAGTAACGAGTGGAGGAAAGTAAATGGGACTTGTTTATACGGCGCTGGGGGATTCTTTGACGACAGGGAGGGGATCCGGGCCGTTTTCCGCCGGTTTTGTCCAGCGGTTCGGGCGCATGATGGCAGAAGATTTACAGACAAAAACCGACGTATCCATCTTTGCCAAATCAGGCCTTGAGACGGGAGAAATTCTCGGGCTTATGTCCTTGCCGTACATTCAGAGGCGGATTCAGGCTGCTGATATGATTACGATTACAGGCTGCGGAAACGATTTGATTGATTCGGTTCAGGCATATCAGCAAACATCGGATGCTTCGGTATTCACCAGCGTGTCCAGTCACTGCCATGAGAACTTTGAAAAGATGATAGCCAAGATCGCTGCCTTAAAAGGGCCGCACCCGTCTCCTTATGAGATCCGCGTCTTCAATTTATACAATCCTTTCCCGGGCATCTCCATTGCAGAGAAATGGATATCCTCTTATAATGCGCACCTCAGCACGCTCGCATCGGCGCCGCACGTCAAAATTGCCGACGTCCACAGCGCTTTCAAAGGAAAAATGAATGAATATCTTTCTCATGACCGCGTACACCCCAACAGCAAGGGGTATGAAGTCATGGCATGCGTCCTGCGGGGGCTCGGATACGGAAGCCTCGCCCGCTCATAAACCGCGCGCTCCTTTTCATGGGGAGCGCGCTTTTCGTGCTCCTTAAAACAAACTTAAAATTGTCCGACTTTCGTTCTATCCGCGCAAAAAGTACGCTAGAATAATGGGGGATAAAGACAGAAATAGAATTGTGTTCAAAAAATGATAATAGAAAGGATGGATTGCTTTGCTGCGCGCCTTAAAACTGTCACTCGCGATGCTGATTATTATACTTGCGGCCGCCGCATTTACGTATGCGGAACATACCTCTGTCATACAGCCGGTTATGCTCGTGTTTCTCGGTGCGGTCATGTTCATTCAGGGGCTGGAGGAAAACGGAAAGAAAACGACGGCTCCGGGAAATTCAATATCTATACCGCCGTTTTTGTATGGTCAATCTCCTTAATCGGCTTTACGCTTCACGCGATCTGAGTCTGATAGATCCTGAAAATGCTCCACAACAGGAAATGGTGAATAAAAACGGTGCAGTAAGGCTTTCCACTCCTGATATTCCGGCGATCCGCGAAAGCCTTTTGTATGATCTTCTAATGTCTCCCATTCCACAAGCAGCAAATATTTATGCGTCTTTTCCATACATTTGGACAAGGAATGGGACAGATAACCTTTCATGCCCGCGATAATCGGCTCCGCCCGGCGGAATGCCTCTTCGAATTCCCCCTCAAGGCCTTCTTTTACATACAGCATGGCTGCTTCTCTGATCATCTGAAATTCCTCCTTTTTTTAATAGATACATTGTATAAGAATATGGGCCGTGACGGCCGGAAAAACAAAAAATTTTAAACGCTCTGAGAAAAAAATCCTTGCCAGCCTGATTTGGTTTAGGAGAAAATAACAGTTGGAAGGCAGGGGAATAGACAGTGAAAAAAGGGTTATACCTATTACTTTTACTCGCAGGAATCATAGGTTTGATCGGCTGCTCGAAAACGGAATCGGCCGAAGACAGAATGAAAGATTTCGTAAAAGACTGGAATGGCGGTCACTACGATAAGATGTACCAAAGCCTCACCCAAGATGAAAAGAAAAAACGATCCAAAAAGGATTTTGTAAAACGATATGAAACCATTTATGAACAAGCAGGGGTCAAAAATCTGAAAGTCACTGCCGAAAAACAGGACGAAGACGATAAGAAAAAAGATGACCTCCAGCACATCGATTATAAAGTCAGCATGGATACAAAAGCAGGGAAGGTCGCTTTTGAAAACACGGCCGTCCTGAAAAAAGAGAAAACAGACGATGGAGAATCATGGAACATTGACTGGAATCCTTCTTTTATTTTCAAACAGCTTTCCGATGACAAAACCGTGCAGATCGCAAATGAGGAACCGAAGCGCGGACAAATTTACGACAAAGACGGAAAAGGTCTCGCCGTGAATACCGAGGTGCCGGAAATCGGCATTATCCCTGGAAAACTCGGCAAGGATAAAGACAGCGTGATCAAAAAACTGTCTGAAAAACTGGACCTTTCTGAAGACGATATCAAAAGCAAACTGAACCAGGGCTGGGTAAAAGACGACTCCTATGTCCCGATTCAAAAAATCAGACCGGATGATGAAAGCAAGGTCAAAAGCCTGCTCGCACTAGACGGCGTGACGAAAACGAAAGTCAGCTCCCGCTACTATCCGTACGGCGAAAAAGCGGCCCATCTGACCGGCTATATTAAAACCATCACAGCGGAGCAGCTGAAAAAAGCGAAAGACGGCCAATACAGCGATACTTCCAAAATCGGCATCGCCGGCCTTGAGAATGTATATGAAGACAAGCTGCGCGGCACGACCGGCTGGAAAATTTACGTCCCGCAAACAGGTGAGGTCATTGCTGAAAAGAAAGCCGAAAGCGGGCAGGATATTCATGTAACGATTGACATGAAAACGCAGACGAAGCTGTATGATTCTATGAAAGACGACAGCGGAGCGGCAGTCGCCCTCGAACCGCAAACGGGAGAGACCCTCGCGCTCGTCAGCGCACCGTCTTATGACCCGAACGGCTTTCTTTTCGGCTGGAGCGGAAAAGAGTGGAAAAAGCTGAATGAAGATAAAAACAATCCTTTTTCAGCGAAATTCAACAAACTTTATGCGCCGGGATCAACGATTAAACCGATTGCCGCGGCAGTCGGCCTGACAAACGGCACATTGAAAGCGTCGGAAAAGAAAAAATCACCGGTAAAGAGTGGCAGAAAGATTCGAGCTGGGGCGGTTACCATGTCACACGTGTATCAGAGCGCCTGAATGAAGTGGATCTCGAAAACGCGCTGATCACATCGGACAACATCTACTTTGCGCAAAATGCCATAGATGCCGGAGCGGACGAGTTTACAAAAGGATTAAAAACATTTGGCTTTGATGAAGAGATTCCGTACCAATTTCCGATTGAAAAGTCCTCAATCGCTAACGGCAAGCTTGATTCCGAGATCCTTCTCGGAGATACGGGCTACGGCCAGGGGCAGATGCTGATGTCTCCTCTGCACTTAGCGGCTGACTATACCGCATTTGTAACAGACGGAAATCTCGTCAAACCGACATTGATCAAAGACGGAGAAAAACACCGCAAATCTGGCATAAGCAAGTGGTGTCGAAAGCCAATGCCGAAGAAATCACAAAAGGGCTGAGAGGCGTCGTTGAAGATCCGCGCGGCTCTGCATATCAGCCGGCCGTAAGCGGCATTACCGTAGCCGGAAAAACCGGCACAGCCGAGCTGAAAACGTCTAAAGAAGATAAAGACGGCAAAGAAAACGGCTGGTTTGTCGGTTACGATTATAAAAAGAAAGACCTCTTGATCGCGATGATGATTCAAGACGTCAAAAAACGCGGCGGAAGCCATTACGTCGTTGAAAAAGCGAAAAAGCAGTTTCAGAATCATTAAATGACGATTTTTGCGGGCTGAAAGGAAAATCGGCCGCCGAAGCAGAATGAAACAGCATGGGCAATTCCTGAAAACAGAGATACAAGAGGCTCTAAGAAAAAGGGGGATTTCACATGCAGCGCATTCAATTGGCTGAAGACCTGGAATTTTCAAGAGTGATACACGGGCTTTGGCGTCTGAACGAATGGAATTATTCAGACGGAGAGCTGCTGAATCTGATTGAATGGTGTATCAGCCAAGGCATCACCACCTTCGACCATGCCGATATATACGGCGGTTATACGTGTGAAAAGCTGTTCGGCGGCGCTTTGTCCCTTTCGCCTTCAATAAGGGAGCGAATCGAAATCGTCACAAAATGCGGGATTGTCATTGAATCACCGGAGCGGCCCGGAAACAAGTCGCATCATTATAATACGTCGAAGTCTCACATCTTAGCGTCGGCGGAGCAGTCGCTTTTGAATCTGAATACGGATTATCTGGATGTGCTGCTCATTCACAGACCGGACCCGCTTATGGACCCGGAGGCTGTGGCTGAAGCGTTTCACGCGCTGAAAAGCTCGGGCAAGGTCAGATATTTCGGGGTATCGAACTTTAAAGCGCACCAGTACAGAATGCTCGAATCCTATTTGGATGATCCGCTCATCACAAACCAAATTGAAATCTCGGCGTACAAGCTGGAAAATATTCATGATGGCACGCTGGATTTCTGTCTGGAAAAACGCATTCCGCCGATGGCGTGGTCACCGCTTGCGGGCGGGAGCGTCTTTACAGGACAATCAGATAAGGACCTCCGAATCCGTGCCGCGCTTCGTTCCGTACAGGAAGAAATCGGCGCCGCTTCCATTGACGAAGTCATGTACGCATGGCTGTTCACCCACCCGGCAGACATCATGCCGATTGTCGGCAGCGGAAAAGAGAACCGCATTTCCGCCGCGGTGCGTGCATCCGCATACAAACTCAGCCATGATCAGTGGTTCCGGATTTATACCGGTGTCCAAGGCTGCGATATTCCATAAACAGAACAAACGCCGGAAGGTATCTCGGCGTTTGTTTATGTGGTGTGCAATGTCTAAAAACAAGTAAGGTCACTTTGAAGTATAGCCGTGCGGATCAAGAGTAACAAGCGTCATGGCATATTATCTGACACATTTTTCTTTTTCAATACTGTCACACGGCCCAGTGCCAAATTGCCATTTGAAAATGGTTGAATAATCATTGAAAGCGTTTTATATTATAATTTACACCACTTTCCCCGGCAGCATTCCCCATATGCCATACTTCTCACAACTAGAAAATCTGGAGGCGCGTTTCATGTATATGACAGCGAGAGAACAAAAATTAATGAAACATCTATTACTGCAGAACCGTTACGAGACAGTGCATGAACTGGCAGAAGCTTTACAAGTCAGCACAAGAACCGTTCACCGCGAGTTAAAAACAATCAAACCGATGATGGAATCATTCGGTCTGGCACTTGATAAACAGCCCGGCAAAGGACTGAAAGCGGTAGGAAACCCGGAGGACAAACAAAAACTCCTGTCAGACCTGTCCTATGAACAGCATGAATACAGCGCTGAGGAGCGGAAACTTTTAATTCTATGTTCACTATTAGAGTCGCAAGAGCCGATCAAGCTCTACAGTCTGGCGAACGAACTGCAAGTGACAAACGCGACGATCAGCTATGACCTGGATGAGCTGGAGACTTGGATTGCGCCCTTCGGCTTGACGCTGATCCGAAAAAGGGGCTTCGGCATTCAGCTGACGGGGCCGGAAAATGCGAAACGGAAAATCGTCGGCAATCTCATCGTCAACCGGCTTGATATTCAGAGCTTTTTGGAAGCGGTTGAATTCAATATTAAAGGAAAACCTGACGATGCTGAAAAAATGTTCGGCGTCGTAAATAAAGCGGAACTTTTGAAAATGGACCGGCTCTTGATTCAGCTCAAGGAAAAAATCGCGATCGCCTTATCTGACAGCTCATACATGGCGCTTGCGGTTCATTTAACCTTTGCGATGGACCGGATCAGACTCGGAGAAACCATCACGATGGAGGCCTCGGAACTAAAAGCGCTGCAGCAGACGAAGGAGTACGGCTCTGCGCTGGAAATGGCAAAAGAGCTTGAAAAAGCGTTCGGCGTTTCAATTCCGGAAGCTGAGATCGGTTATATCACCATTCATTTGCGGAGCGCCAACCGCCAATACAAAACGGAATTCAAACCGGAAAACATTGAAGTTGAAACGGCCTTGCAAACGAAGCAGCTGATCGGCTTCATTTCTGAAAAAATCAAAATTGATCTGACGGAAAACGGTTCTTTATACGACGGTTTAATCGCCCATCTGGAGCCTGCGATCAACCGGGTAAAAGAAAATATCGACATGTACAACCCGATGACCGAGCAAATTAAACGCGACTACTTTCTGCTGTACATGGCCGTAGAAGAAGGAATGGAAAAATTCTTTCCGGGGCTGCTTTTCTCTGATGATGAGATCGCTTTCATCGTTCTTCACTTCGGCTCCGCTCTGGAAATCAAACGGGAAGAAGCGAAGATCAAGGCGCTGATCGTCTGTTCCAGCGGCATCGGGTCGTCCAAAATGCTCGCATCCAGACTGAAAAAGGAGCTTCCGGAAATCCGTTCCTTTGATATGTCTTCCCTCATCGAACTGAAGGACCGAGACATCACCGCGTATGACATGATCGTATCCACCGTTCCGATCCCGTATGGAAACATTGATTACGTCATGGTCAGTCCGCTTTTAAACGAAGAAGACGCTGATCAGGTGAAGCAGTACATCAAAAGAAAATTCCGCTGATTCTTGACAAAAAAGAAACGGTAAAAGAGAAGAGAAGCAGCCGGAGACGCCTGATATGCTGGAAGCGGCCGGCCGTATGGCACATTATGCGGCGGTTATCCAAAGCGTGCTGCGGAACTTTTCGGTCAAATCCATTGAGTCAAACACGGCGTACGAACTGTTTTTGAATCGTTTGTTTGCCATGCTTGAGCAAGAAGGATTTGTCCGTAATGCCAAACAAACCGCACAGCGCCTTGCAGAGCGTGAACGACAGGGCGGACTCGGCATTCCGGGAACGGCGATGGCGCTGTACCATCTCAAAAATGAAGAAATTGTCACGCCTTTTTTCAAAATTTATGATTTGACGGCTCCATGCAGTGTCAAAGGCATGGACGGAAATTCCCTGACCGTCGGCCGCGCTTTGGTGATGATGGCGCCGGCTGATATGCCCGCTGAAGGGTCGGAAATACTAAGTGCGGTCAGCTCCGCCATCATCGAGTCCGAAGACAGTATAAAAGCCTTCCAGACGGAGGATGAAGCCGATTTATACAAACGTTTAAACAAGCTGTTTTATCATTTCATTCAGGAGAAAGGACAGCGGTAAACAGAAAGCGCACACCTCATATGGGGTGTGTTTTTTTCTGCATGTATGAGGGTAAGGGGAAGGGAAGAAACTAAAAACATGGGACTATTGTATCATTCATGAATGGAATAGTTCTAAAACAAAATTGTTTTACAAGTTATATTTTTGGTTTAAAATGGGTTGCGTGAGGAAGAAAATCTGACAGAGTTTTTTGTGATTTATGATTATGGGAGATGAAAATATGGAGACATTACAGCATCTGATTCTGCATGACATTTCAAATAGCGAAGAGATCGAAGCTGTAAAAAGCGGTGCGCATACCCTGACCTACGCGGAATATCGAAAACGAATCAACCAGCTTGCACAAGCGCTTCTTGATAAAGGAATAAAAAAAGGCGACAGAGTGGCGATGCTTTGCAAAAACGGCCACGCGTCATCCATTGTCGTGTTTGCGGCACTCGAAATCGGCGCGGTTGTTGTGCCGGTCAGCTGGCAATTAACACCTTACGAAATGAAAGGCATTTTAGCAGCCTGTGAACCGAAAGCTGTCTTTTTCGGCACTGAATTTAAAGAGATTATGGAAGAAGTTCTTCCTGCGCTGGTATCTTCTCTTAAACTGAAGGTCGAGACAGGAACAGCTGCGGAGACAACGCCTGAGTTTGACGCTTTATTGACAGGCTCCGGTGATACACCGGATGTCGAAACGGTGTCTGAAAACGATACGGCATTGCTGATGTTTACCTCAGGTACAACCGGCAATCCGAAACGCTGCATGATCACTCACGGCGGCATATACAACTACGTAAACGCGACATTGGCTTACACGGGGAGAATGCAGCATGTCCGCTTCTTAGCATGCCATCCGAATTACCATACGAGCGCGATTATCTGCCAGATGGTCGGTACGATGAGCGGAACGACATTCATTATGACAGACAATCAGGACCCTGTGGAAAACTTGAAGCTCATCGAAAAAGAAAAAATTCAAACCATCATGGCGCTGCCAGTCTATTTCACATACCTGCTGAAAGCATGGGAAACGCACCAGACTGACATGTCTTCTATCGTTTATATGATGACGGGAGGCACAAAGGTGCCAAGCAGCCTGATCCAGCAGTATCTCGACATCGGCATCCCGCTCATGCACGGATACGGAAGCACGGAAGCGTGGGGTATCAGCTCTTGGAATCCGCAAATGGGAATGGATAAAGCCGCTTCCGCGGGTAAACCGATGGAAGAAGTGGACGTCCGCGTTGTAGATCCGGAAACAGGTGAAGTCCTTCCGCAAGGCTCAATCGGAGAAGTCGTTGTGACAAGTCCGTTTTTATTCAAAGGCTACGAAGGTAATGAAGAAGCGACACGAAAAGTGCTGAAAGACGGCTGGTTCCATACCGGCGATTCCGGCTATGTGGATGAAGACGGATTTATTTTTATCACCGGACGTTATAAAGATGTCATCATCTACGGCGGCGATAATATTTATCCCGACCAGATTGAAGAAGTCATTCAGCAAGTGCCGGGCATTCTCGAAACGGCGGTTGTCGGTATCCCTGATCCGCTTTACGGCGAAAAGCCGAAAGCGTTCATCGTGACAAACGGCAGAGAAGACCTGACAGAAGAAGAAGTGACCCGATTCCTGCAAGAACGTCTTGCTGCCTTTAAAATTCCGGACATTGAGTTCGTCAGCGAACTTCCGAAAAACAACCTTGGAAAAGTGAGAAAAGACGTGCTCCGCAAACAAGCGGTACGTTCATAATAGAGAACAAAAACCCGGCTGCCAGCCGGGTTTTTTTCTTGCGTTCCATGTGAAACATTTTTCTCCGAAAACGTTTTGAACTGTCTCAATCATGTTTATCCGGAAGACAGCAGAGGTAGACAAGAAATATGACAACGAACCAGAAGGAGGAACTTGACATGGAAAACTATCCGAAGGAATTCCCGGCGGAATCACAAAACCGCCAGCCGGGCATTGAAAGCGAAATGAATCCGGCGCCTGTTTACGAATACAAAGAATATAAAGGCGCTGACAAATTAAAAGGGAAAACCGCGCTCATCACAGGGGGCGACAGCGGTATCGGACGCGCCGTTGCGGTTGCTTACGCGAAGGAAGGCGCAAATGTCGCGATCGTCTATTTTGATGAACACGATGATGCGGAAGATACAAAAAAAAGAGTGGAAGAAGAAGGCGTAAAATGTCTGTTAATCCCCGGCGATGTCGGTGAGGAAGACTTTTGCAATGAAGCCGTTGAAAAAACGGTTGAAGAATTCGGGCGTCTTGATATTCTCGTGAATAACGCCGCGGAACAGCATCCGAAAGAAAGCATTAAAGACATCACAAGCGAGCAGCTTCACAGAACCTTTAAGACAAACTTTTATTCACAATTTTATTTGACTAAAAAAGCGATTGATTACATGAAGCCGGGCAGCGCGATCATCAATACGACATCCATTAATCCTTACACAGGCAATCCGCAGCTGATTGACTACACGGCTACGAAAGGCGCGATTAACGGTTTTACGAGATCCATGGCGCAAGCGCTCGTCAACGATGGTATCCGTGTCAACGCCGTGGCGCCGGGGCCGATCTGGACACCGCTTATTCCGGCGACATTCTCAGAAGAAACAGTCGCTTCCTTCGGTCAGGATACGCCGATGGGCCGGGCAGGCCAGCCTGTTGAGCATGTTGGCTGCTATGTGCTCTTGGCCTCAGACGAATCCTCTTATATGACCGGACAGACGCTGCATGTCAACGGCGGCAGATTTGTGACCACATAAGGAGGCTGACCCATGACGATATCGAAGCATGACGTGAATGCATACTATCAAAAAGCGGGAATCGTTCTGACTGATGATGAAGTCGAAGACATTCAAATCATGGATTACGGCTTAGGCAAGCTTAAGGAAACCGGGCTTCAGCTGTTTATTTACGTAAATACCGACCGCTACTGTTCGAAAGAATTGGTGCTCTTCCCGCGCCAGACGTGTCCGGAACACCGCCATCCGCCGGTCGGCGGAGAGAAGGGAAAACAAGAGACATTCCGCTGCCGCTGGGGGAAGGTGTATCTCTACGTGGAAGGCGAAAAGGCAGAGAACCCAAGCGTCCTCCCGCCGGAAGAAGACAAGGAATACTACACCGTCTGGCATGAGATTGTGCTTGAGCCGGGCGGACAATACACCATTCCGCCGGATACGAAGCATTGGTTTCAAGCGGGAGAAGAAGGTGCGGTCGTTACGGAAATGTCATCGACAAGCACGGATGATCACGATGTTTTCACCGACCCGCGCATTTAAGGATGAGGCTGCACGCCTCATCCTTTTTTGTATGGAAAAAAATGAATTTACCTGTATAATGGATAATAAAGGAAAGAAGGTGCGGTCGTGTTTTCCTGTCAAATCCGGGAACATCTGACGATCAGATTGCTTGCCAAAGAAGATACGGACGAATTGTATTCTGTTATGAAACGAAATCAAAACCATCTCAGCGAATGGCTCAGCTGGGCGGAAGAACTGGCTGACATTGATACGTACCGCGATGTGATCATCCCCGAATGGCGCTATAAATACGCGGAAGAGAATGGGTTTGACGCCGGAATTTTTGTGAAGGGCCGGTTTTGCGGCATGATCAGCATCCATAATTTTGACACAGTCAATCATCAAGCGGAAATCGGCTACTGGCTGGATCGAGAGCATGAAGGATTCGGCATCATCACCGCAAGCTGCCGGGCGGTCATCACCCATGCATTTCAGGACCTCGGGCTGAACCGCATCATGATCAGCGCGGCTGAAAAAAACACGAAAAGCAGAGCGGTGGCGGAACGGCTCGGATTTCAGAAAGAAGGACTGACGAGAGAAGGCATTTTCGTACAGGGCGCCTATCATGACGCGGTGAAATACAGCATGCTGAAGCGGGAATGGAGCGAAGATCGGCAGAAGAGCACATTTCTTGGTTTAAATGTCTCCCCAATGTGGAAAAGTAACAGCGGAGACGTTAAAAAGGAGTGATTCTTCATGAATCAAAATGAAATCAAAGAAAAAGTGCTTGAAGTACTGGATCATCATAAAGTCGGTTCGCTTGCGACGGTAGAGCAAGGCAAACCGCATTCACGCTACATGACATTTTTCCATGACGGCTTAACGATTTACACGCCGACGAGCAAAGACACTCATAAAGCGGAAGAAATTGAAAACAATCCGAATGTTCATATTCTGTTAGGGTATGACTGTGAAGGATTCGGTGACGCTTATGTGGAAGTGGCCGGAACCGCCAAACTGAACAACTCAGCAGATTTAAAAGAAAAGCTGTGGGATCCGAAACTGGAACGCTGGTTTGACGGAAAAGACGATCCGAACCTGGTGATTCTCGAAATTGAACCGAAGCAGATCAAGCTCATGAACGCGGGTGAAAAAACGCCGGCCGAGCTGGAACTTTAATAAATCATTTGATTATTCAGGGGCAATCTGTTATACTTAACTGCTAAGTGACAACATGCAAATAAAAAAGAAAGTAAACTTCTTTTTTCTGTTTTGATATAGAAGCTTCAGGCTTCAACGGACAGCTTGAAAAAAAAGCTGAGCTTATTCTTTTCCTTCTGATATTCGCCCCTAACGAAGAGATGGAAAAAAGACTTTTTGTTTTACAATTCACACCGGCGCGGCTTCGGAGCCGCAGTGACGATTGAGAGGTAGGGCTTTCGTTGTCTTGTGTTCAAGAACTTCCATGGTGTTTACTTTCGAAGAATGATTCTGTCGGAACTGTTAATACGAATCACCCGCGGGCTAAGGCGGGCAACCATATATTATTTATTTGCGTAAGAAAAGAATAAGACAAAACCGCGCCGGACATCCGGGCGGTTTTTTATGTAAACGGCCGAAACCTCGCCGCAGTCTGCAGAGTCTAATCAGTATGAAAAGATTTGGAGGAATCATACATTGCACGTTATTACTTCACAAGTACTGTTTATCTTCTGTTTTCTGCTGCTGATACATTCGATTGAAACGCTTGCCTATGCAACACGGCTTTCCGGCGCGAGAGTCGGATTTATCGCGTCCGCGCTGTCATTATTTAATGTCATGGTTATTGTGTCGCGCATGTCAAACATGGTTCAGCAGCCGTTTACCGGACATCTGATTGATGCCGCCGGATCAAACGCTCTGTCTGTTGTGGGCGCCCAGTTTCGATTTTTAATATTCGGCTCCACGGTCGGAACGATGCTCGGCATCTGTCTTTTGCCGACATTCGTCGCGTTATTCTCCAGGGCGATTATACACTTGGCGGACGGAGGAGGCTCCGTCATGCAGGTATTTAAAAAAGGATTTTCACTGAACGGGCTGAAGCATGCGCGTTCTTATATCAGACTGCCGTCAGTCTCCTATTTAAAGGGGCTTCAATTCCGAATGATCCCGAAACGCTTGTTTGTCATTAATATGGTCATTACGTCTATTTACACGATCGGCGTTCTGTCCGCTCTGTACGCCGGCCTTCTGGCGCCTGAGCACAGCACAACGGCCGTGATGGCATCAGGCTTAATCAACGGAGTTGCGACTATGCTGCTGGCCGTGTTTGTTGACCCGAAAGTCTCCGTACTGGCAGACGATGTGGCGAAGGGCAAGCGCAGCTACGTCTCCTTAAAATGGACCTCATTGACGATGGTCACATCAAGGGTCGCGGGCACGCTTCTCGCCCAGCTCGTATTCCTCCCCGGCGCTTATTATATCGCCTGGGTGACGAAATGGATGTAACGCATGAAAAAAGCTCCTCTGCAGAAGAGGAGCTTTTTTATTGATAATTTCTCAGGCCGCGATCATAAATAAAATTACCGAACGGAATAAAGGCCGCGATAAAACCGGCGGCTGACCATTTCACATGCCATTTGACAGTAAATGCCGCATACGCCAGCACCGCCAGATAAATGATAAACAAACCGCCGTGAATGGAACCGGCAATGGTGACGGCGAGCGGATGATGAGCCCAATACTTCAGCGGCATCGCGATAAACAGCAGCACCAAAAGTGACATTCCTTCAATAAACCCCATCGTGCGAAGTCTGCCGATCGGCGTGTGTAACATACAGCTCCCTCCTGTCGGACATCTTTTTTCCTCTATACTATAAGCAAAGGGCAGTCCTAATATGACCATTTCGCGTCAGTTCCTGAAAAAACCTTCATGATTTCAGCCTGTTGTTCTTGTCATTTTTCGGATTTCTCTTGATAATATAGCCAAAAGGGTAAGGAAGGACTACAGTCATGAAACTAGATAATGTGGATCTGAGCATCATTAAAGAGCTGCAGCGGGACAGCCGCCTGTCCATGCGGGAGCTGGGCAGAAAAATCAAATTGTCAGCCCCGTCCGTCACAGAGCGTGTCAGACAGCTTGAATCCTTCGGCGTTATTAAGCGCTATACATTGGACATTGATCAAAAAAAGATCGGGCTCCCCGTCTCCTGCATTGTCGAAGCGACGGTGAAAAACGGAAAATACGATCAATTCAAAACCTACATTCAATCCATTCCCAACATTGAATTTTGTTTTCGGGTCGCCGGGGCGGCGTGTTATATGCTGAAGATTAACGCGGACAGTCTGGAAACGATCGAACATTTCATCAATCGCACCTCTCCGTATGCCCAAACCGTGACCCACGTCATTTTCTCAGAAATTGACACAAAAAACGTCCTCGATTAGAGAGAGCGTGAGGAAGTCTGTTATAATAACAGGATGAGTGTGAAAGAAAGAGAAGTGAAAAGCATGTCAAAAACAGTTGTATTAGCTGAAAAACCTTCAGTCGGCCGGGACTTGGCCCGCGTTCTGAAGTGTCATAAAAAAGGAAACGGATATCTTGAAGGCGACCGCTACATCGTCACATGGGCGCTCGGGCATCTGGTAACGCTCGCTGACCCTGAAGGATACGGCAAAGAATTTCAATCATGGCGGCTTGAGGATCTGCCGATTATTCCGGAGCCTTTAAAGCTCGTCGTCATTAAAAAAACAGGAAAACAGTTCAATGCGGTCAAAGCTCAGCTTGCCCGAAAAGACGTCAGCCAGATCGTAATCGCTACAGACGCAGGACGGGAAGGGGAACTTGTGGCCCGCTGGATTATCGAAAAGGCAAACGTCCGCAAACCGATTAAGCGGCTGTGGATTTCCTCTGTGACGGATAAGGCGATTAAAGAAGGATTTCAAAAGCTCCGCAGCGGCAAAGAGTACGAAAACCTGTATCATTCCGCCGTTGCCAGAGCGGAAGCGGATTGGATCGTCGGCATCAACGCGACCCGCGCCCTGACCACGAAATTTAACGCGCAGCTGTCATGCGGACGCGTCCAGACTCCGACACTGGCGATGATCGCCAAACGCGAAGCGGATATTCAGGCGTTCAAACCCGTTCCTTATTACGGTCTCCGCGCGGCGTCTGATCAGATGACGCTGACATGGCAGGATAAAAAACAAAACAGACAAGAACGTTCGATCAGACGGTGACCGGCCGTTTGGCAAAAGACCTGCAAGGAAAGCCGGCAGTCATTTCAGAATTGAAAAAAACGGCGAAGAAAAGCTTCGCTCCCGGTCTTTACGACTTGACGGAATTGCAGCGGGACGCTCATAAGCGCTTCGGTTTCTCCGCAAAAGAGACGCTGTCCGTGCTTCAAAAGCTGTATGAACAGCATAAGCTTGTCACTTACCCGCGGACGGATTCCAGATTCCTTTCCGCAGACATCGTGCCGACTTTAAAAGACCGTTTAAACGGCATGGAAGTTAAGCCGTACGCCCAGTACGTCAATCAAATACTGAAGCGGGGCGTCAAAGCGCATAAAGGATTCGTCAATGATGCGAAAGTATCGGATCACCATGCCATCATTCCGACAGAGGAGCCGCTGATCCTTTCAAGCCTCAGCGACAAAGAACGAAAGCTTTACGATCTGATTGCCAAACGTTTTCTCGCCGTGTTAATGCCGGCGTTCGAATACGAAGAAACAAAGGTCACAGCCGATATCGGCGGCGAAACATTTACCGCAAAAGGGAAAACGGTTCAATCGCCTGGCTGGAAAGCCGTGTATGATATGTACGAGGATGACGACGATCATGAGGAAGACAAAGACCAGACGCTCCCGGATCTTCATCAGGGTCAGCGCCTTACTGTCTCATCATTGAAAGAAACGAGCGGACAGACGAAACCGCCGGCGCGCTTTAATGAAGGCACGCTGTTATCCGCGATGGAGAACCCAAGCGCCTTTATGCAGGGAGAAGAGAAGAACCTTGTGAAAACATTGGGTGAAACCGGCGGACTCGGAACAGTCGCCACCCGCGCTGATATTATTGAAAAACTGTTCAACAGTTTCTTGATCGAGAAAAAAGAAAAAGATATTTTCATTACGTCAAAAGGGAAGCAGCTCTTACAGCTCGTCCCGGAAGATTTAAAATCGCCGGCCTTAACCGCTGAGTGGGAGCAAAAGCTCTCCGCCATCGCAGCGGGCAAACTGAAATCCGCCGTGTTCATTAAAGACATGAAAACATATGCGGGCAAAACGGTGAAGGAAATCAAAAACAGCAGCCAGACTTTCAGACATGACAACATTTCAGGCACCGCCTGCCCTGATTGCGGCAAAATGATGCTTAAAGTCAACGGCAAACGCGGCACGATGCTCGTATGTCAGGATCGTGAGTGCGGCAGCCGGAAAACGCTGGCAAGAAAACAAACGCCCGCTGTCCGAACTGTCATAAGAAAATGGAACTTCGCGGCCAGGGCGAAGGCCAAACCTTCGCATGTGTATGCGGCCACCGGGAGAAACTGTCCGTCTTTGAAAAGCGCAAGGCGAAAGATAAATCCGGACGCGCATCCAAGCGGGACATCAACTCTTATATGAAAAGCCAAAACAAAGAGGAGCCGATGAACAACGCGCTGGCAGAACAGCTGAAAAAACTCGGCCTGGATAAATAGATCAGAAAAAGGCAGCATTTGTAAAGAAATGCTGCCTTTTGTTGTGTTTTTACTGTAATGGGAATACGATCCATGTGAAGAGGGAAAAGGTGAGAGGCGGCGCTTTCATTTAAAATTTTCCAATGTGAAAAAATGCTAGTATTCTTTTATCGTTTCCTTTATAGTAAAAATACTTTGTGAAAAAATAAGATATGGGTCTAAAAAAGGATTTATAAAATAGGAGGATGGACTGTGAAGCAAATCGTTTTTCGTCTGATGCTCCTTTTGATTTCGATCGTTCTGACGGCGGGGTGCGCGGAGGCCGGCACTGAAAAACAGGCGGCAGCCGAACCGTCCGGACCGCTTCAGCCCGCAGAGCATTTTATTTATCATAAATTGATGAACGGGCGGGGGATGATCCGGACGAACATATCCGGTGAGCCGGAATATTTATCTGAGTCTCTCGGACTATGGATGGCATTTTTGCTGAACAGGAAAGATGAACGGCAGTTTCAAGCGCAATATCAGCTTCTCACCGATTCGTTTCTGACGAAAAACGGGCTCGTGTCGTGGAAGATTGACGGGAATAAAGCGAGCGGCACCAATGCCTTAATTGACGATTTCAGAATCATGAACTGTCTGAATAAGGCCGGAACCCTGTGGGGAAACAGTGAATACGGGAAAACAGCGGTGCAGATCGGGAAGGCGCTGAAAAAATACAATACGAATGACGGGTATTTTACGGATTATTATGATGCCGCTTCAAATGCCGCATCAAAGACCGTGACGTTGTCCTATGTTGACCCCGGCGCCTTACAGATGCTCAGAGAAAAGGGGATTATCGATGAGAAAACGGAAAACCGGAACCTTGATGTTCTCAATCTTGCGCCCCTGAAAAATGGTTTTCTGCCGAAATCATTCAATACCGAAACAAAGGAATACAAATATGACAGCGAAGTGAATGTCATCGACCAGCTGTACGCCGCCGTGAATCTGAAGCGGGGCGATGACAAGGCCGCCGCGCTGTCAAAATGGATCACAGAAGAATGGAAGTCGCGCGGACAGCTGTACGGACGATACAGCGCAGACACGAAGGAGCCGGCGGTTCAGTACGAATCACCGTCCGTTTACGCCCTGGCCGTTCTTTTTTTAGCAGAACAAAAAGCTGATCCGGCTGTCATCAAGCCGCTTTATGAAAGAATGACTTCATTTGAAACACTGGACACGCTGAAATCTGATTACGGCGGCTATATGAGCGGGGGCGATACACATTCTTTCGATAACCTGCTGCCGCTTCTGGCTGAAAGGAAATTGTTTAATGAAAATATCATTCAATGAATCACAAAAACTGTGCAGCTACACAGCAGTTATGCTGGTGCTGCTGTCTTTTTTTATTTACTATGCGTCTCAGCAATCCGCAGGGCTTCTGATAACCTGCATCACATTGCTTGTTGCGGGAGCCGGCATATGGTTTGGGGCAATCTACGCGCTCGTCATCACCTTACTCGTCTTATTTGTTCTCGGCAGCCTGATCCTGTGGTTTCAGACCGGGAGCTTTATGGCGTCTGCCGGTGCCGAAAGTCTGCAGGTGCTGGTCATTTGGGGGATTGCGCTGCTGCTCTTTTCTTACATAGCGGGAAGGATTCACGAGTTGGCGAAGGGGCTTGAGCGCTCAGTGAAACAGCTGCGTGAAGAGATTACGAGCTTTGTCGCCGTCGACAGGGTGACAGGCTTTGACAACCATCTGCGGATGAAGCTGGAGCTTTCTGAGGAAATCAAGCGGGCGGAACGCTACGGCAATTCCTTCGTCTTTTTGCTGCTGCACATGCATTATTTCAAGGAATTCAAATCCCTGTACGGAGAAAAAGAGACCGAGCGGCTGCTGGCGTTTATCAGCCGCCAAATCCGGTCAAGCGTTCGGGAAACAGACAAAAAATTCAGGCCGTCCGCCGAACGGTTCGGCATCGTGCTGACCCATACGCCTGAAGAAAACATGCCGGCCGTTCTGGCGAAGCTGAAAAAGGAATTGGATACGTACCGGCTGCAAAACGGTAAATACGTCTCCATCACCTTCCGTGTATGTTACTTGGCGTACCGAAAAGATTTACAAACGGCCGAGCAATTTTTAAACGAACTGGAAAACGAGATGATGATGAATGAACTCTAAATGGATACGTCTCTTACTCTCGGCGCTCTTCATGATTTCGGCGGTTTATGTTCCCCGTCCGGCGGAAGCAAAAGACAAAAAGGACGGCATTCTCATTATTTATACAAGCACGGACGGCAAAGAAACCGCTGAGGTCAAAATGCTTGATCTGACCGCGGGCCATTTCTCATCCGCCGTGACCGTGAAAAGCGACGGAGACATCACAGCCGCGGACCTCAAAAAGAATCAGCGCGTCATCTATTACGGCGTCACGAAAAAAAAGCTCAGCACATCATTTATATCTCTGATCAGCAGCATGCCGCAGCAGCTTATCAGCATCGGCTATAACGCCGGACAGTTCCGCCAATTTGCGGGGTTGTCCCTGACAGAAAAAGAAACGGTATACCGCATTTACAGCAAGAAAGAAAAAAGACATGCCGCTTGAAAAAGGGGTGTCTGTGCTCGGCGTATCGGGAGTAAAAGGAAAGTCCCTTTATACATACCGGTCCGGTGACGGCAGCACCCGCCCTTTTATGTGGAAAACGGCGCGCTCTGACTATTATTTCGGTGTGACGAGCCTGTTAAATGATTCGTTTCTGACGGCGAAAGCGCTGCGCAACGCATTCGGAGAATCAGAGGGCGGCACCCTCCTTTATTTGCGGCTTGAAGACATCAGTCCGATGTCAGATGAAACATTGCTTTACGAAGCGGGCGCTTACCTGCATAAAAGACACATTCCGTTTATTCTGGCGGTCATTCCGGTCTATCTCAATCCGGAAAACGGAGAAAAAGTATACCTGGCGGACAAGCCGAAAATGGTCAGCGTCCTGAAAAAACTTCAGCAAATGGGCGGCAGCATCATTATTCACGGCTACACGCACGCATACCGATACAGCGAAACGGGAGAAGGCTTTGAATTTTGGGATGCCAAAGCGGATCAGCCGATTACGTCAGAAAATGCGGATGATACTCCGGTCAAGCTTGAAAAGGAACAGGATTTTCCGAATGAAAAAGCGTACCGGGCGTATGTGAAGCCTTTTCGTGAAAAAGAAAACATCTACACGAGAACGAAGCTGGAGCAGGCGATTGACGATCTGACAGAGCTCGGGCTTTACCCGCTGTCATTCGAAGCGCCGCACTATACGATGTCTGAAGAAGGCTACAAAATCGCATCTTCTTATTTCTCAAGCATTTTCGGACAAGTGCAGCTCAGCGGCACGACGTGGAAAACCTCGGGCGCCCCTCCGTTCGTCTCAAAGCCGGCTATGCTGGACGGGATGACGCTGTACCCTGAAACAATCGGTTATGCCGATAACTCAAAGGAAAATCCGCTCGGAGATATGGAGAATCATATCTCGCAGATGATTGATTTCGGCGGCGGAACGGCGGGCGGTTTCTACCATCCGTATCTCGGCATGAAATACCTTCCCGAGCTCGTCAATCAGATGGAGCGGATTCCCGGCGGCGAGTGGCTCGATCTGAAGAAAACGAAGCAAACGGTAACGTCGGACAGCGTCAGGATCAAAACGGACGGAGACGGAACCATTCATGTGGAAAACAAGATTCATCCGGTAACGGCCTTTTTCAATCATCATCAGCAGACGCCTCTGGAAAAAGCGCTTTGGATTCTCTCCGGCGTGGTGTTATTGTTCATCATCATGTTCGCCTGTTACGTCCTTTATTTGCGCGCCACATTAAAAAAACGAATCTTTAAGGAGAGAAGAAGCCTTGAGTAACATTCTGTTTTTTATCTCATTAAGTTTAATATGGGTGATGCTTCTCTATCACATGTTTCTGATGCAGGGCGGATTCAGGCATTATATGACCTTCGAACGGAACATTCCGAAATGGCGCGCAAAGATGGGGGAGCTCCCGAAGGTCAGCGTGCTCATTCCCGCGCACAACGAGGAGGTCGTCATCAGGCAGACGCTGAAGGCGATGGTGAATCTGTATTATCCGAAAGACAGGCTTGAGATCATTGTCGTTAATGATAATTCCTCCGACCGGACGGGAGATATCGTCAATGAATTTTCCCGTCAGTATGACTTCATTAAAATGGTTATCACAAAGCCCCCTAACGCCGGAAAAGGAAAATCTTCGGCGCTGAACTCAGGGTTCGCGGAATCGAACGGAGACGTGATCTGCGTGTATGATGCGGACAATACGCCGGAAAAAAATGGCGGTGTATTACCTGGTTCTCGGTCTGATGAATGATGAGAAAGCGGGAGCGGTTGTCGGGAAATTCCGTGTTATCAATGCGGCCAAAACGATCCTGACGAAGTTTATCAATATTGAAACCATCTGTTTTCAGTGGATGGCGCAGGGCGGCAGATGGAAATGGTTCAAAATCGCCACCATCCCGGGAACGAACTTCTCGATCAGGCGGAGCATTATCGAACAGCTCGGCGGCTGGGATGATAAGGCGCTGGCGGAGGATACCGAGCTGACCATCCGCGTGTATAATCTCGGCTATCATATCCGCTTTTTCCCGGCGGCTGTGACATGGGAGCAGGAGCCTGAGACATGGAAGGTCTGGTGGCGTCAGCGGACAAGATGGGCGCGCGGCAACCAATACGTCGTTCTCAAGTTTTTATCCCAATTTTTCAAGCTGAAACGCAAGCGGATCATCTTCGATCTGTTTTATTTCTTTTTTACGTATTTTTTGTTTTTCTTCGGTGTGATCATGTCAAACACGATTTTTATCATCAATCTTTTTTACGACCTGCATCTGGCAGTCGGGTTTTTGGCGATGATTTTGTGGATACTGGCCTTTTTCCTGTTTATGACTGAGGTCATGATTACTTTGAGCATTGAAAAAACAGAAATGAACAAACAAAACTTCTTTATCGTATTTCTGATGTACTTTACATACTCCCAAGCTTGGATCGTGCTCGTCATCTGGTCATTATTCACAGAGATCAAGCACCGCTTGTTCAAGCAGGAAGTCAAGTGGTACAAAACGGAGCGATACAATCAAAATAAAAGCGGGTGACCTTTTTGAAAAAAGCGATCATATTGATAACCGGCCTTTTGCTATTGATGTATAACGGGCAGGCGGCCGCGGCCCGGGAGCTGAAAACGGACCGTTCCGCCCTCGGAACAAGCGCCGGCGCAAAAGAGCAGCAGGCGCTGACTGGCGATCTGATGACACTGTACGGGGCGAAAGACAGCTCAGAGCTGACCTATCAGATTCCTGCGGGAGCTTCGAATGCCGATCAGTCGCTTCTGATTGATTACGAGGCGTCAAACTTATTAATTGCCCCGTCTTCTTTAACCATCGCCATTGATGATGAACCCGTCAAATCCATAAAGCTTGACGGCAGCTCCAAGCGGAAAACGGTGAAGCTCAATCTCAGCAAAAGCCAATCCGCCCAAGGCTATCACAATGTATCATTACGGTTTTACGGCGTATTAAAAGAGGGCGTCTGCGTCAGGCAGGATACGTCAGGCAACTGGATAAAAATTTATCCGGACAGCCGCCTTGTGCTTTCAGAAGCAAGCAAGTCAAAGGGAGCGGATCTCGGCCATTTCCCGTATCCGTTTGCCCAATCAGGCAATACGGGTGAAGAAACCGATATTATCCTTCCTGACAAACCGACCTCTGCTGAAGCTGAAGCCGCAGTCAAAACAGAAGGATTTCTGAAAACGGCTGACAGCAGGCTGAAGGTATCCTATGTAAAAGAATCCGGCGCCGGCAAAATCAGCAATCCGTCAATTGTCATCGGCGCTGATCAGCATTGGAACGGGAAAATAAAAGAGCTTTTCGATCGCGGGAACCTCAAAGCGGAAGACAACAAACTCCTTCTCGCTGAACGGGTTCTGACATCAGGGGACAAACGGCAGCCCGTCCTGTTTGTCACGGCGCACTCAGACAAAGCGCTGGCGGATAAAATCCGCGTCATCACAGACAGCGCTTATTCAAGCCAGCTGGGCGGAGATACTTTGACAATCGGCCGCCTTCAGCCCGCTGCGGAAAAAACAGGCAATAAACTGACATTAGAGGACTTCGGCGCGGGAAATGTAACGGTCGGATCAAACAAAACGGCGTCAGAGCACTTCTTTTACCCTGCGGCGGCCGCTGTTGATAAAAACGGTAAGGTCAAGCTTTCACTTACATTAAAGACGTCGGAATCGATCCGGACGAAGGCGGATTCAGCTAATGACGCCGAGAGAGCGGAGCTGAACGTCATGATCAACGGACAGCCGAATGCGGTGCGCCTTGATGATCTCGGCAATCAAGATAAAGATGGCTTTTACCACGTCTCAATCCCGATTGATCCGAAGCTTTTGCGAAGCAGCAGGTACATTGATCTGCAATTTGTCACGTCAGGTTTGAAACATAACAACCCGTGTATCGACCGTGACGAAAATAAATGGGTCTATATTGATAAAAGCAGCATGCTGACGTATCCGGTAAGTGATGCGGCGCAGAAAGCGGATTTCGGGCAATGGCCGCTCCCGTTTGCGGGCGGCGTGAAAGAGAAAACAGTGATCGTCATCCCGGATAATGTAAACATACAGACACTGAAAGAACTTTCTCTGGTGGCGGATTCATTCGGAAACGGCTTTACCGTAAAGACGGCATCAGACATGAAGGAAGCAGATGCCAAAGGCCGGAATGTTGTGTTTATCGGAGGCCTGCCGCAAATTCCGCTTTTGAAATCAAACGCCTCTAAGCTTCTCGTGCCGTCAGACCGCAGCGGCGCGTACGATGTTTCTTCGTTTCAGATGCTGAATGAGACAACGAAACAAGTCGCGTTTACACAGGAATCACCTTGGGACTCCGGCCGGAGCATCGCTGTTTTTGCTCCGTTATCAGGCAGCGGCGCGTCTGTCACAAAAGAGCTGATCCGCTTTTTAGACAGCACAAGCGATGCCGCAACCGTCATTAACGAAACAGCCGGCCGGCAGCTGTTTTCGAACCATCAGCAAATCAAATCCGATGAAAGCAGTCCGGCGGCTGATACGAAGAGCCGGTCCGCAGCACTGAATGTTACGTATATCGCTGTTTTCGCTGCGCTTATAATTATTGCGGCCGGTCTGATCTGGCTGACGGCAAGAAGGAAAAAAGAAAAGCGGACAATGAAAAAACGAAGAGTAATGAAGGAAAAGAGGCCGTTAACAGGCCTCTTTTTTGTATTTTTATTTCCATTTTTGGCGGTGATTTTTTTATTTTTGAAACAGCATAAAAGCCCCTTTACAACTGAACGGGACGGGAGTATGATCTCTTTTATAATCTATATCGCTTAATCTGTAATCAGAGCGGGGGAACCAATTTGCGGCGCGTCATGCCGCTTGGGGTGAATCCTTTTTCAGGTAGGGCCAACTCTCATCAGCCCGAATCCGACAGCTAACCTCGTAAGCGTTCATGAGAGGAGATGAATGAAACCTGTGCACGATTATGGCGCAGGGGCATCCGTTTGCCTCTGTGTCTTTTTGCTGTGCTGAAATATGGCATGCAATCGTTATTCGGAGACATCATAGCAGTAAGGGTTTGTAAATCAAACGGAAAATGAAAAAAAGGGGAAGACAACAAATGTACCATTCAATCAAAAGATTTTTGATTGGGAAACCGCTGAAATCACAGGCGGCCGGAGAGCAGAAACTCACGAAACTCAAGGCGCTCGCCATGCTTTCTTCAGACGCGCTGTCATCAGTTGCTTACGGAACGGAACAGATTCTGATCATTTTGGCTGCGGTAAGCGCGGCCGCGTTTTGGTATTCCATTCCGATCGCAGCAGGTGTTCTCATTTTGCTGCTTGCTTTGATTCTGTCCTACAGACAGATTATTTACGCTTATCCGCAAGGCGGGGGCGCTTATATGGTGTCAAAAGAAAACCTTGGTGAGAAGCCGGGCCTGATTGCGGGCGGCTCATTGCTTGTTGATTATATTCTGACGGTGGCGGTAAGCATTTCTGCCGGAACTGATGCGATTACATCGGCATTTCCGGCTTTGCACCCGTATCATTTGCTCATTGCTGTTTTGCTTGTGATTCTGATTATGATTTTAAATTTGAGAGGACTGTCAGAGTCGGCGTCCATTTTGGCGTATCCCGTCTATCTGTTTGTGGCGGCGCTTGTCCTTTTGATCGTCGTCGGACTGTTTAAGCTCATGACGGGGCAGGTTCATCCGGCCGAGCATACACCAATCGGCACACCCGTGGCGGGCATCACGCTGTTTTTGCTGCTGAAGGCCTTTTCATCCGGCTGCTCGGCACTGACTGGTGTTGAAGCCATTTCAAACGCGATCCCGGCCTTTAAAAATCCTCCGGCGAAAAACGCGGCCCGCACTTTGGCCATGATGGGGATTCTGCTGGCGATCTTATTTACGGGGATTACGGTGCTGGCGTACGGCTACGGCACGGGTCCGAAGCCTAACGAGACCGTTATTTCACAAATCGCCGCGGAAACCTTCGGACGGCATACGGTGTACTATTTCATTCAAGGCGTGACATCCCTGATTCTCGTGCTTGCGGCAAATACGGGCTTTTCCGCTTTTCCGCAGCTGGCGTTTAATTTAGCGCGCGATCAGTATATGCCGAGAATGTTTACGGTACGAGGCGACCGATTAGGATTTTCAAACGGTATCATCTTTCTCGGTATCGCGTCCATCTTGCTCATTCTTTTATTCGGCGGCCGCACGGAACATTTAATTCCGCTTTATGCCGTCGGCGTGTTCATTCCGTTTACGCTGTCGCAGACGGGAATGTGCATCAAGTGGATCAGGCAGAAGCCGAAGGGCTGGGCGGTAAAAATGCTGATCAACTCATGCGGCGCCGCCATTTCATTTATGGTGCTGTGTATTTTATTCGCGACGAAGTTCAATCTTGTCTGGCCGGTGCTGTTATTCATGCCTGCTGTCGTCATGCTGTTTTTCGTCATTAAAAATCACTACACCGCGGTCGGCGAACAGCTGCGGGTCGTTGAACAGCAGCCTGAGGAAATCAAGGGAACCGTCGTCATCGTGCCTGTCGCCGGTGTCACCACCGTCGTCCAAAAATCGATTCAGTATGCGAAATCATTATCGGATCAGGTCATTGCGGTTCATGTTTCCTTTGACAGAGAACACGAAAAAAGGTGGAAAAGCGCTGGGAAGAGCTTCATAACGGCGTCCGCCTCGTCACCCTGCATTCCTCATACCGCAGTCTGGTTCACCCGTTTGATAAGTTTTTAGAAACGGTCGAACAAAAAGCGAAAAAAGAACAGTTCTCCGTGATGGTGCTGTTTCCGCAATTTATTACGAAAAAACGCTGGCAGACCATCCTTCACAACCAATCAGCCTTCTTGCTCCGCGTCCGGCTGTTTTGGAAGAAGGACATCATTGTCGCCACCCTGCCGTATCATTTTAAAAAGTAACGGTAAAGACCGCAGGCTAAAATGCTGCGGTCTTTTTTGTAAAGGAGGACGACATGGCACAAGGCGCGTTTGTCATCATACAAAATGAGGAGCGGGACATATTGCTCGTAAAACGAAAAGACATTCCCTTATGGGATTTGCCCGGGGGCAGGATCGCAGAAGGTGAAACACCTGAAGCCGCAGCCGTCAGAGAGGCCTTCGAAGAAACCGGTTATAACGTGACCATCCTGCATAAAGCCGGTGAGTATGAAAGGCCGGCATTTGAAGATACACAGCACGTATTCATCGGAGCCATTACCGGAGGAACACCGCTGATGAACGGGCCGGAAACCGCCGCATTACGCTGGTTTTCCCCAAACCGGCTGCCGCTGTTCATGGTGCCGAACAGAAAACGGCAAGTAAAAGACGGACTCAATGGGGCGGCAAATCGTAAGGCAGTCCTTAAAGACCGAAATTTGTTATCCATCCTTGATCGGCTGAGAAAAAAGCTGAGAGTATAGCCCGTGTTTCAACCCGTATAAAAAAGGGGATGAATACAGGTAAAAGGAGGATGCAGTATGCCAAGTAAAACAGCAGGACACGTAATGACGGAGCTGCTTGAACAATGGGGAGTCGGTCATATATACGGCATTCCCGGAGACAGCATTAATGAATTTATCGAAGAACTGAGACATGAACGAAATAATCTGACATTCATCCAAACCCGGCACGAGGAAGTCGCCGCCCTGGCTGCCGCGACTGAGGCAAAACTGACCGGACAGATTGGTGTCTGCCTTTCAATCGCAGGACCGGGGGCCGTTCATCTGCTGAACGGTTTATACGACGCCAAAGCGGACGGCGTTCCGGTGCTGGCGATTGCGGGACAGGTGGCTTCCGATGAAATCGGCCGTGACAGCTTTCAGGAAATCAAATTAGAGCAAATGTTTGAGGACGTGGCGGTATTCAACCAGCAAGTACATACGGCAGAAGCGCTGCCCGATCTTCTGAATCAGGCGATCCGCACGGCTTACAGCAAAAAAGGCGTTGCCGTTTTAACCGTTTCTGATGATTTATTCGCGCAAAAAATCAAACGGGAGCCGGTTTACACATCGCCGATATACCTCAAAGCCGATATAGAGCCGAAAAAAGAACATCTCGTCACATGCGCGCAATATATTAACAACGCAAAAAACCGGTCATTCTCGCCGGCCAAGGGTTAAAATCGGCAAAAGAGGAGCTGCTCGCATTCGCCGATAAAGCGGCCGCCCCGATTGTCATTACCCTTCCGGCAAAAGGCGTCGTGCCTGACAGCCATCCCCACTTTCTCGGGAATCTCGGGCAAATCGGCACAAAGCCCGCCTACGAAGCCATGGAGGAATGCGATCTGCTGATCATGCTCGGCACATCGTTCCCATACAGGGATTATCTCCCGGATGATACGCCTGCCATTCAGCTTGATTCGGATCCGGCGAAAATCGGCAAGCGCTATCCCGTCAATGCGGGAATCGTCAGTGATGC
Organism: Paenibacillus lentimorbus NRRL B-30488; assembly: GCF_000411595.1. Classification (NCBI taxonomy): domain Bacteria; kingdom Bacillati; phylum Bacillota; class Bacilli; order Caryophanales; family Paenibacillaceae; genus Paenibacillus; species Paenibacillus lentimorbus. The sequence continues at coordinate 19,387 of NZ_ANAT01000032.1, read as the reverse complement.
GGCTCTGGGGCTGAAAGAGCTGACGGAATACATTGAATATAAAGAAGACAGAAGATTTTTGGACGCCTGCACCGAGCACATGAAGCATTGGTGGAAGGAAATCGAGAAGGATGAAACCGAAGCGACTCATCCGCTCAAGCCGCAGCAGGTCATTGCCCGGCTTCAGGATGCCGCCGCAGAGGACGCCGTCCTGTCAGTGGATGTCGGAACGGTTACGGTGTGGATGGCCCGCCATTTTAAAATGAAGAAGCAGGACTTTATCGTCTCAAGCTGGCTCGCCACAATGGGATGCGGGCTTCCGGGAGCGATTGCCGCAAGCCTTGCCGAACCTGAGCGGCAGTCCATCGCCATTTGCGGAGACGGCGGATTTTCAATGGTGATGCAGGATCTGCCGACGGCTGTTAAATATAAACTGCCGATTACGGTTGTCATATTAAACAACGAAAATTTAGGCATGATTGAATATGAACAGCGGGTCAAAGGCAACATTGACTACGTCACCCAGCTGCAAAATATGGATTACGCCGCTTTTGCAAAAAGCTGCGGAGCAAAAGGCATCAAAGTGACGAAACACGAGGAATTGGCTCCCGCTTTTCATGAAGCGCTCAACTCAAATGAGCCGGTCGTCATCGACGCCGTTATCGGCGACGAGCCGCCGCTTCCGGGAAAAATCACTTACGGCCAAGCGAAGGGCTTCAGCAAATACATGCTGAAAAACTTCTTTGAAAACCAAAAAATCGAAATGCCGTCACTCAAGAAAAGCTTAAAACGGCTGTTTTAAAAAGCCGGCGCTTATAAAAAATAAACAGGCAGCATGCCTGTTTATTTTTATTTATTTACCCAGATAAGCCATAGTAAAAGCCCGGCTTTTTATTTTAGTTTTTCTTCAATAAGGTCATGTCGGGTTATATGGAATAGGTCAGCCAATCTCCCAGAGAACCGCCCATCTTTTCATAGAACTTTTGTGCACGGTAATTATCAGATGCAGTTATCCATGACATATGCACATACCCGTTTTCTTTTGTAAATGCCTCACAACTTTTAAACAGTTCTTGGGCTGCTCCTGTGCCTCTTGCTTTTTCTGCCACGAATAAATCATTCATTATTGTTATTTTATCTGCTTTCGTCGTACTAAAACTAAAATATAATGTTGCAAAGCCAATAAGTTCCCCATCTTGTTCAGCAACGAATTGAATACCCCTGTTCTTCTCAAATAACATTTCAATCAAATGATGTATCTTTTCAATCGGTGGCTTAGGTCTTTTATAAAAATCCACGATATATAAATACATTAAATCGGTCAATTGTTTTACATCATAGTGTTCTGCGCTTCTGATTATCAAATGTTTCCCTCCTCACTCTTTTTTTAATTTTTGTTATACAAAACTTACACGGTTATTCCAAAAAATTCAATATTTTAAATTGGTTTTGAATCGGTTTGTTGCCTAAGAAAAAATAAGAAGGCGGAATCATGCTCATGAAGCGCTCAACTCAAATGAGCCGGTCGTCATCGACGACGAGCCGCCGCTTCTGGCATTCAGCATGAGGATATGTATTTAATGCCCGCTCTATTACTTTAAGGAGGGAACAGAGTGCAAGCAGTCAAACAATTGTCATTCATTCCGGAAGTATCGGGCTGTTTTTTATCCGTTAAATTAAATTCATCTTTTAAAGTCTCAGCTGTGCGAGAAGGCTTTATAGTCAAGGCTTTTTTCACTGGTGTACTTATTTGTCGCACGATAAAATTGCAATAACTGAAAGGAGGGGTGCAAGTGATAAAGAGAAAAAGGACTCAGAGGAGTTTAGATAATGGATGATAAAAAGAAAGAGGTTCAAAGAAAATACAGAGAAGAGATTAAGAGAAAGAAACAGCAAAAAGAAGATGATAAAAACTTCACAAGAGAGGCCTTTATTGTTGTGACGATAATCGTGCTGTTTATTTTTTTGAATTTCATGTTCAAAAGTTTTTAACAAAAAACCCCTGATCCCCCACTTGTACTTATTACCTATTAAGTTTATTATTGGAATAGGTAGAATATTACCAATAAGAAAAGAGGGAGAGATGATGAAAGACTTAAAAGTGTGGAAAATACTCTTACTAACGTTGGTTTGTTCAGTGATTTTTTCTGTCGTGTTTGTGACTGTTCAAAGGATTGACCTGTATTTTAATCCGTCAGAAGTACCTGTTAAATCGATTGAAAAAATAAAATAACTTGTGTGGGGGATCAGGAAAAGTGAAAAAAGTATTTTTTGTAAGTGCTATTGTTGCAGGGTTTTTCATGTCCGGTGTCGGTGTTAGCGCGGTAAAAGCGGAAGAGTACAAAATTGATCCTATTGGAGATGAAATTGGGTCGGAAGATGGACGATCTGACGTGATTGATCCAGTTGTAGCAAAAGATGGTCCAGAAGATGGGGTTAACGATGAATCCAGCGTGCAGCCTAAGATCAGAAAAATATCAGATGATATAAGCTTATTTTCTCTTCTAGGCGCCGGTGAGTGGGATTACTTAGGATCTTCAACATTTAAGGCCCGTTCAAAAACATTCTACTCTGGTGGAGGAGACCTTGGAATTCAGATTTCTCAGCCATATATTGGCCCTGGATTCACATGGCAGTATAAACTTGTAGAAGAAGATCCGGTTATCAATGATACAGTTTCCCGCTTTACTTTGGCTAATCAAAAAGGAACATATGAAGTAGTATTCAATGTACGTAGTTTTGTTGATGGAGATAATAAAAAAGCAGAATTACATCTGGAGAAACTAACAAACCCTGCAACAAGTGTCTCTACAAAATGGTGGGATTGATGTAACAGAGCAAGCCTAAGTGGTTTGCTCTTTTTGTATGTCCAAAAAACACCGATAAAAAGCCGAGAAAATGCCGACAAAACGGGGGATAAAATGGGTACTTTTTTTAGATGCGGTTTGTCATACGATAGAGACAAGAAGAAAACGAACGTGAATATCTGTCCCAAAAGGAGAAACCTGCGGACGCTGATCTTTTGCATGAGTCTATTTGTGCATCTGATTAGTGGCCGCTTTTTTTATGGCAGATTGGGAGACGTACCTTTCCTGTATTTAAGTGTGCACTCGGATGTATCGAATGACAATGAAGGTCGTTAGCTTCACAGGAGGAGCTGCTGGAGTCTATGCAGTATTGCGCGCGATAGTCACGAGGAACGCAAGAGGTGAGATCCCGATTGCAAGGAAAGTCTTTTAAACCGGCTCTCCATTTTCTTTGCTTACCTCCTGGGGAAAATCGACGGGCCACAAATAAATAAAAGCGAATAGCGTAAGGCGGTGCTTATTCTTTGCATTTATTGTAAACTCTACTAGAGGTGAAGAGTATGAGCTATAGAGAACAAAAATTAAATCCTGATGTGAAAATATGGAGATATTTAGATCTATCTAAGTTTATTAAATTGTTAACTGATGAGGACCTGTATTTTCCGCGCGCTGATAAATTTCAAGATCCATTTGAAGGCTCTAGCACAATAATAGGTGTTAAACAAAGGAGCTTAATGCTCGAAAGAGCAATAAGTGATAAAAGTAAAGATTATCCGGCACGTATTTTTTATGATGGTGAGTGGGTTGAACTCGGAAAAGTGAAAAATGGATCTGAGGATGCAGAGGTACATAAAAAAATTAGAGAAATTCACTTTGTATCTTGTTGGCATGAAAATGAAACTGAATCAGAAGCAATGTGGAAACTGTATCTAAAAAGTGGTGATGGAATTGCAATTCAAACTACAGTAGGCCGCTTACAAAAAAGCATTGAAGGTTTTCATACACCTATCATAATAGACAGAGTTAATTATATAGATTATGAAACTGAACCCTTTGACCAGAAACATGGTATATCTACACCACTCTTTCATAAGCGAAATCATTTTAGTCATGAAAGAGAAATAAGGGCTGTGTTCCCTTTTTTGTATTCACGGGATGACGGAAAATATAAAGTCTTAGATGATTATCATCAAGATAATATTAATGCTATTCATGTACCTGTTAATGATTTAGGTACCCTTATTCAGAATGTTTATATAAGTCCTGTTTCAGCTGATTGGTTCCATGAGGTAGTAGACTCTGTATTAGAGAAATTCAATGTAATGAAAGAAGACGGCACCATAATGAAGGTAAAGCACTCTAAAATGAAGGGAATACCGATTTTTTAGCATCCAATCAGGATGCTTTTTCTATAGGTTTTATTAGATATGGAGGTTAGCCGAATGAATATTAGAACTATACCGGTAGCAAAGATTAACCCCGCTCTTTACAATCCTCGGATAGATCTTCAGCCGGGCGATCCGGAATATGATTCCCTTAAAGCTTAAATAAATCGATTTGACAATGTTGAGCCGCTTGTCTGGAATGAAAGAACCGGTAATCTGGTTGGCGGACACCAACGATTTAAAATATATATGGAAAGCAACCCTGCTGAACTCACTGTCTCTGTAGTCAACCTGAATGAATCAGAAGAGAAAGCCTTAAATCTGGCTTTAAATAAGACGGGCGGAGATTGGGATGAGCACAAGCTTGAACAGGTATTGCGAGATCTACAGGAGAATAATTTTGATTTATTTGTTACTGGCTTTTCAGATTCTGAGTTAGACGAGATCCTGGATGAATTACCTGAACATGCGGGGAATGGCGGGAAGATTACTGATGGTCATGAACTGGACTTAGATGAATATGAAGACGATCATTTTGAGCATACATGCCCGAAATGCGGATTCTCGTTTAATGAGTAGGTGAAGCATATGGTCAGTTACAGATGGAGGCTTTCCGATCTAAAATCTGTAGAACGGAATGGTCTAAAGGTGTTCAGTACATTCTCCTGCGGCGGCGGTTCATCTATGGGCTGCAAACTTGCCGGATTTGAGCTTGTGGGGAATTGTGAAATCGATCCCCAAATGATGAAGATATACAGAAAAAATCATAATCCACAGCATTCTTTCTTAATGGATATACGAAAATTTAACAAAATCCCTTTGAACGAACTTCCGGCGGCTCTATTTGATCTTGATGTGTTCGACGGTTCTCCGCCGTGTAGTGTATTTTCAATATCTGGTGAACGGGAGGATGTCTGGGGAAAGAAAAAACGTTCAGGGAAGGTCAGGCTAAACAGTCATTGGACGATTTGTTTTTTGAATACCTGGATGCCGTAGAAAGATTGAAGCCTAAAACGTTTCTCGCTGAAAATGTAAAAGGAATGATAATCGGTAAGGCGAAAGGATATGTCAAGCTTGTCATTGAACGAGCAAGGAAATTGGGTATGACGTTCAGGTGTTTTTGTTGAATGCGGCTACAATGGGAGTCCCGCAGCGGAGAGAGCGGGTCTTTTTTATTGGCCGTCGGAAGGATCTGAACCTCCCGCCTTTGCATCTATCTTTTAATGAATCACCTATTTTGTATGGTGAGCTCAGGAGCGGCCGGGGATCAAAGCTGACAGAGACCTCTAAAACATATAGGCGATGGGTGAAGCGGCGCCCGTCAGATAACACTATAGGAGATATAACGAAGAGAACAGAGGGGAAAGAAAGTAATTTCAATACTGTCTTGGTCAAAAACAGCCTTGTGCCGCCTACTTTGGCTAGTAACTCTGTTTTCATACGTTATGATGAACCTTACTATATCTCTGAACGGGATATCATCTTAATGCAGTCGTTCCCGTTGGATTATGATTTCATGGGCGCTAACACCCAGTATGTTTGTGGAATGAGTGTCCCGCCTATCATGATGAAGAGGATTGCGGAACAGATTTACAAACAATGGTTATAACTATTTATCACCTTGTAGGAAATAAATGCTATCATTTCTCTAGGGGGATGATAAATGTGAATAAAATAGAAAAAAAGTTTACTGTATTAACTGTGATACAAAAACAAATCATCAAGTAGCTCAAAATAAACATGGCCACGAATTAATGCACTCAATTAATCACAATGATTTTGATGATGGCGATGAAGAATGTGATTTTATGTTCTCTCATGAATTTTATATTGTGCAATGTATGGGATGCGATACTTTTGCTTTTCTAGATATATATGAGGATGAGGATATGTTTGAAGTAACAGGTCCAGATTATCATACTGATAGGTTGTACTATAAAGAATATAGAGTCTATCCAAAAGAGCCAATGAAGGAGAATCCTTTTGGTCCTCCTCAGTTATCAGATTATGATGAGAAATTTGAGTTTGCAAATTTGCCAGACTTAATAAGTGAGATTAGAAATGAAGCAATATATGCATATCGACAACGTATGAATTTATTATGTAATACGGGTATTAGAATGTTAATTGAAACAATATGTAAAGTAAAAGGAATCGATGATAAGAGACAAAGAATAAAAAATGGAAAACCGATTTTCGACAAAAATAATGAGCCAGTCATGGTTCCCATAAGTTTAGAAGAGAAGATAAAAAAGCTTAAAGAAAAAGAAATAATTAATGATACACAACAAAGGATATTCCTTGAAATTAAAGATATAGGAAACCAAACAGTGCATCAATTCTTCAAGCCTAAAAGGTCAGATTTATTACAGTACTTGGAGACAATAGATTCAATTCTTTATAGTATTTTTGAATTGCCGCATATAAAATTCGAAAAACATACAAGTAGTAATTAATAAGTGCTTTTTTAAAAAGGAAGGTGCTACTAACACCCTCCAATCACAACAGAGATAGCTCCCTGCGAGAGCGTGATCATGACGCGGCCGCGTTTGTGGGAAATCACGCTCTGATTCATATTGTAATGGAGGATGGGGAGCATGACAAGAGAAAAAACAAACGTATGTTCCTATTCTGATGAAGAGAAGGAAAAGCTTCTGCTTTTACATAAAACCGATGTTCTTGAAAATATCAGTGAATCCAAAGAGAAGTATCGGAAAATCGTTAGTGCAGGCATTGCACAGTGGATCAGAGACTTTCAAAACGGTCGAATAGAGGTAAACACTGTGGACGACTTAAAAAAGCTCATAGAGCTCGATATACAGCTTCAGAAGGATGAAGAAATTTAAAAACAAACTCAAACTCAATTAGATGGCTCGGGGGTGGGTGATGATGTAATGCCAAGATAAAGAGATCCACGCAGAGACCAGGCTTTTCATTTGTGGAAAGAGAGCGGCGGAACCAAGAAATTAAAAGACATTGCCGATGAATTGGGCGTCACCAGCAGCACTGTCCGCAAATGGAAAGCTAATGATAAATGGGAAGAAAAAATCAATGGGAGCGCTCCTAAATCGAAAGGGAGCGCTCCTTTTCGTCCGGGCGCTCCAAAAGGTAACAAAAACGCCCGGGGGAATAGAGGAGGCAAGGCGCCGCGCATTCAAATTTGCTGACACGGTAACAGAGATCATAAAATCTGCAGCTAGCGAGCGATGGCTGATAAAAAAGCTATTGAAGGGCCAGGGCGTTTGCACATTAGCGCCGTGAGTCTCTATCAAAAAACAGGAAAAGGACCAGTGCTGACGTACACCGTCAAAAAAGGCGGAATATTATCGTCATTGCATAGAAGTCAGGCGTAAGCATGGCCGCCCTGCAAAGGTTGAACGGTATCAAGGACCCGAATTTTTCAAAGTCGGCCAAGTATTAAAGCTGGCGGATTCGGCCGGCTCACCAACAAAAGGAAAGAAATCATCTTACACGCTGCCGTCAGGCGTTTTTAAAGTGACAAGCCCCTTAACTAAGGGAACAGCTGTGAAACAGATCCAGACGGCTCTAGCGGCTCTTTATTACTACCCGGACAAAGGGGCTAAGAATAACGGAATAGACGGCTATTACGGACCGAAGACTGCAAATGCAGTCAAACGGTTCCAGTCCATGTATGGATTGACTGCGGACGGTATTTACGGGCCAAAAACGAAAGCAAAAATGTTGTCTCTTCTGAAATAAATGAAACAGCCCTTTAATAGGGCTGTACCACAATTCTATATATTTCATAAAAATAAAGAAGTATATAGAATTGTGGTTCGCATCAATGGTAGAATGTGTTTGTTGGAAGTCGTTTCAAATACTTGTAAATTTGTATAAAATTTGAAGGGTAACCTTACGAAGAAATAGTGAAACAACACATTGCCTGATAAACATCGTGCAAAACCCAAATCCTATAGTTCAGTTGGCACTGCATATCCCGATTTTGTGTCATTATGCACTAGATAGAAATGGTTAAAATATCCTAAATAATTCAAAAAAGGTGTTTACAACCTTATTTACATCCTATATATTAGAAAAGAAGGAAAAATATTCAATAGTGGGATACTGACGTGAAAAAGAGTAAATTTTTACTTACCACCATGTTCTCTACAACTATGTTGATTTCCGGTTTAGGCTTGGGATTTGGGAAAAGTGCACATGCTGAAGAATTTCCGCAACTTACTAATGAAAAAGTCCAAACGGAAATACAGGAAATGAAAGATGCCGGCATGACAAGTGGGGAAGTACAGAAATTCTATGAAATGAGTAAAGAAGAGTATGCGTATGTACAAGAACATGCAGAAGACTTATATAAGGATTCCCAAAAAGAAATCAAAGAATTGAAAGCCTCTGGTCAAATTGATGAAGTTCTTCCTAAATACAAGGAGCCTGAATATCAGCCCAAGAACCAAATTGCAGCAAAAGCGTTAGGTACAAAAGGTGATGTTCTTACAAGCTATGAAATTAATTCTGGAAGTTGGTCTATTGGTGTAGGACATGCTGCGGTTGTTTCAACTAACAAATCAAAAACAGTTGAAGCATGGGCGAAAAGCTGGAGCCCTATAAACCAAGATGGAGTTCGCAGATATAATAATAACTGGGGAAGTAAAAAGAAAGTTTATGGTCTATGGGTTAAAGGATCGAATAACAATAAGTATATAAACGCTGCAAAATATGCGGAAAAGCAAGCAGATAATAAAAAGAAATATAATTTCAACTTTTTAAATAAAAAGACAACTGCTAAATTTTATTGTTCTCAATTAGCTTGGCGTTCTTGGAAAAACCAAGGTATTGATATTGACAATGTCAAATGGGACAGCGTTGTAACACCAATGGAGCTTGTAAAATCCAATAACACAACAATCTTTTATCACAAGGGTTAAACAAATTGACAAAAACAATCGGTGCTGCACCGGTTGTTTTGTCATTTCAAAGGGAGGAAAATATGAATAGACTTAAGACCCTGTTTATTTTCATTTGCATACTGATAGTCACAACCTCTTGCGGTCTCATCCAAACTGGGAATGAAAAAGAGGAAAGAAGCAGCAATAAAAAGACTGTATTAAAGGATATTGACAATGCAAAATTTATTGTTGGTTTTTCTAACACTTTAGATAGGGGAAGTGAGATTGGGGTTTACGGTGAAGATGGTGCTAAAATGGATAGCTTGGAATTGAAAGATGGTATAAATTTCACGATGTCTTCATATAACAAAAACGATACGTTCTTCTCATCAAATAGAAGCAATAATCACTTGATGATAGACAATAAAACCGGAAAATAAACAAAATAAATGAAAAGAGTTTGTCAAAAACAACTGAGGATGAAGGTGCTTTCTTTATAAATAGTTCTGACGGTTATATCATCCATGACATTAACGTTGGATATACAGACAAAGGGCTGGAAAGTGAACTGGTATATTGGAAGGGAAACAGCCGAAAAAACAAGAAACAAATAAAGCTTGACGGAGAACTTGGATCAGCAATCGTCGCTAAAAATAAAATTTATGTCATTTCAAGTGATGAAGAAAGTATGTCCATCCTTTCAATTAACCCAGAGAGAAATAAGCAAGAGAACAAGGCATCCATACCGAATAAAGGGATATACTTCATGGATGAAAAGGATGCATTCCAAGCTCTAGATGAAAATACATTTGTACTGGCAGTTAATGATAACGTGAATGAGAAAGAGAATTCTAAGCTCATATTAATAGACAGAGAGACTCTTAAGGTAAAAAAAGAAGTCGAGATGGAGAAAGGGTTTCATCCTGCAAAATTGAAAATATTAAAAGATAGCATCTTAGCCGTTTCTTTTGAGGGGAAGCTGCAGGTGTTTGATAAAAAAATGGTTAAGAAAAAATCTTTTGATTTTTATGCTGGGGATGATAACAAATTAATGAATGATGTTCAATTCAATGACAGAGAGATGTATGTTTTACTCAAAAACTTTGATATCCAGCGTGATAACAAGCTTGGAGATATCACGTCTTATGATTTGAAATCAGGCAAAAAGGTAAAACAATCCCGCTAAAAGCAAAAAAGAGTGGGAAATTGCCCGGTTCGAAATTTTAAAATAAGAGGAGGTGTTTATATTAGCCCGTTTTTGAGCCCTGCATATATCATACTCATTATTCTTCCGGCAGCTTCTTTTATGCTGGGGATAATAGGGTATTTCATCTTTAAAATAGTATGGACTATGGTTGTCGTCGTATTGATCCTGTCATTGATATTTATGTTTGTTGTGATAGGGGCAGAGCCAACATTTTTAATTTGGGTGTTTATCATGACGGGAGCCTGCCTTATCTCCGGTTCAATCACTAAGACTATAATGAATTTTACAAAGCGAAAATATTAAATGGTATAATCAAGAGTGTACATCAAAACCATAATCCCAAAAATCCCGCGACGAAAATTGCGGGATTTTTTCGTTTGTGTTTATTGTAGGAAAAGTTATAATATTACAAAAATAGTGATTAGAGGGAGGGATAAGTGTGGACCAAGTTTTACCGTCGTCCCAAGTTGGTGTCAAGATCAATGAATGGTACAAAATGATTCGCCAGTTCAGTGTGCCTGATGCTGAGATTTTAAAGGCTGAAGTAGAACAGGAAATAGAGGAGATGGAAGAGGATCAGGATTTGCTTGTCTTTTATTCATTGATGTGCTTTCGTCACCAATTGATGTTAGATTCCTTGGAGCCGGAAGACAGATATAGAGATCGCCCTACAGTCGACGAACTGCTTGAAAAAATAGAAAAACCACAAAAAAGACTTACAGGCTTCTTGAAATATTACTCATTGTTTTTCGTGGAATGTATGAATTTGATCATAAAGAGTATGTTGAAGCGATAAGCTATTATCGCAAAGCAGAGAGAGAGTTGAATGCTGTATCAGATGAAATGGAGCAAGCTGAATTTCATTACAAAATAGCTGATGCCTATTATCAAATTGATCAGCACTTTGTTTCCCTCAATCATTTAAAAAAAGCCAAGCAATTGTTTGAAAAAAGTCAACTATACAAAGTGAAAGTGATTGGCTGTAATATGATGGTCGGTGCTAACATGTACGATATGTACAGGCTGACGGAGGCAGAATCATATTATCGGGAAGCATTAAGTATCGCCCGTGGCTTGGATGAGGAAAAAGTGAAAAGAATTATCGGAGTGATCTTTCATAACTTAGGCTTAGTTTATTTAAGAGAGAAAAATTTGATTGCTGCTGAAGAGAATTTCAAAAAGGCAATAGACGTGAAAGAACATATTGATACAGTGTATGGAGTGAGATCATTATATATGATGGCGAATGTCCTGTACCAATGTGATAAAGCCAAGGAAGCACGTTTCTTTTATGAAACGGCTTTAAATCGTGCTCGGACTTCTAATGAAGAGGAATATTTGGCTAAATTAAAAATCATTAATTCATTGTACGAAGAATATAATGAAACAGAAGTGAAACAAAGCTTAGGTTACTTGGAAGAGAAACGCCTTTGGTCTGATTTCGCAGAGCTAACCGAAAAATTAGGTGACTTTCATTTTGAGAAGAGAAACTATGCAGAGGGAAGAAACTTTTTAAAGAAAACCATACATGCCCAAACACAAATACTTAAGGTTACGGAGGCTATATAATGAAGAAACTTATAATCAGCTCCGCTTTAATCGGTATTCTTTTTACTGGATTATTAAGTGTGAAAAATGTTTATACTGCTGAAATGAGTGACTCTGGAACTTTTTATATCGCTGAAAAAGCTATAAATATTTAAGTGTTCTCCAATTTTTGACCTCCACCTTTTAAGACTGGGGGATTTCTTTTTCTTATCCAGTAATCAACATACGCTGCCTCATAAGGTTCTTAACCGTTACTTGTATTGCGTTCACCTTTCCGTTTTGCTGTGAAGTGTTTTCTTGAACGATGCATGCATGAGAAAGACGCCGTCCATTTTTAAGCCTATCTTCAATCATTCAAGGACAAACAAAAGAGCTATCGAGAAGATCTCGACAGCTCCTTTGTTTGTTGAGTGGCTTGCTTGCATATAGTCGTCCTAAACGAAAACGATGATTGTGAAAATCGGCAGCTGGCGATCGATGGCTGATCAAAAAACTCGTGGTGGATCAGCGCGGTTTCATCTCAAGAACAGCCAGAGAGCGGTCACAACAGCGATCATAAAGTAATCTCCATCATTCAGTGTAGTTCCATTTTTGACAAACACACGTGCCGTCCGGTTTGTCTTTGTCCCTTCCGGGGTTTTAAGCGCAATGTTCTTCCCTATATTGTAATAAACAACTTTAAACAAATAATATGCCAGCGAACAGAATAAAAAGAGCAACATGAACTTGCCAATAAACAATATCATGTTTCATTACTCCCTTTTGCCGTTTTTTCGTTTGAATATATGACGGAGAAGTCAGGATGTTATATAAAAGGAGAAGTATTTTACAGAGGCCGGTGTTAAACATTAATGAACGGTTCCCGCAACATCCCCAAATCCGGAGCAATTTCAAAATGAAAGAGAAGCCCGAGGATTATAAAAAAACAGTCCCTAATTTGTCCGCTTTTTTTTGAAAACTTGATCCAAGATGAACATAAAGAGAGTGAATAAAAAGGACACCGTAATCATATCTATCAGAGATAGATTAGAGGTTTCTTTTATGAGTAGCAGCCATACCACCTGCAAAACTAAAGAAATAGAAAAATAAGATATATATGTCATGATCCTCATATCCGTTTCCCCCTTATTAGCCTAATTTCTCTTTTGTGATCTTATCCAAATTAGTGAAAAGGATATCCAAGCCCGAAAATAAGAAAGTGATGAACAATGAAAGAAGCACTTCTCCGCCTTGAAATATAGATATGTTCTCAATGATATGATTGGAAACGTATTGAATTGAGAAGTAAACAGCAGCCCATGCAAAAATGAATTCAAGGATATAGGCTGACCAAGCAGGCAATGTCAAAACATGAGTCATTCCTTTAACAATTGCCGTAAGGATAAGCATATAAACTAAAGCTAAGATACTGACGACGACAGAAAATATGTATAAGTCTGAAAGTGAACCATAGATGATATATTCTCCCAAAAAATGATGTATTGTTACAGCTGCAAAACAAATAATCAGGCTGGGGACAGTTACAGCGAAGAACAGAGAGAATCCAATAAGCCCTATGAATGCTGCATGAGCTAAGCGGTTTGGCGGTGTATCCACGATCTCGAATTTTAATAGAATCATAAAAATAAGAGATGAAATCAGAAGGCAGCATAAGAAATTGAGCAAAACAATAAAAAGACAGTCATGTGAAATCTCCAATGAAAAAGTGCTATTAGAGTGAATCTAACAGCACTTTGCATTACTTCATACGTATTTTCCTGCTGATCATTGATGAATGAGTTTAAAATGCTTTCATTGCTAAAGTTGTCAAATGAGCGAGGTTTTTAGCCTGGCTGTCAGAAAGTCCGGACTTTTTAAGTGAGAGATAAAGATTCTTTTCCACATCAGTCCAACTTAAGGTGACATACTCGTTCAGCATTTTCTTTAAAACCGGTTCTATATGTTGATTGAAAACGGATTCAAGTTCATTTCTTATTTTCTTTCCTGCTAATTTTTCAACAAGATTGAATAATTTTGTTTTATTTTTCAGCACCTCTCTGATTGCATCTTTGACTGGTTTTGACACAGATGCATCGCTTTGTGCTTTAAGTCCGTAGGAAAATTGCGTATCAGTCTGATAAAAAAATGATTTTGTCGTTTCAGTGGCATTGGCAGTATTATTATGATTTTCTTTAGCTAAGGATGCGGGGACAAAAGTAGTAGTTACAAGGGCTAAAGATGCGGCAAACAGAATGCCTTTAGCTGCGTGTCTAATGGGAAATCCTCCTTTAGAAATGTAGTGTAGAGAGAAATGAAAGACTATGTATTTAGGCGGGACCTGTATGATCCGCTTTGAACATTTTTCCCTCTCAGATACCATTCTATCAATAGGTATTTTTTGGGTAAATAGGATTTTAATACGATATTTTTCTCGCAATTCAAAATCTTCTTTAGCAGGATTTATTTTAGCTGCAGTTTCGTGAAATAGAACATGGGCTGGAGCCTGCATGTACAGGCTGATTGAGGCGGAATCACATTATCGGAGCGATTTTTATAATGCAGGCTTAGGTAAAAAAATAAACAGGCGGCATGCCTGTTTATTTTCGTTTGTGTGAAAGAGCGAAGAAAAACGGGAAGGCGGAACCGGCCAATAACGTACCGAATAAAAACATGCCTCCGATGAACACATGATAGTTCACACCGCCGATCCAAAGCCCCGTGATTAAGGAAACGATACTTAATGCGATCATCACAAAGCCGGGAATCAGACGTTTCTTACCCGTTGTCCGATAAGCAAAAAGAGAACAGAAGATACCGATGACAATCGGCACAATCCACAGATAAAAAAGGATAAATACTGACATAAGCAAAACTCCGATTTTTCTTCTATCATACCAAAAACGCCCGGAAAAAGATACGAACGGCACCCGGTGCCAAAAGAAAAACCGGCCGCTATGGCCGGTTTTTTCTAACGGAATGAATCGTAGATCACAAACAGATTAAGCGCGATCACCAAAACCGCAATCAGCCAGGCGAGAGCCGTCACCCATTTTCGGTTCGTCAGGGCGCCCATCAGGCGTTTGTTGCTTGTAAACATAATCAGCGGCACGAGTGCAAAGGAGATGCCGAATGAAAGAACGACCTGGCTCCATACGAGCGCTTCTGTGGCGTTGACCCCCGAGATAATGATGATCATCGGCGGAATGATGGTAATGAAACGCCGCAAATAAAGCGGGATACGGTAACGGATGAAGCCCTGCATGATAATATCGCCTGACAATGTGCCGACAGAAGAGCTTGAAAGCCCTGCGGCCAGCAGCCCGATCCCGAAGAGAATGGCTGAAGCCGGTCCGATATAGTGGCCGAATTGCTGATAAGCCACGTCTAAATCTTCTACATACAGCCCGTTCTTGAAGAAAAGCGCGGCAGCGACGATGAGCATGCTTGCGTTAATCGCCCCGGCGATCACCATCGCGATGAGAATGTCAATCGTCTCAAATCTAAAAATCTTTTTCCGCTCACTATCCGTTTTTCCGACGACACGGCGCTGTGTCAGTGCGGAATGTAAGTAAATGGCATGCGGCATCACGGTTGCACCGAGTATACCGGTTGCCAAGAGCACACTGTCCATTCCGTCAATTTTCGGGATAAACAGCCCTTCGAGAACGGAGGCGGCGTCAGGTTTGGCAAAGAAGGTTTGCAGAGCGAAGGCGATCACCACGACAAACAGAAGTCCGGCGATGCCCGCTTCCAGCGCCCTGTAACCCCGGCGCTGCAGCTCTAAAATCGCGAATGATCCGATTGCCGCGATAATGGCCGCTTCAACCATCGGTATGCCGAACAGCAGGTTGAGCCCGAGCGCCGCCCCGATAAATTCTGCCAGATCAGTTGCCATAATCACCAGTTCACCCTGTATCCACAGCCCGGCGGATACCCATTTCGGATACCGGTCTCTGGCGATTTCCGGAAGGTTTTTACCCGTGGCAATGCCGAGCTTCGCGGAAAGAACTTGGATTAAAAAAGCCATCAAGTTTGAAAAGAGGATGACCCACAGCAGCATATACCCAAATTTCGAACCAGCTGAGATATTCGTAGCGAAGTTTCCCGGATCAATGTAGGCAATCGCCGCGATAAAGGCTGGGCCTAAGAAAGGCAGAAGCCGCTTGAATCCCTTGCTTTTGCCGTCAAGTGCATCCTGCACGGCTTTTGCTTGCAGTGATTGTGCTGAGATGTCTTTGCTCATTATGTCTCACCTAAATTCTGATAGATTTTTAGCTAAATAACAAAAAGTTTCCTAGATGCAAATTATTTTATCTACATCATAAATCCGCTATTATGAGATGTCAAGTTCTTTATGTTCAATAAACCGGTACATTGATGCCCTGTTTTATCTATGGTATGTATCCCGCCGAAGAAAGGTCCGAAAATGAAAACGGCATCGTTCCGGGAAAGAAGCGATGCCGTTCGCAAAGCGTGTTTCCGCGTCCGATCATGCGCGGATGCGTTGAGCGTTCTTTTAAAAAGGTGAAAAGAGGACACTTGCTCATATCACTTCACAACTTTCTGTCCGGTGCAACTGATCCTGAGAAAAAGACGCAGTATTTCCTCCGTTTTTCCGGGTAAATAGAATAATAATGTTTCTTTCCATTGGAAGATAAAACCTTTCTGTACCATTCAAATGACCTCCGGAAAAACTCCGGCCGCTCTGAATAAACGTTTGAATCAACGATATATCAGTGATTCCAGTCCAATAAACGGCTGTTATCTATCAAAAAAAGAATCGGCATGGTCACTTGCGAAGAAAAGAAGTTGGAGCATTAGACTTATTTCAGTCTCCCGGGCAAAAACGTATAATAACGTCAGGAAAGCTTTCCAGCCATATGATAAAAGAGGGGGAATTTTCTTGGTACGTCGTTTTTCGATCATTTCTTTAGCCATGATTTTTGCTGTTTCTTTATTCGCTTTTGGCGGCTCTGCATCAGCAGCAGCTTTCAAACCTAAAGCTGAACCGGACGTTTCCATTTTAGCCAGCGGGGGTACAGTCGGCATTTACGGTGCTAATATGCGCTCATGCTCTAAGGTCAGCTGTTCAACGATCACAACATTCTCAAGCGGTAAAAAAATTACAGGTTCTTGGGTCACCGGAGAATATGTTCAAGGCCACTACACCAATTCTAATAAATGGCTGAAAGTCACGTATGCAGGAGCGACAGGCTACGTTTCAGTCACCACACTATCTTATTATTACGGTTTATAAGCAGAAAAACCTCGTTCTCTTGAGAGCGGGGTTTTTCCTTTATTCCGATTCAATTTCCGCGTTTCGTTTCATCATCGTGTTTCATCAGCTGATCGATTTCTTCTTTAGAAGCGTTTTTTTTCCACTCTTTCGCCTGACTTGTCGCAATGGGAATGGCCCGTCCTTCTTCATATCCCTCATCTACCATCGCATTCGCGATTTCGATCGCTTTTTTCTTCACAGGTTCCTCGAGATTCTTCAATGATTGCGGATAATCCTTCATTGACCAAGGCATGTCTATCACTCCTTTATAAAAAGTGTTTCCCGCCTGAAGAAAAAGAAAACCGCCTCATCAAAAAAGAATGACAGCTATTTTTATGAGAGGCCAGCAATTTCCGAATAAAATATAAAGGATAAAGAAGCAAGTACAGATTGAATGCCCACCACATCAGATCAAAATCACCGATAAATACCCAAAAGGCAATCGCTTGCAGGCCTGAACAAAAGGTCAGCACAAGTGATATTAATGCGAAAGAGCGCCATAATGCATGTTTCCGTTTATAAAGAAACAAGCTGTACAGCCCGGTTATCGAAATGAAAATATCTAAGGGAAAGAATGACCAGTTCCAGGCCATTATCATGGCGTTATCATAATCTTTAAACGCCATGTTTTTTGGAATCCACTCAAAAAAAGTAACAATCCAATAAATGATAAATCCAATATCTGTAATGAGGAAGAGAACCTTTAACCCTTTCATCATCTGTTTCTGTCCGTATGAACGCTGATGCCGTTTGATGACGTTTCACTTTCAGAAATAAAGTTTAAGGAAACGACACCGATGATGATCAGAAGAACAGAGACGGCTTTTATGACAGAGAACTGTTCATGAAAGAAAAAATTCCGATCATGGAAATCAGCACGATCCCCATTCCCGACCAGACCGCATATGCGATGGAGACACTTATATATTTCAAAGTCAAAGTAAGAAAACAAAGGCTGCCGATATAAAACAATAACAATAAAATACTTGGGACAAGTTTTGTAAATCCATTTGATAATTTCATGCTGACCGTACCCAATACTTCAAAAATGATCGCTAAACTTAAATAAATCCATTGCATACAGCATTCTCTTTCAATCGTATTATTCAAAATTATACAATATATAGAATTTGAAGAAAATTAATCAATGGAATGTTTTCCGGATAAAAAGTCCGGCCGGGTGTAAAAAGAAAACGCCATAAAGGTATACTATGTAGAAAGAAATCAGAAAGGACGTGCAGGACGGGTGACAGAAGAGCGGACAGACCTGGAAAGACAACTGAGAGACATTCAAAAATGGGAAAAGGCGCAGCAGAGGGCGATGTTCTGGCAAACATTCACCCGCTTGCCGTTTCAGCTTTTGGACAAGCTGACACCGCAATTTATTAAGAGGAAAATCGGACTCATACTCGATGAAACGGGAACGTTTATTCAGTCAGGCGGACAGTACCTTACATCAGAAAAGCGCATCATGAAAAAGTTTCAAAAACGGCTGCCGCACGGTACATGTCAAACGCTTCACGACATCCGCAATGCGCCGCTTGCCGTCATGGACGAAATCGCAGAAGCCATAGCGCGTACAAGCGTAAAGGCCGCGACGGTGCAGGGAGCCGCAACGGGAGTCGGCGGCGTGTTTACGCTTGCGGCAGACATTCCGGCGATGCTCGGCCTGTCCTTAAAGACGCTGCAAGACATCGCGGTTGCTTACGGCTTTGATCCGAAAGACAAAAAAGAACGCGTGTTTATCGTCAAATTGCTTCAGCTTGCATCCAGTGACGTCATCGGAAAAAAAGCGATCCTGCAAGATTTACGGCAATATGATCAAAACGACCAAACCTATCAGCGCGTCGCCTCGCAAATCCAAGGCTGGCGGGAAGTCGTTTACAGCTACCGCGATACGTTCGCCGCGAAAAAACTGCTGCAAATGGTTCCGGCCGCAGGCATCATCTTCGGCGCGTCCGCCAACCGTTCAGCTTTAGAAAGCATCGCGGAAACAGGCATCATGCTTTATAAAAAACGCCGGATTCTAAAACGCATGAACGATACAGAATGATAAAAAACCACCCGCAAACACATTCAATGTGTTTTCTTTGTTTAGCAGTTCTGAAATCGGGAAACCAACAACCAACACCAATTAAAGGAGGAATTCAAAAATGGCACAAGATAATAACAAAATGAGCAGAGAAGAAGCAGGTAAAAAAGGCGGAGAAGCTACAAGCAATAACCATGACAAAGAATTCTATCAGGAAATTGGTCAAAAAGGCGGAGAAGCCACAAGCAAAAATCACGACAAAGAATTCTATCAGGAAATCGGTGAAAAAGGCGGAGAAGCCACAAGC
>NZ_ANAT01000031.1:0-59626 GCF_000411595.1 Paenibacillus lentimorbus NRRL B-30488 | reverse complement strand
TATTATTACGGTAAAGGCAGCTCATCATGAGTTGCCTTTTTTGTGTTTTTCTGCATACGTTATATAATATGAGAAACGTAACGCTATGCCTTTTTGCAAAAGCAGGTTTTATGCTTGTGCAAAGTGGAAATAATAGAGATAGAGCGATACAGTTGAAAAATTTTGCGAAACACCTTATAGTAAGATTAAAGTCAAATATAGTCAAAGTCAATAAAGGAGGGGGTTGAGTGGGACATAATATTTCTGACATCATTGAACAGTACTTGAAACAAGTATTAGATCAAAATGGCAAAGAAATTTTAGAGATCAAACGCAGTGAAATCGCTGATAAATTTCAATGTGTTCCTTCCCAAATAAATTATGTCATCAACACCAGATTTACAAGTGAAAGAGGATATATTGTTGAAAGTAAACGGGGAGGCGGCGGTTATATTCGTATTATCAAAATTAAAATGAATAACGAAGTCGTCCTCATCAATAATATTATTTCGCAGATCCATACCCACTTGTCCCAGGCAGCCTCTGATGACATTATTCTCAGACTGTTAGAGGACGGAGTTATTTCGGAAAGAGAAGCTAAAATGATGGTGAGTGTAATGGATCGTTCAGTTCTATATATTGATTTGCCCGAACGGGATGAACTAAGAGCCAGAATGATGAAAGCAATGCTCACATCTTTAAAACTAAAGTAAGCGGGTGAAAAGATTGATTTGTCAAGAATGCAATGAGAGACCGGCCACTTTTCACTTTACGAAAGTTGTTAATGGAGAAAAGCAAGAAGTTCATATTTGTGAACAATGTGCAAAAGAAAATAGCGATTCATACAGTATAAGTGGAAACCAAGGGTTCTCGATTCATAATTTATTATCAGGGCTGCTGAATATGGAGTCCTCATTTCAAAACACCGGTTCTCAAATGTTCGGCTACTCAGAGCAAGGCACAGCTTGTAAGAAATGCGGTATGACGTTTCAGCAGCTGAGAAAAACAGGGCGTTTCGGCTGTGCGGAATGTTACGATACGTTCTACAGCCAAATTACGCCGATCTTGCGAAAAGTTCACAGCGGGAATACGGTGCATGCCGGGAAAATTCCAAAACGAATAGGCGGAAACCTGCATGTAAGACGGCAAATGGAAATGTTAAAAAAAGAACTTGAATCTTTAATACACCATGAGGAGTTTGAAAGAGCAGCGGAGGTCAGGGATCAGATCCGATCGTTAGAGCAGGAATTAAAAAGTACAGACAGTGAGGGGGAACAAGGGTAATGTCGCTCAAGCATTTTATTCAGGACGCACTAAGCAATTGGATGAAGCAAAAGGGACCTGAAAGTGACATTGTACTCAGCAGCCGTATACGGTTGGCCCGAAACTTTGAAAATATAAAGTTTCCCGCCCGGTATACGAATGAAGAAGCCTCATCCATCATTCAGCAATTCGAAGATCATTTTTCAGGTAAGGAACTGCCTGATATCGGTCAATTTCATTTAATCAGAATGAGTGAAGCTCAGCCTTTGGAAAAACGGGTGCTGATGGAGAAACATCTGATCAGCCCGAATTTAACGGAATCTCCTTTTGGCGGCTGTCTGCTTTCTGAAAATGAAGAAGTCAGCATTATGTTAAATGAAGAAGATCATATCAGAATTCAATGCCTCTTCCCCGGCTTCCAGCTTCTCAACGCCATAAAAGCGGCAAACCAGGTTGATGACTGGATTGAGGAGAAAGTGGATTACGCCTTTGGAGAGAAGAGAGGGTACTTAACAAGCTGTCCTACAAATGTAGGGACGGGACTAAGGGCTTCAGTCATGATGCATTTGCCGGGCCTTGTATTAACTAGGCAAATGAATCGAATTATACCGGCAATTAACCAATTAGGCTTAGTTGTTAGAGGAATTTACGGTGAAGGCAGCGAAGCATTAGGAAATATCTTTCAAATTTCAAATCAAATCACACTCGGAAAATCAGAACAGGACATTGTAGATGATTTAAACAGTGTGGCTGCCCAGCTGATTGAGCAGGAACGTTCAGCCCGAGAAGCGCTTTACCAAACCTCGAAAATTGAATTGGAGGACCGGGTATTCAGATCTTACGGCGTTTTATCCAACTGCCGTATGATTGAATCAAAGGAAACGGCGAAATGCCTTTCTGACGTTCGGCTGGGGATAGATCTGGGGATCATTAAAGGGCTATCAAGCAATATACTTAATGAACTGATGATTTTGACACAGCCGGGTTTTCTCCAGCAATATTCGGGCGGTGCATTACGGCCGAACGAAAGAGACGCGAGAAGAGCGGCTCTTATCAGGGAAAGGCTGCATTTAGAAATGAATGCAAATAGACAGGAGGATGATTCGATATGATGTTTGGAAGGTTTACAGAGCGAGCTCAAAAGGTATTGGCACTGGCACAGGAAGAAGCACTGCGCTTAGGCCATAACAATATTGGAACTGAACATATCTTATTAGGTCTGGTTCGTGAAGGAGAAGGGATTGCGGCTAAGGCACTCCAAGCACTCGGACTCGGTTCGGATAAAATTCAGAAAGAAGTGGAGAGCTTAATCGGACGGGGACAGGAAATGTCTCAAACGATTCATTATACGCCAAGAGCAAAAAAAGTCATTGAGCTCAGCATGGATGAAGCCAGAAAGCTAGGACATTCTTATGTGGGAACAGAACACATACTTCTCGGACTGATTCGTGAAGGAGAAGGCGTGGCGGCGAGGGTTCTGAATAATCTAGGTGTCAGCTTGAATAAAGCGAGACAGCAAGTGCTGCAGCTTCTGGGAAGCAATGAGACGGGATCTTCTGCATCCGGTACCAACAGCAATGCAAACACGCCGACGCTCGACAGTCTGGCGCGTGATTTAACTGCGATTGCGAAGGAAGACAGTCTTGATCCGGTTATCGGGCGAAGCAAAGAAATTCAGCGTGTTATTGAGGTATTAAGCCGCAGAACGAAAATAATCCCGTTCTTATCGGAGAACCGGGTGTAGGTAAAACTGCGATTGCTGAAGGCCTTGCACAGCAGATCATCAATAATGAAGTGCCGGAAATATTACGTGATAAACGCGTAATGACATTAGACATGGGTACGGTTGTAGCCGGTACGAAATACCGCGGAGAATTTGAAGACCGCTTGAAAAAAGTAATGGATGAAATACGTCAGGCCGGCAATATTATTTTATTCATTGACGAACTGCATACACTGATCGGAGCGGGGGGAGCCGAAGGTGCGATTGACGCATCGAATATCTTAAAACCTTCACTGGCCCGCGGAGAGCTTCAATGCATCGGTGCCACAACGCTGGATGAATACCGTAAATATATCGAAAAAGACGCGGCTCTCGAGCGCCGTTTTCAGCCGATTCAGGTGGATCAGCCGTCAGCCGATGAAAGCATTCAAATTTTAAAAGGGCTCCGTGACCGGTATGAAGCGCATCACCGCGTATCCATTACCGATGAAGCGATCGAAGCCGCGGTTAAATTGTCCGACCGTTATATTTCTGACCGCTTCCTTCCGGATAAAGCGATCGATTTAATTGATGAAGCCGGTTCAAAAGTGCGTCTCCGTTCTTTCACAACGCCTCCGAACTTAAAAGAGCTTGAGCAGAAACTCGACGAAGTTCGCAAGGAAAAGACGCTGCCGTTCAGAGCCAGGAGTTTGAAAAAGCGGCTTCCCTTCGTGATACGGAGCAGCGCCTGAGAGAACAGGTGGAAGACACGAAAAAAATCTGGAAAGAAAACAAGGCCAGGAGAACTCCGAAGTTTCTGTAGAGGATATCGCGATGGTTGTATCCAGCTGGACCGGGGTGCCCGTATCTAAAATTGCCCAAACGGAAACAGATAAGCTTCTCAATATGGAAAGCATTCTGCATTCCCGCGTCATCGGCCAGGATGAAGCCGTTGTAGCCGTTGCAAAGGCTGTCAGACGTGCAAGAGCCGGACTGAAGGACCCGAAACGTCCGATTGGTTCATTCATCTTCTTAGGTCCTACAGGCGTTGGGAAGACAGAGCTGGCAAGAGCGCTGGCGGAATCCATTTTTGGTGATGAGGAAGCGATGATCAGAGTGGATATGTCCGAATACATGGAGAAACACTCGACTTCACGTCTTGTCGGTTCTCCTCCGGGATATGTCGGCTATGATGAAGGCGGCCAGCTGACAGAAAAAGTGAGAAGAAAACCTTACTCTGTCGTATTGCTTGATGAAATTGAAAAAGCGCACCCTGATGTGTTTAACATTCTCCTGCAAGTGCTTGAAGACGGACGCTTGACTGATTCAAAAGGACGCACTGTGGATTTCCGCAACACGATCCTGATTATGACGTCAAACGTCGGGGCGAGCGAGCTGAAGCGCAACAAATATGTGGGCTTCAATGTCCAGGATGAATCACAAAACCATAAAGACATGAAAGACAAAGTCATGGGAGAGCTGAAGCGTGCCTTCAGACCTGAGTTTATCAACCGGATTGACGAAATTATCGTCTTCCACTCCCTTGAGAAAAAACATCTTACAGACATCGTGTCGCTTATGTCTGATCAGTTAACAAAACGTCTGAAAGAACAAGATCTCTCTATCGAGCTGACGGATGCTGCCAAAGCAAAAGTAGCAGAAGAGGGCGTCGATTTGGAATACGGCGCACGTCCGTTAAGAAGAGCGATTCAAAAGCATGTTGAGGACCGGTTATCAGAAGAACTCCTCAGAGGCAATATTGATAAAGGCCAGCACATTGTTCTTGATGTTGAGGACGGCGAATTTGTCGTAAAAACAACTGCTAAAACGAACTAATATAGTGACAAACATGAGGCATACGTAAGCGAGTGTATGCCTCACTTTGTTATATAGAGAAATATTTGATAAGGAAGAGGTCTTACAACATATATGGCTAAATCAAAAACAAAATTCATCTGCCACTCATGCGGTTATGAATCCGCAAAATGGATGGGAAAGTGCCCGGGCTGCGGGGCTTGGAATACAATGGTGGAAGAAACCATAAAAAAAGCGCCGGCGAATCGGCGGGCGGCTTTCTCCCACTCCGTTCAAACCGTCCAGAAACCATCACCCATTACATCAATTGAAACATCAGAAGAACCCCGCGTTCAAACAAAGCTCGAAGAATTCAACAGAGTGCTTGGCGGCGGCGTTGTGAAAGGCTCGTTAGTATTGATCGGCGGCGATCCCGGGATCGGAAAATCAACGCTCCTTCTCCAAGTATCCGCACAATTAGCAGATACAGCCGGCAGCGTGCTTTACATTTCAGGGGAGGAATCCGTGAAGCAAACGAAGCTGCGTGCCGACAGACTTGGAATCAACAGCCAAATGTTACATGTTTTATCTGAAACCGATATGGAGTATATTTCGTCTGCTATACAAGAGATGAAACCCGCATTTGTTGTGGTAGACTCCATTCAGACCGTTTACCAAAGTGATATCACCTCAGCTCCCGGCAGTGTATCGCAAGTAAGAGAGTGTACGGCCGAATTGATGAAAATTGCGAAAACAAACGGCATACCTATTTTTATCGTCGGACACGTCACAAAAGAAGGATCGATCGCAGGGCCGAGATTGCTTGAGCACATGGTCGATACCGTTCTATACTTTGAAGGAGAACGGCACCATACATTCCGTATTTTGCGGGCCGTAAAAAACCGTTTCGGCTCAACAAATGAAATGGGCATCTTTGAAATGCGGGAAGAGGGGCTTACGGAAGTGCTGAACCCTTCTGAAATTTTCTTGGAAGAGCGTTCTGCCGGGGCATCGGGCTCGAGTATCGTTGCGTCAATGGAAGGAACGAGACCGATCCTGGTTGAAATCCAGGCGCTCATATCACCGACCAGTTTTGGAAACCCGCGCCGTATGGCTACAGGCATTGACCACAACAGGGTATCGTTAATTATGGCTGTGCTTGAGAAGCGGGTGGGTCTTTTGCTTCAAAATCAAGATGCATATTTAAAGGTCGCCGGCGGGGTTAAACTGGATGAACCGGCGATTGATTTGGCAGTAGCCGTCAGCATTGCCTCAAGCTTCAGAGATACACCGCCGAATCCCGCAGATTGCTTTATCGGTGAAGTGGGACTGACAGGAGAAGTCCGCAGGGTGTCAAGAATCGAACAGCGCGTAAAAGAAGCAGCAAAACTCGGCTTCAAGCGCATGATCATACCTGAGGCGAATGCAGACGGGTGGACAATACCAAAAGGGATTGAGGTTGTCGGAGTAGCAAATGTTGCAGAAGCGCTTCGTACTTCATTAGGAGGATCATAATAGATGGAAAAAGAGAAAAAAGGGGCGAAACAAGAGCTTGACCTGTCTGCAATTCTGCAGTTCGTTGCACCGGGCACCCCGCTCAGAGCCGGGATAGAGAATGTACTTCGGGCAAATACAGGCGGCCTGATTGTTGTCGGATACAATGATAAGGTAAAGCAAGTCGTGGATGGCGGTTTTC
Source organism: Paenibacillus lentimorbus NRRL B-30488 (assembly GCF_000411595.1). Taxonomy (NCBI): domain Bacteria; kingdom Bacillati; phylum Bacillota; class Bacilli; order Caryophanales; family Paenibacillaceae; genus Paenibacillus; species Paenibacillus lentimorbus. The sequence goes on along the minus strand of NZ_ANAT01000031.1, from coordinate 53,192 downwards.
ATATTAATACATCATTTGCGCCCGCTCACTTATACGAGCTGGCCAAAATGGACGGTGCCATTATTTTAAGTGATTCCGGCCAGAAAATTCTTTATGCGAATACGCAGCTTATGCCGGAGGCGACCATTTCTTCTTCAGAAACGGGAATGAGGCACCGTACGGCGGAACGGGTGGCGAAGCAGACCGGCTGTCTCGTCATCGCCATTTCTGAGCGCAGAAATGTCATTACGTTATATCAGGACAGCATGAAGTACACACTAAAGGACATAGGTTTTATTTTAACAAAGGCAAATCAGGCGATTCAAACGCTCGAGAAGTATAAAACCATTTTAGACAAAACGATTACGGCTTTAAACGCATTAGAGTTTGAGGAGCTTGTGACATTCAGTGACGTGCTGTCTGTCATGCATCGGTATGAAATGGTGCTCCGAATAAAAAATGAAATCAATATGTATATTAAAGAACTCGGAACGGAAGGACACTTAATCCGTCTGCAGGTGATTGAACTGATTACGGACATGGAAGAAGAGGCGGCACTTTTCATCAAAGACTATGTCAAAGAAAAAATCAAAGATCCGTTCGTGCTGTTAAAAGAGCTTCAGGATATGTCCAGCTATGATCTGCTTGATGATTCCATTCTGTTTAAACTGCTTGGATATCCGGCTTCTACGAATCTTGATGATTATGTGCTCCCGAGAGGCTACAGGCTGCTGAACAAAATTCCGCGTCTGCCGATGCCGATTGTTGAAAATGTGGTTGAGGCGTTCGGGTTTTTGCCAAGCATAACGGAAGCCACTGTAGAAGAGCTTGATGATGTCGAGGGTATCGGCGAAGTGCGCGCCCAAAAAATCAAAAAAGGCTTAAAACGCCTTCAGGAAAAACACTATATAGATAGACAGCTTTAAGTATCGCTTAAACCTGTCGGAATCCGGGTATATTATTGTTAGTTTTTGTTTATTCTGAATTTGTAGGCTCTGACAGTCTGCTGAAAAAATGCTACTTAAAAGGAGGTGGAGGTATGTTAAAACGAATAGTTCAGGCGTTCTTCATTATTGTGGGCGGCGTTGTCGGTATCTTTTTAATACCTGAATTGTTTGTGCTGTCAAATATACAGGACATACCTTTAATAACAAACGCATATACGTCTGCTGCAATTGGTGCTATTATCTTTTTTCTCATCAGTATATGGACGACAGAATATGTGATTAATTGGGTAAAATGGATTGAAGATTCTTTGCTGAGAGCTCCGGTGCCGGATCTGTTATTCGGGAGTCTCGGATTGGTTTTTGGACTTATCATCGCATATCTCATTGTAAACGTGATTCCGCTGGACAATATTCCGTACCGTATATTCAGCACCATCATTCCGGTCTTTCTGGCTTTCTTTCTCGGTTATCTGGGCTTCCAAGTCGGATTTAAGAAAAAGGATGAACTGATCAGTCTTTTCTCCATTTCTGCAAGAATGCAGAAGAAAAAGGGAAGTGCTGATGAGGAGCAGGAAGAACAGGATAAAAGGCTGAAAATCTTGGATACAAGTGTTATTATTGATGGGAGAATTGCAGATATTTGTCAGACGGGCTTTTTAGAAGGCGTCATTGTCATTCCTCAATTTGTGCTGGAGGAATTACAGCATATCGCTGATTCTTCAGATGTTTTAAAACGTAACAGAGGACGCCGCGGACTGGATATCTTGAATCGCATTCAAAAGGAACTGGATATTACGGTTGAAATTTATGAAGGCGACTTCGAAGACATTCAGGAGGTTGACAGCAAGCTTGTCAAACTTGCGAAGCTGACATCTGGTGTCGTTGTGACGAATGATTTTAATTTAAATAAAGTATGCGAGCTTCAAAAGGTTGCAGTACTGAATATTAATGACCTTGCAAACGCGGTGAAGCCGGTTGTGCTTCCGGGCGAAGAGATGAATGTGCAGGTGATTAAGGACGGGAAAGAGCATAATCAAGGTGTGGCTTACTTGGATGACGGCACGATGATTGTTGTGGAAGAAGGCCGCAATTATATAGGGAAACATATTGATGTGCTCGTAACCAGCGTACTGCAGACAGCGGCGGGACGAATGATTTTTGCCAAGCCCAAGCTGCTTGAGAAAGCTCTTTAAGAGGGAGTTCATATGGAGTATGTTGTCGTTATTCCGGCTGCCGGACAAGGAAAAAGGATGAAGGCCGGGAAAAATAAGCTGTTCATCAGCTTAAAAGGTGCGCCTGTTATTATACACACACTGCGGGTTTTTGAAAGCCACGCACCCTGTCAGAAAATAATCCTGGTGATAAACGAGAGTGAACGGGAAGATTTTCGCCAGCTGCTGGCCCAATGTCCGATTCAGACGGAAATTGAGCTTGTTACCGGAGGTGCGGAGCGTCAGCACAGTGTATACGAAGGACTGAAAGTGATTGATAAGGAATCGGTCGTCCTTGTTCATGACGGAGCGCGCCCGTTTGTCACACATCAGCATATCGATAAGCTCGTTGAAACAGCAGAGAAGGCAGGAGCGGCTGTCCTGGCTGTTCCTGTGAAAGACACGATAAAACGGGCGGAAGGCTCCCGGGTTGCGGAGACCTTTGACCGTTCAAGCTTGTGGGCCGTTCAAACGCCGCAAGCTTTTCGTCTTTCTTTATTGAAGACGGCGCATATGGAAGCGGAAAACAAAGGCTTCTTAGGTACGGATGACGCCAGCCTCGTCGAGCGTCTTGATGGATATCAGGTGAGTATCGTTGAAGGCAGCTATACCAATATTAAGCTGACAACGCCGGATGACCTGATATTTGCGGAAGCAATCATGAAAGCGGAAAGTGGGAATCATAATGTTTAGAATCGGACAAGGATTTGATGTGCATCAATTAACGGAAGGCCGTCCGCTCATCATCGGCGGAATTGAAATTCCTTATGAAAAGGGGCTGCTCGGACATTCAGATGCTGATGTATTGCTGCATACAGTCGCAGACGCGTGTCTCGGAGCGGCAGGTGAAGGAGATATCGGCAAACATTTCCCGGATACTGATCCGGAATTCAAGGATGCGGATTCTTTTAAGCTGCTTCAGCATGTCTGGAACATTGTAAAAGAAAAAGGGTACGTACTCGGAAATATAGACTGCACGATTATTGCGCAAAAGCCGAAAATGGCGCCGCATATTGATGCTATGAGAAAACGGATAGCTGAAGGCCTTGAGGCGGACGTCTCTCAAGTAAACGTAAAAGCGACGACGACTGAAAAGCTCGGGTTTACCGGAAGAGCCGAAGGAATTGCCGCTCAGGCAACCGTTCTGATCCAAAAAGCCTGATCATTGTTTTGATGCCGGGTCTATTTGGTGGTAGAATAGATACATATATTCGGCTAGAGGCTACAGACGAGATGAAAGGAAGTATTTGAACATGGGAAATGAAGTACGCGTTCGTTATGCACCGAGTCCGACCGGACATTTGCATATCGGTAACGCCAGAACGGCGCTTTTTAACTATTTATTTGCCCGCAGCCAAGGCGGAAAGTTTATTATCCGGATTGAGGATACGGACAAAAAGCGAAATATTGAAGGCGGAGAGCAAAGCCAGCTCAACTATTTGAAATGGCTCGGCATGGACTGGGATGAAAGTGTGGATGTCGGCGGAGAATACGGCCCGTACCGCCAGTCTGAGCGTAACGACATTTACAAAGAGTACTATGAAGAGCTTCTTGAAAAAGGGCTTGCTTATAAATGTTTCTGTACGGAAGAAGAACTTGAGAAAGAACGTGAAGAGCAAATCGCCCGCGGGGAAATGCCGCGCTATTCCGGCAAACACAGAAACCTGACTCAGGAAGAGCAGGAGCAGTTTTTAGCCCAAGGCAGACAGCCGAGCATCCGTTTCCGCGTGCCGGAAGGGAAAATCATCGCATTTAACGATATCGTAAAAGGCGAGATTTCTTTTGAATCAGACGGCATCGGCGACTTTGTCATCGTCAAAAAAGACGGAACACCGACATATAACTTTGCTGTCGCGATTGACGATTACTTAATGAAAATGACGCACGTGCTCCGCGGTGAGGATCACATTTCAAATACACCGAAACAGATCATGATTTTCCAGGCATTCGGCTGGGATATTCCTGTCTTCGGACATATGACGCTTATCGTAAACGAAAGCCGCAAAAAATTAAGTAAACGTGATGAATCAATTATCCAGTTTATTGAGCAGTATGATGAGCTGGGTTACCTGCCTGAAGCGCTGTTTAACTTTATCGGACTTCTCGGCTGGTCTCCCGTCGGTGAAGAAGAGCTTTTCACAAGAGAACAATTCATTGAAATTTTTGATGTAAATCGTTTGTCTAAGTCACCGGCTCTGTTTGATATGCATAAACTGAAATGGGTCAACAACCAATACGTCAAAGCGCTGGATCTTGATCAAGTGGTTGAGCTGACTCTGCCGCACCTGCAAAAAGCAGGAAAAGTCGGCACTGAGCTTTCTGCCGAGGAGCAGGAATGGGTTCGTAAATTAATCTCTCTTTACCATGAGCAATTGAGCTACGGCGCTGAAATTGTCGAGCTGACTGATTTGTTCTTTAAAGATGAGATCGAGTATAATCAAGAGGCAAAAGCCGTTCTGGAAGAAGAACAGGTGCCTGAAGTGCTCAGCGTATTTGCTGCGAAGCTTGAAGAGCTTGAAGAATTTACGCCTGAGCTGATCAAAGCCTCAATCAAAGCTGTTCAGAAAGAAACAGGCCATAAAGGCAAAAAGCTGTTCATGCCGATTCGTGTAGCGGTTACCGGTCAGACACACGGTCCGGAGCTTCCGCAGGCCATTGAGCTGATCGGCAGAGAAACAGCCGTCAGACGCCTGAAAAGCATTTAAATATACGATTGTTGACAGGGAAGAGTATAAAACAATGACCATTACAGAAAGAATCTTCGTCGGCTGAGAGAGATTCATGCGTCATGTTTTAGAAGTGCGCCCTTAAGACCTTTGAAGAACATTTCTGCGGAAATCAGTATTTAAAGGCGGCCGCCGCCGTTACCGGCTTTTAAGTTGGGAAAACAGTGACTTGTTTTTCAAACAGAGTGGAACCGCGCGGTAAAAGCGTCTCTGTCATGTTTACATGCAGAGGCGCTTTTTTTTATAGGCGGAAAAACAGACTGGAGCGGGGAGAGAATGGGGGGAAGCATGTGTTTTTTAAAATGCTAAAAGAAGACATAGATACAGTGTTCGATCAAGATCCGGCAGCAAGAAGCTATTTCGAAGTTGTTTTAACTTATTCTGGTTTACATGCTATATGGGCGCATCGGATTGCACATGCTTTATATAAACGGAGATTTTTCTTCCTGGCGCGCCTGATATCACAGATTGCCCGTTTCTTTACCGGAATTGAAATCCATCCCGGCGCGACCATCGGGAGAAGGTTTTTCATTGATCACGGTATGGGGGTCGTCATAGGGGAAACATGTGAAATCGGCAATAACGTGACGGTATTCCAAGGTGTCACTCTTGGTGGGACGGGAAAAGAAAAGGGAAAGCGGCATCCGACCATAAAAGATGATGCTTTAATTGCAACCGGAGCGAAGGTGCTCGGCTCTATTACGGTCGGGCAGGGTTCTAAAGTAGGGGCCGGCTCCGTTGTGCTTCGTGATGTTCCCGACTTTTCGACCGTTGTCGGCATACCGGGGAAAGTCGTCATTCAGAACGGAAGAAAAATCAAACGCGATCTCAATCACCACGACTTGCCCGATCCGGTTGCTGACCGGTTTAGAGCATTGGAGCAGCAGATTTTTGAACTGCAGGCTGAACTGGAAGATAAAAAAGAAAGGATCAACCAAAAATGACCATTACACTTTATAATACATTGACACGGAAAAAGGAAACATTCGTTCCTCTTGAGGAAGGCAAAGTAAAAATGTACGTGTGCGGACCGACTGTATACAACTATATTCATATCGGAAACGCCCGTCCGGCGATTGTGTATGATACCGTACGCAACTATTTGGAGTATAAAGGATACGATGTTCAATACGTATCGAATTTCACCGATGTTGACGACAAACTGATTAAGGCGGCCAACGAGCTCGGCGAGGACGTCCCGACCGTTTCTGAACGGTTCATTAAAGCGTATTTTGAAGACGTGGGCGCCCTCGGATGCCGGAAAGCGGATCTTCACCCCCGGGTCATGGAAAACATGGACGCCATTATTGAATTTGTCAGCGAGCTGATTAAAAAAGGTTACGCTTATGAATCAGAAGGCGACGTCTATTTCAAAACAAGGGCCTTCGAAGGCTACGGCAAGCTATCTCAGCAATCAATTGATGAACTCAGATCAGGCGCGCGTATCCGTGTCGGCGAGAAGAAAGAGGATGCGCTGGATTTTGCGCTTTGGAAAGCTGCTAAGGACGGAGAAATTTCATGGGATAGCCCTTGGGGAAAAGGCCGCCCGGGCTGGCATATTGAATGCTCCGCAATGGTGAAAAAGTATTTGGGTGACGAAATCGATATTCACGCCGGCGGTCAGGACCTGACATTCCCGCACCATGAAAACGAAATCGCGCAATCTGAAGCATTAACAGGCAAGACATTCGCAAAATACTGGCTTCATAACGGATATATCAATATCGATAATGAGAAAATGTCAAAATCGCTCGGCAACTTTGTTTTGGTGCACGATATCATTAAGCAATATGACCCGCAGCTTTTGAGATTTTTCATGCTGTCCGTTCATTACCGCCACCCGATCAACTATTCGGAAGAGCTGCTTGAGAAAACAAAAAACGCGTTTAACCGCCTGAAGACGGCATACAGTAATTTAAACCATCGTTTGATTAGCAGCACGAATCTGACTGACAATGATGAGGAATGGCTCGCTAAAATCGAAGAGCACCGCACTGCGTTTGAAGAAGCAATGGATGATGATTTTAATACGGCGAATGCGATTTCCGTTTGGTTTGATCTGGCGAAGCTCGCCAATTACTACATGCAGGAAGACAATACGGCGGATCACGTGATTAAAGCCTTTATCAGCATGTTTGACAGAATCGGATCTGTTCTCGGACTTACGCTCGGCGAAGAAGAGCTTGTCGACGAAGAGATTGAAGAGTTGATTGAGAAGAGAAATGAAGCCCGCCGCAATCGCGATTTCGCTTTGTCAGACCAGATTCGCGATCAGCTGAAAAGCATGAATATCATTCTTGAAGATACGGCCCAGGGAACTCGCTGGAAGCGGGGAGAATAAGCGGATGCTTCAATTTGAACAAATCAAAGATTCAAAGCAGTTAAACGGTCTTGCGCTCGCTTATATGGGTGATGCCATTTTTGAAATATACGTCCGGCATCACCTGCTTAAGCAGGGCTTTACGAAACCGAATGACCTTCATAAGAAGGCGAGCCGGATTGTATCGGCAAAATCACAGGCAGACATATTGTTCCGCCTTCAGGACGAATCCTTTTTCACGGAGGAAGAGGAAGCCGTGCTGAGAAGAGGCAGAAACGCGAAATCAGGGACGACGCCTAAAAACACAGATGTACAGACGTACCGCCATAGTACAGCTTTTGAGGCTTTACTCGGATACCTTTTTCTTGAGAAAAGAGAAGAAAGACTGAATCAGCTGATTGCTGAGGCTATACAAGTCGGGACGTCAGGGAGGAAAACAAATGAGTCAGCAACATGATTACGTCATAGGAAAAAACGCTGTGATTGAGACGTTAAAGTCAGATCGCAAGCTGTATAAGTTATGGATGGCGGAAAACACAGTAAAAGGACAGGCGCAGCAAGTTATGGAGCTTGCTAAAAAGCGCGGCGTCACCATTCAATTTGTACCGAGGAAAAAACTCGATCAGATGGTGGAAGGGCAGCATCAGGGTGTTGTCGCCCAGGTGGCGGCATATGAATATGCACAATTAGACGAATTATATAAAAGAGCGGAAGAGAGAAACGAACAGCCTTTCTTTCTCATATTGGACGAGCTGGAAGACCCTCATAATCTCGGTTCCATCATGAGAACGGCTGACGCTGTCGGTGCACACGGCATTGTGATTCCGAAACGCAGAGCGGTCGGACTGACGTCGACGGTCGCAAAAGCTTCGACCGGTGCGATTGAACACATTCCCGTCGTGAAGGTGACCAACCTTGCCCGGACACTTGATGAAATGAAGGAGCGGGGGATTTGGGTCGTCGGAACGGATGCATCCGCCCGGGAAGACTACCGCTCTATGGACGGCAAGATGCCTTTGGCGCTCGTTATCGGAAGCGAAGGCAGAGGAATGGGCCGGCTTGTGAAAGAGAAATGTGATTTTCTCATTAAACTTCCGATGGCCGGAAAAGTCACGTCTCTGAATGCGTCGGTAGCGGCCGGCCTTCTCATGTATGAAGTCTACCGGAAGCGCAATCCTTTAGGGGAATGAAGACAGATGGACATCCTGTTAGTAGACGGATACAACATGATTGGAGCTTGGCCGCAGCTAAAGGATTTAAAAGCGAACAGTTTTGAAGAAGCGAGAGATGTACTGATCCAGAAGATGGCGGAATATCAGTCCTACACGGGAATCAGAGTCATTGTGGTGTTTGACGCACATCTGGTAAAAGGCATAGAGAAAAAACAAACGAATCACAGAGTCGAAGTGATTTTTACACGGGAGAATGAGACGGCGGATGAGCGGATCGAGAAGCTTGCCCAGGCACTGAATAATATTGCGACACAGATTCATGTCGCAACCTCCGATTATACGGAGCAGTGGGCGATTTTCGGACAAGGGGCTCTCCGCAAATCCGCCCGGGAGCTTCTGAGGGAAGTGGATACGATAGAACGGCGGATTCAAAGGCGGGTTTCAAAGATCACTTCTGAAAAACCACCGGGGAAAATCGAGCTGTCCGAAGAGGTTTTGAAAACGTTTGAAAAGTGGCGCCGAGGCGGTCTGGATTAGGTTGACGCTTTTTCGCCCATTAATGTATAATATTTCTATCTACGTGCGCCGGGGGGATCGCAGTGAATCTACAGAACAGCAAGGGAAAGTTCAACAAAGTGCAATTTTGCCAGTTGGAGGACGAGCAGGTCATTGAAAAGGTTCATGTTGGGGACAGTGATGCGTTAGATTACTTGATTACGAAGTACCGTAATTTTGTACGGGCGAAAGCAAGGTCTTATTTTTTAATAGGGGCCGACAGAGAAGATATTGTACAGGAAGGGATGATAGGCTTATATAAGTCTATCCGAGACTTTAGAGAGGACAAGCTTACTTCATTTAAAGCTTTTGCAGAATTATGCATTACCCGCCAGATTATTACCGCAATAAAGACAGCTACCCGTCAGAAACACATTCCTTTAAATTCCTATGTTTCTTTAGACAAACCTATTTTTGATGAAGAATCTGACAGAACACTGCTTGATGTCATTTCAGGCGCTAAAACGTTAAATCCTGAAGAGATGATTATTAATCAGGAAGAATTTGATGATATCGAAATGAAAATGGGAGAACTGCTGAGCGATCTGGAGAGAAAGGTGCTTGTTCTGTACTTGGACGGAAGAAGTTACCAGGAAATTTCAGATGACTTAAACCGACACGTAAAATCAATCGATAATGCCCTGCAGCGCGTGAAGCGCAAGCTTGAAAAGTATTTGGAAATAAGAGAAATCAGTCTGTAGCAGGTTTCTGTGTCATATTGACAGAATTTTTCTGACTGTGCTATTTTATTAAGATAAATGATTGTTTAGGAAAAGGTGTAACGACATGAGAAAAAAGATTACGCTGGCATGCAAAACATGCGGAAATCGTAATTATACGACAATGAAAAGCTCTGCATCAGCGGCTGAGCGGTTAGAAGTTAAGAAGTACTGCAGCACTTGCAATTCACATACAGCTCATTTAGAAACAAAATAGTGTTCGCTTTTTAAATTGTGGAGGTCTTTTACATGCGCATGATGAGTTTCTTTAAAGATGTTGGGAAAGAAATGAAAAAGGTTAGCTGGCCTAAAGGCAAAGAGTTAACGCGCTATACGATCACGGTGATTTCAACGGTTATCTTTTTTGTTATCTTTTTTGCCCTCCTTGATACAGGAATTTCTCAATTAATTCGTTTAATAGTTGAATAATGATCAGCAATACGTGCTATAATAGATCATAATATCGTTTGCCAAAACCCGTTCAGCGGGTTTTTTATTGTGTTGAAAAAAGGATTCATAGGCTCTGAGCCTATTTTTTGTTTTACACTTCATTTTTAAATGCGGGGAGGGAAGGACTGCAGAGTCCTGATAGAATGGAAAAGAATTGGTATGTTGTTCATACGTATTCCGGTTATGAAAACAAAGTAAAAGCGAACCTTGAAAAACGTGTGGAATCAATGGGAATGCAGGATAAAATTTTCCGCGTTGTCGTCCCTGAAGAGGAAGAGACTGATATTAAGAACGGCAAGAAAAAAGTAGTCAAAAAGAAAGTGTTCCCGGGTTATGTGCTTGTTGAAATCGTCATGACTGATGATTCCTGGTATGTGGTCCGCAACACGCCGGGCGTTACCGGATTCGTCGGATCAGCCGGTTCAGGCTCAAAGCCGACTCCGCTTCTTCCTGGCGAAGCGGAAACCATCTTAAAACGCATGGGCATGGATGAGCGGAAAACCGACATTGATTTTGAATTGAATGAGACAGTCAAAGTTATAGACGGACCTTTCGCCAACTTTACAGGATCAATTGAAGAGATTGATTATGATAAGAGCAAAGTGAAAGTATTCGTTAACATGTTCGGCCGTGAAACGCCGGTTGAGCTGGAATTTACCCAGATCGACAAATTGTAATGTGAAAAAACTTGAAATTGCTATATATTAATGATAATATAGCAAAGGTACGTCTTGGACTAATCCAAGGCAGCTAGCTTGATATTTCGTCATTCATATAAAGAATGAAACCTTGAGTGGGAGGGTTTACCCTATTACCACATCACGGACTTAAGGAGGTGTGTCTCGTGGCTAAAAAAGTAGTAAAAGTTGTAAAATTGCAAATTCCTGCTGGAAAAGCTAACCCAGCGCCGCCAGTTGGACCTGCACTAGGTCAAGCCGGTGTAAATATCATGGGATTCTGTAAGGAGTTTAACGCTCGTACAGCTGACCAAGCTGGTTTAATCATTCCTGTTGAAATTTCGGTTTACGAAGACCGTTCATTTACATTTATTACAAAAACTCCACCTGCTGCAGTATTACTTAAAAAAGCAGCTGGAATTGAGTCTGGTTCTGGTGAACCAAACCGTAATAAAGTGGCAACCGTTAAGCGCGATAAGATTCGCGAAATCGCTGAAACGAAAATGCCTGACTTAAACGCAGCAGACGTTGAAGCGGCAATGCGCATGGTTGAAGGTACTGCCCGCAGTATGGGTATCGTTATCGAGGATTAATTTGTTTCTTGTCGGGTTGCGAGTTTTCACAAGTTCGCAACCCTTATTCGTGGGAGGTTATTCCGCTATAACCACATAAGGAGGAAATTTTAAAATGGCTAAAAAAGGTAAAAAGTACGTTGAAGCTGCGAAGCTTGTAGACCGTGCGAAAGCTTACGACGTCGCTGAAGCAGTGGCGCTTACTAAAAAAACAAACACAGCTAAATTCGACGCTACAGTTGAAGTTGCTTTTCGTTTAGGGGTTGACCCTCGTAAAAACGATCAGCAAATCCGCGGTGCAGTTGTACTTCCTAACGGAACTGGTAAAACTCAGCGCGTGCTTGTATTCGCTAAAGGCGAAAAAGCAAAAGAAGCTGAAGCTGCCGGTGCAGACTACGTCGGCGATTCTGATTACATCGCGAAAATCCAGCAAGGCTGGTTCGAATTCGATGTAATCGTTGCGACTCCTGACATGATGGGTGAAGTCGGTAAAATCGGCCGTGTGCTTGGACCAAAAGGTCTTATGCCAAACCCTAAAACAGGAACTGTTACATTCGAAGTAGAAAAAGCAATCGGCGAAATCAAAGCTGGTAAAGTAGAATACCGCGTTGACAAAGCTGGTAACATTCATGTTCCGATCGGAAAAGTTTCTTTCGAGGATGAAAAACTTGTTGAGAACTTCACAACAATGTATGATACAATCCTGAAAGCAAAACCGGCTGCGGCTAAAGGTGTTTACGTGAAAAACGTTGCCGTTACTTCTACTATGGGCCCTGGTGTCAAAGTAGACGCTTCTACTTTCAACGTAAAATAATATTTGACTTTAGATCAGCATTCTGATATGATTCAAAATGTTGTAAAATATAATATGTCATTTATACCGTAGACAGCAGGGGCCGTTGAGGCTTAATATCCTGCCGAGGTGTATATATATCACAGCTATTACGTTACGTATGCTTGTATATACAGCCTCCATGTCCACATGGAGGCTTTTTATATGAAATCGTCGTCACAGTCGTGATCACCTAGCGGTATAAGTGTTACACAAAATCTACAGGAGGTGTAACCATGAGCAGCGCAATTGATACAAAAAAAGTTGTTGTTGAAGAGATTGCTTCTAAACTGAAAGAAAGCAAATCAACGATCATCGTTGACTACCGCGGACTTAACGTTTCTGAAGTAACTGAACTCCGTAAACAGCTTCGCGAAGCTAACGTAGAGTTCAAAGTGTACAAAAACACAATGACTCGCCGTGCGGTTGAACAAGCTGAACTTGATGGTTTGAATGATGTCTTAACTGGACCGAATGCGATCGCATTCAGTACTGAAGATGTTGTCGCTCCGGCAAAAGTTCTTAACGAGTTCGCGAAAAATCACGAAGCTCTGGAAATCAAAGCGGGCGTTATCGAAGGAAAAGTATCTTCTGTTGAAGAAGTGAAAGCTCTTGCTGAACTTCCTTCACGCGATGGCTTACTTTCTATGTTGCTTAGCGTACTTCAAGCTCCAGTTCGCAACCTTGCACTTGCAGCTAAAGCAGTTGCAGACCAAAAGGAAGAACAAGGCGCTTAATCTGATTTTACCCTAAAATAAAACAAATGGAGGAATTTCAAATGGCTTTAAATATCGAAGAAATCATTGCTTCCGTTAAAGAAGCAACTGTACTTGAATTGAACGACCTAGTAAAAGCAATCGAAGAAGAATTTGGCGTAACTGCTGCTGCTCCTGTAGCTGTAGCTGGCGGAGCTGCTGCTGGCGGCGCTGCTGAAGAGCAAAGCGAATTCGACCTTATCCTTGCTGGTGCAGGTTCTCAGAAAATCAAAGTTATCAAAGTTGTTCGTGAAATCACTGGTCTTGGCTTGAAAGAAGCTAAAGAACTTGTTGACAACACTCCAAAACCACTTAAAGAAGGTATTGCGAAAGAAGAAGCTGAAGAGCTTAAAGCTAAACTTGAAGAAGTTGGCGCTTCTGTAGAAGTTAAGTAATCTTCACTTGCCTGTAGGGGAAGCTCGCTTTTATGAGGCGGGCTTTTTCTTTGCTTTTCTTTAAGTGCAATTAAAAAAGGAGGTTCTAATAATGAGTGAACACTATTATTCAGAAAAACCTTCAGTTAAAAGCGATAAACAGACATGGTCATTTACACTGCGGAACAGATCTTATACATTCACAAGTGACAGCGGCGTTTTCTCGAAAAAGGAAGTTGATTTCGGTTCGCGTGTCTTAATTGAAGCGTTTGAAGAGCCGGAGATCGATGGTGACTTCCTGGATGCAGGCTGCGGTTACGGCCCGATCGGTCTGTCGCTCGCCGGTGCATTTACAGACCGGACCGTGCACATGATTGACGTGAATGAAAGAGCCGTAGAGCTGTCAAATGAAAATGCAGAAAAAACGGAATAAAAACGTTCGGATTTATCAGAGTGATTTATTTTCAAATATTGATTCTGCTCAAACATTTGCTTCTATTATTACAAACCCCCCAATCCGCGCCGGAAAAAAAGTTGTCCATGCCATTTTTGAAAAAAGCGCTGAGCATTTAAGGGCTTCAGGTGAATTGTGGATCGTTATACAGAAAAAACAGGGCGGGCCTTCTGCCATTGAAAAACTGAAGGAGCTTTTTGACGAAGTTTCTGTGGTTCAAAAAAAGAAAGGCTATTATATCATAAAAGCAAAAAAAGTTTGACTTGAATTTTCAGCTATGTTAATATTGTAAAATGCCAATGTATATATTTTGCATGATATGCTCAAATAATCATAGTGCATGTATAAATTATACAAACATGGAAATGCTAATAAAATCGGTATTTGTTTTTGGATGTGGTTTTCTTAATTAGAAACCCTTTTTTCTTTTGTCTTGTAAAAGTATTTCTTTATCGTAAGAGATGCTTATTACACATATAATACGCATGATTTGAGGGGTGAATCAGTTGACAGGTCAACTAGTTCAGTATGGACGACACCGCCAGCGCAGAAGCTATGCTCGCATTAGCGAAGTGTTAGAATTACCAAATCTCATTGAAATTCAAACCTCTTCTTATCAGTGGTTTCTTGATGAGGGTCTTAGAGAGATGTTTCAAGACATATCACCAATTGAGGATTTCACTGGTAACCTCTCTCTAGAGTTCATTGACTACAGTTTAGGAGATCCTAAGTATCCCGTTGAAGAGTCAAAAGAACGTGATGTGACTTACTCAGCTCCGCTAAGAGTGAAGGTTCGTTTAATTAACAAAGAAACTGGAGAGGTAAAAGACCAGGATGTCTTCATGGGTGATTTCCCTATTATGACAGATACCGGTACTTTTATCATCAACGGTGCAGAACGTGTTATCGTATCTCAGCTTGTTCGGTCTCCAAGTGTATATTTCAGTGGTAAAGTAGACAAAAACGGTAAAAAGGTTTTACCGCGACTGTCATTCCAAACCGTGGCGCATGGTTAGAATACGAAACTGATGCGAAAGATGTTGTGTATGTCCGCATTGATCGCACACGTAAGTTGCCGGTTACGGTTCTTTTGCGTGCTCTCGGCTTCGGTTCCGACCAAGAGATTCTCGATCTCATTGGTGAGAACGAATATCTCCGCAATACACTGGATAAGGACAACACCGAAAACAGTGACAAAGCGCTTCTTGAAATCTATGAGCGCCTTCGTCCCGGAGAGCCGCCTACAGTAGAAAACGCAAAAAGCTTGCTGGATTCCCGTTTCTTCGATCCGAAGCGATACGACCTTGCGAATGTAGGACGCTATAAAATTAATAAAAAGCTTCATATCAAGAACCGCCTGTTTAACCAGCGCCTTGCAGAAACACTGGTGGATCCGGAAACCGGTGAAATTCTCGCTGAAAAAGGGCAGATTCTTGACAGAAGAACACTTGATAAAGTACTGCCATACTTAGAAAATGGAATCGGCTTCAGAAAGCTTTATCCTAACGGCGGCGTTGTCGAGGATGAAGTGATGCTTCAATCCATTAAAATCTATGCTCCTACTGATGCAGAAGGAGAGCAGACGATCAATGTGATCGGCAATGCTTACATCGAAGAGGCGATTAAAAACATTACGCCTGCTGATATTATTTCTTCTATCAGCTACTTCTTCAACCTCCTGCACGGAGTGGGCGACACTGATGATATCGACCATCTCGGAAACCGCCGTCTGCGTTCTGTAGGTGAGCTCCTGCAAAACCAATTCCGTATCGGTTTAAGCCGGATGGAACGTGTCGTACGTGAAAGAATGTCTATTCAAGACACGAATACAATTACGCCGCAGCAGCTGATTAACATCAGACCTGTTATTGCGTCTATTAAAGAGTTCTTCGGAAGCTCACAGCTTTCTCAATTCATGGATCAGACGAACCCGCTTGCTGAATTGACGCACAAACGCCGTCTGTCAGCTCTCGGACCGGGCGGTTTGACACGTGAGCGCGCAGGTATGGAAGTACGTGACGTTCACTACTCTCACTACGGCCGTATGTGTCCGATTGAAACGCCTGAGGGCCCTAACATCGGTTTGATCAACTCATTGTCATCATTTGCGAAAGTAAACCGCTTTGGTTTCATTGAGACGCCATACCGCCGCGTTGATCCTGAAACAGGAAAAGTAACGCCTAGAATCGACTACCTGACTGCTGATGAAGAGGATAACTATGTCGTAGCCCAAGCGAATGCTAAGCTGAGCGATGACGGTTCTTTCTTGGATGACAGCATCGTAGCGCGTTTCAGAGGGGAAAACACCGTTGTAGCCCGCAACCGCGTGGATTACATGGACGTATCTCCTAAACAGGTTGTATCTGCTGCGACAGCATGTATTCCGTTCTTGGAAAACGATGACTCGAACCGCGCCCTCATGGGAGCGAACATGCAGCGTCAGGCTGTGCCTTTGATGCAGCCGGAAGCTCCGATCGTCGGAACGGGTATGGAATACGTATCCGGTAAAGACTCCGGTGCAGCCGTTATTTGTAAACACCCTGGTATCGTAGAACGGGTGGAAGCGAAAAACGTATGGGTGCGCCGCTATGAAGAAATTGACGGCCAAAAAGTAAAAGGCAACCTGGATAAGTACAGCTTGCTGAAATTTGTCCGCTCCAACCAAGGTACGTGCTACAACCAGCGTCCGATCGTCAGTGTCGGCGATGAAGTAGTCAAAGGAGAAATCCTTGCTGACGGACCTTCAATGGAGCTTGGTGAACTTGCTCTCGGCCGCAACGTAATGGTCGGCTTCATGACATGGGACGGTTACAACTATGAGGATGCCATCATCATGAGTGAACGCCTTGTGAAAGATGATGTATACACATCTATTCACATTGAAGAATATGAATCAGAAGCACGTGATACAAAGCTTGGACCGGAAGAGATCACCCGCGATATTCCAAACGTAGGGGAAGACGCGCTTCGCAACCTTGATGACCGCGGAATTATCCGTATCGGCGCGGAAGTCAACGACGGAGACCTTCTCGTAGGTAAAGTAACGCCTAAAGGTGTAACTGAGCTTACGGCTGAAGAACGCCTTCTTCATGCGATCTTTGGAGAAAAAGCGCGTGAGGTCCGTGATACTTCTCTCCGTGTGCCTCACGGCGGCGGCGGAATTATCCACGACGTAAAAGTCTTCAACCGTGAAGACGGCGACGAACTTCCTCCGGGAGTGAACCAGCTTGTACGCGTATATATCGTTCAGAAACGTAAGATTTCTGAAGGTGATAAAATGGCCGGACGTCACGGAAACAAAGGGGTTATCTCGAAGATTCTTCCTGAAGAAGATATGCCTTACCTTCCTGACGGCACGCCGATCGATATCATGCTTAACCCGCTGGGTGTACCATCACGTATGAATATCGGTCAGGTATTAGAACTTCACATGGGTATGGCTGCCCGCTACCTCGGCATTCACATCGCGTCACCTGTATTTGACGGCGCGCGTGAAGAAGATGTGTGGGAAACACTTGAAGAAGCAGGCATGTCAAGAGACGCTAAAACAGTTCTTTATGACGGCCGTACGGGAGAACCGTTCGACAACCGTGTATCAGTCGGAATCATGTACATGATCAAACTGGCGCACATGGTTGATGATAAACTTCATGCCCGTTCTACAGGTCCTTACTCACTTGTTACGCAGCAGCCTCTCGGCGGTAAAGCCCAATTCGGCGGACAGCGTTTCGGTGAGATGGAGGTTTGGGCGCTTGAAGCTTACGGCGCAGCTTACACGCTTCAAGAAATCCTGACTGTGAAGTCCGATGACGTGGTCGGACGTGTGAAAACATATGAAGCCATCGTCAAAGGCGACAATGTTCCAGAGCCTGGTGTTCCGGAATCATTCAAAGTATTGATCAAAGAGCTTCAAAGCTTAGGTATGGACGTAAAAATCCTCTCAGGCGATGAAGAAGAAATAGAAATGAGAGATCTAGAAGACGAGGAAGATGCGAAACAGGCTGACGGCCTTGCATTATCAGGTGATGAAGCGCCGGAAGAAACAGCATCTCCAGACGTTGAACGTGACGCAGTAACGAAAGAATAGTCTCTGATTGATAAAGGCAAGTGACATCGGTTAATCCGAAGATAAAAAGGGAGGTAGGCCCCTTGCTAGATGTGAACAATTTTGAGTATATGAACATCGGTCTTGCTTCACCGGATAAAATCCGTTCATGGTCTTTTGGTGAAGTGAAAAAGCCTGAAACGATAAACTATCGTACGTTGAAACCTGAAAAGGACGGCCTGTTCTGCGAACGCATTTTCGGACCGACTAAGGACTGGGAATGTCATTGCGGCAAGTACAAGCGGGTTCGTTATAAAGGCGTAGTTTGTGACCGTTGCGGAGTTGAAGTAACGCGGGCTAAAGTCCGTCGTGAGAGAATGGGGCATATTGAACTGGCTGCCCCGGTTTCTCACATTTGGTATTTCAAAGGTATTCCGAGCCGTATGGGTCTTGTATTGGATATGTCACCGCGTGCGCTGGAAGAAGTTATTTACTTTGCTTCTTACGTCGTAACTGACCCGGCCAATACACCGCTCGAAAAGAAACAGCTTTTATCTGAAAAGGAATACCGTGCGTATCTGGATAAGTACGGAAACAAATTCCAAGCCTCTATGGGTGCGGAAGCCATTAATAAACTTCTGCAGGACATCGACCTTGTCAAAGAAGTTGATATGTTAAAAGAAGAGCTGAAGACTTCTCAAGGACAGCGCCGTACACGTGCGATCAAACGCCTTGAAGTGCTTGAAGCCTTCCGTAATTCAGGAAACAAGCCGTCTTGGATGATCCTCGACGTGCTTCCGGTTATTCCGCCTGAATTAAGACCGATGGTTCAGCTTGACGGCGGACGTTTCGCAACGTCTGACCTGAACGACCTTTACCGTCGTGTCATCAACCGTAATAACCGTTTAAAACGTCTGTTAGACCTCGGCGCGCCAAGCATCATCGTTCAGAACGAAAAACGTATGCTTCAGGAAGCAGTCGACGCTCTGATTGACAACGGACGCCGCGGCCGTCCGGTTACCGGACCGGGTAACCGTCCGCTTAAATCTCTTTCTCATATGCTGAAAGGGAAACAAGGGCGTTTCCGTCAGAACCTTCTCGGTAAACGTGTAGACTACTCAGGCCGTTCCGTTATCGTCGTAGGCCCGCATCTGAAAATGTATCAGTGCGGTTTGCCGAAGGAAATGGCGCTTGAGCTCTTCAAGCCTTTCGTCATGAAAGAGCTTGTTGAAAAAGGCCTTGCTCACAATATCAAGAGCGCAAAACGCAAAATCGAACGCGTGCAGCCTGAAGTATGGGATGTACTTGAATCTGTCATTAAGGAGCATCCGGTCTTACTGAACCGTGCCCCTACTCTTCACAGATTAGGTATCCAGGCTTTCGAACCGACGCTTGTTGAAGGACGCGCCATCCGTCTTCACCCGTTAGTATGTACAGCTTATAACGCTGACTTTGACGGTGACCAAATGGCGGTTCACGTACCTTTATCAGCTGAGGCTCAAGCTGAGGCGCGCATTCTGATGCTTGCAGCCCAAAACATCTTGAACCCTAAAGATGGTAAACCGGTTGTTACGCCGTCTCAGGATATGGTATTAGGAAACTACTACCTGACGCTTGAGCGCGCCGGAGCAGTCGGCGAGGGTATGGTTTTCAAAAATACGGACGAAGCGCTTCTTGCTTATCAAAACGGTTATGTTCACCTTCATACGAGAGTAGCTGTTGCAGCGAACTCCCTTAAGAATGTGACATTTACTGAAGAACAGCGTTCAAAATTATTAATTACAACTGTCGGTAAGCTCGTCTTCAATGAAATTCTTCCGGAATCATTCCCTTACATGAATGAACCAACGAAGAGCAACATTGAAGAGAAGACACCTGACCGTTTCTTCTTAGATAAAGGTGCTGACGTAAAAGCTGTGATTGCTGAGCAGCCGATCAACGCACCGTTTAAAAAAGGCATTTTGGGTAAAATCATCGCGGAAATCTTTAAACGATTCCATATCACGGAAACGTCTAAAATGCTTGACCGCATGAAAAACCTTGGTTTCAGATATTCAACGAAAGCCGGCATCACAGTAGGGGTTTCTGATATCGTCGTTCTCGATGATAAACAGGAAATCCTTGAAGAAGCACAAAGCAAAGTGGATAATGTTCTGAAACAGTTCAGACGCGGTTTAATCACCGAAGAAGAACGTTATGAAAGAGTCATTTCAATTTGGAGTTCAGCGAAAGATGTTATCCAAGGCAAACTGATGAAATCATTAGACGAAGTCAACCCGATCTACATGATGAGTGACTCAGGAGCCCGTGGTAACGCATCTAACTTTACACAGCTTGCGGGTATGCGCGGTCTGATGGCCAACCCGGCTGGACGAATCATTGAATTGCCGATTAAATCAAGTTTCCGTGAAGGTCTGACAGTATTGGAGTACTTTATCTCCACTCACGGTGCGCGTAAAGGTCTTGCCGATACCGCCCTTAAAACTGCTGACTCAGGTTACCTTACACGCCGTCTTGTTGATGTTGCGCAGGATGTTATCATTCGTGAAACAGATTGCGGAACAGACCGCGGTATTCTTGCAAAACCGCTCAAAGAAGGCACGGAAATCATCGAGCGTCTGGAAGAGCGTCTGATCGGACGTTTCGCCAGAAAACAGATCAAACATCCTGAAACGGGTGCTGTGCTCATTAACGAAAATGAATTGATCGATGAAGATAAAGCGCTGGAAATCGTTGAAGCCGGAATCGAAGAAGTGTGGATCCGTTCCGCGTTCACATGTAACACTCCTCATGGTGTATGTAAACGATGCTACGGACGAAACCTTGCAACCGGAACTGATGTTGAAGTCGGCGAAGCAGTAGGTATTATCGCCGCTCAATCTATCGGTGAGCCTGGAACACAGTTAACGATGCGTACGTTCCACACAGGCGGGGTTGCCGGAGACGATATTACACAAGGTCTTCCGCGTATCCAAGAGCTTTTCGAAGCGCGTAATCCTAAAGGTCAAGCGACGATTTCTGAGATTGACGGTACAATTGCCGAAATCAATGAAGTCCGCGACAAACAGCAGGAGATTGTTGTTCAGGGCGCTGTTGAGACACGTTCATACACGGCACCTTACAACTCACGCCTGAAAGTGGCTGAGGGTGATCAGATTACCCGCGGTCAAGTGCTGACAGAAGGTTCTATCGATCCGAAAGAACTTCTTAAAGTCACTGACCTGACAACGGTTCAAGAATATCTTCTGCACGAGGTTCAGAAGGTTTACCGTATGCAGGGGGTTGAAATCGGCGATAAACACGTAGAAGTAATGGTTCGCCAGATGCTTCGCAAAGTCCGTGTGATCGATGCCGGAGATACTGATGTTCTTCCTGGCACATTGCTTGATATTCACCAATTCACAGAAGCGAACAAAAAAGTGCTGCTTGAAGGCAACCGGCCTGCTACAGGGCGTCCTGTCCTTCTCGGTATCACAAAAGCTTCACTCGAGACGGATTCATTCTTGTCTGCCGCATCATTCCAAGAAACAACACGCGTTCTTACGGATGCAGCGATTAAAGGCAAGCGCGATGAGCTTCTCGGCCTGAAAGAGAATGTTATCATCGGTAAACTGGTTCCGGCCGGTACCGGTATGATGAATTACAGAAAAGTAAAACCTGTTTCAAACGTTCAGCCTTCGGAAGATATGGTTCCGGCTGAATAACAGAAACTGCTGCAGGAAAGGCTGTTTCGACAGCTTTTCCTCAGTATTACAATTATTCTGACGGGGGACTGCACTAAAAAATGTCATACGTTGTTGACATCCGTCCCGCAGAGTGATAATATAACCAAGGTGCTCGAAATAAAACCTGTTACTTTGGAGGATATGTTTATGTCTTATGATAAAGTATCACAGGCCAAATCAATTATTATTGGTACGAAGCAAACAGTGAAAGCTCTAAAACGAGGTTCAGTGAAGGAAGTCGTCGTGGCAAAAGACGCGGATTCAGTTCTTACGGCTGGCGTTATCCAGCTTGCAAAGAACCAAAATACCGCTGTCTGTATGGTGGATTCCATGAAAAAGCTCGGCAAAGCCTGCGGAATTGAAGTGGGAGCAGCAGCTGTTGCCATTATGTTATAGCGTACTTTTTGTTTTTATATAAGATATCAATCTTGTGTAAAGACATTGTTTTTTGCCTAATGATGAACCACCTGGGTATGTGGGTTATAAAACGTAATGAAGGGAGGAACACAACATGCCTACAATTAATCAGCTAATTCGCAAGGGACGCGTGAGCAAAGTTGAAAACTCTAAGTCACCTGCACTAAACAAAGGATACAACAGCTTTAAAAAAGAGCACACTAACGTATCTTCTCCACAAAAACGCGGGGTATGTACTCGTGTGGGTACAATGACACCGAAAAAACCGAACTCAGCACTTCGTAAATATGCTCGTGTTCGTTTGACTAACGGAATCGAGGTTACTGCCTACATTCCTGGTATCGGTCACAACCTGCAAGAGCACAGCGTTGTACTGATCCGCGGCGGACGTGTAAAAGACTTACCGGGGGTACGCTACCACATCGTTCGTGGCGCGCTTGATACTGCCGGAGTTGAAAACCGTGCGCAAGGCCGTTCTAAATACGGTACGAAACGTCCTAAAGCAAAGTAATAATAATAAATCATTAAAACTATGAAGGGAGGATATTCAGATGCCACGTAAAGGTCCTGTAGCAAAAAGAGATGTTTTACCTGATCCGCTTTACAACTCTAAGCTGGTATCCCGCCTGATCAACAAAATGATGATCGACGGTAAAAAAGGTAAATCTCAAACAATCCTATACAAGTCATTCGATATCATTAAAGAACGCACTGGCAATGATGCAATGGAGGTTTTCGAACAAGCATTGAAAAACATCATGCCTGTACTTGAAGTAAAAGCACGCCGTGTAGGTGGAGCTAACTACCAAGTGCCTGTAGAAGTTCGTCCTGAACGCCGTACAACTCTTGGTCTTCGCTGGTTGGTTAACTATGCGCGTCTTCGCGGAGAAAAAACAATGGAAGAGCGCCTGGCTAACGAAATTCTTGATGCAGCTAACAACACTGGTGCTGCCGTTAAGAAACGTGAAGACACTCACAAGATGGCAGAAGCGAACAAAGCATTTGCTCACTACCGCTGGTAGGATTCATATAATCAAAATAATAATTCCCTAATAAGGAAGGAGAAATTACCCAATGGCAAGAGAGTTCTCCTTAGAAAAAACTCGTAATATCGGGATCATGGCTCACATTGATGCCGGTAAAACGACTACTACAGAACGGATCTTGTTCTACACAGGCCGTATCCATAAAATTGGCGAAACTCACGAAGGTGCTTCGCAAATGGACTGGATGGAGCAGGAACAAGAACGCGGCATCACAATCACTTCTGCAGCAACGACTGCACAGTGGAAAGGTTACCGTGTAAACATCATCGATACACCGGGACACGTAGACTTCACAGTTGAAGTTGAACGTTCACTCCGTGTACTTGATGGTGCGGTTGCCGTACTTGATGCTCAATCAGGTGTTGAGCCTCAGACAGAAACAGTATGGCGCCAAGCAACAACTTACGGAGTACCGCGCGTTGTATTTGTCAACAAAATGGACAAAATCGGCGCAGACTTCCTTTACTCTGTAGGCACTTTAAGAGACCGTCTTCAAGCTAACGCTCACGCAATTCAATTGCCGATCGGCGCTGAAGACAACTTCGAAGGCATCATCGACTTAGTAGAAAACGTTGCGTATTTCTACGAAGATGACCTTGGAACTCGTTCAGATGCGAAAGAAATCCCTGAAGAGTACAAAGAGCAAGCTGAAGAGCTTCGCAGCAGCCTGATTGAAGCTGTAGCTGAGCTTGATGAAGAGCTTATGGAAAAGTACCTTGAAGGTGAAGAAATCACTATCCCTGAACTGAAAGCTGCTATCCGTAAAGGTACACTGAATGTTGAATTCTACCCTGTACTTGTTGGTTCTGCTTTCAAAAACAAAGGTGTTCAGCTTGTACTTGATGCTGTTCTTGACTACCTTCCTGCGCCAACTGATGTTGCTGCAATCAAAGGTGTACGTCCTGACACAGATGAAGAGATCGTTCGTCATTCTTCTGATGAAGAGCCGTTCTCTGCACTTGCATTTAAAGTTATGACTGACCCTTATGTCGGTAAGCTGACATTCTTCCGCGTATATTCCGGTACACTTGATTCCGGTTCATATGTAAAGAACTCTACAAAAGGCAAGCGTGAGCGCGTAGGACGTATCCTTCAAATGCACGCTAACAGCCGTGAAGAGATCTCTACTGTTTACGCTGGAGACATCGCAGCTGCTGTAGGTCTAAAAGATACTTCTACTGGAGATACTCTATGTGATGAAAAGGATCTTGTAATCCTTGAATCAATGGAATTCCCAGAGCCTGTTATCGACGTAGCGATTGAGCCTAAATCAAAAGCTGACCAAGATAAAATGGGTATCGCTTTAGCGAAACTTGCTGAAGAAGATCCTACATTCCGTACACAAACAAACCCTGAAACGGGTCAAACAATCATCTCTGGTATGGGTGAGCTTCACCTTGATATCATTGTTGATCGTATGAAGCGTGAGTTCAAAGTTGAAGCTAACGTTGGTGCTCCTCAAGTTGCGTACCGTGAGACATTCCGTACCGGTGCAAAAGTTGAAGGTAAATTCGTACGTCAATCAGGCGGACGCGGTCAGTTCGGTCACGTTTGGATCGAATTTGAACCGAACGAAGAAGGCGCTGGCTTTGAATTCGAAAACGCAATCGTCGGTGGTGTTGTTCCTCGTGAATACATCCCAGCCGTACAAGCAGGTCTTGAAGACTCTCTTGAAAATGGTGTCCTAGCCGGATTCCCGCTAATCGACATCAAGGCGAAACTTTTTGATGGATCTTACCATGATGTTGACTCAAACGAAATGGCGTTTAAAGTCGCTGCTTCTATGGCATTGAAAAATGCAGTCAGCAAATGTAACCCAGTTCTTCTTGAACCAATCATGAAAGTTGAAGTTGTTATTCCTGAAGAATACATGGGAGACATCATGGGTGATGTTACTTCTCGTCGCGGACGCGTAGAAGGTATGGAAGCTCGCGGTAACGCTCAAGTTGTGCGTGCGATGGTACCTCTTGCTGAAATGTTCGGTTACGCTACTGCCCTTCGTTCTAACACGCAAGGACGCGGTACGTTCACAATGTTCATGGATCACTACGAAGAAGTGCCGAAGAGCATCGCTGAAGAAATTATCAAAAAAATAAAGGCGAATAATTGATTTTGCCACTTAACTCAAGTATAACTACTATTGTAAGATGAGGAAGTGAGAGCTTGCTTTCACTTTCTATCACTCTATACATTACTAATTAAAAGCTCTTAAGGAGGATTTTAGAATGGCTAAAGAAAAATTCGACCGTTCCAAATCACATGCCAATATCGGTACAATTGGACACGTTGACCATGGTAAAACAACATTAACTGCTGCTATCTCAACAGTACTTCATAAGAAATCTGGTAAAGGTACAGCTATGGCGTACGATCAAATTGATGGTGCTCCAGAAGAACGTGAGCGCGGTATCACAATCTCTACTGCACACGTTGAGTACGAAACTGACACTCGTCACTATGCACACGTTGACTGCCCAGGACACGCTGACTATGTTAAAAACATGATCACTGGTGCTGCGCAAATGGACGGAGCTATCCTTGTAGTATCTGCTGCTGATGGCCCAATGCCGCAAACTCGTGAGCACATCCTTCTTTCTAAAAACGTTGGTGTACCATACATCGTAGTATTCCTTAACAAATGCGACATGGTAGACGACGAAGAGCTTCTTGAGCTTGTTGAAATGGAAGTTCGCGATCTTCTTAGCGAATACGACTTCCCTGGTGATGATGTACCAGTTGTTAAAGGTTCTGCTCTTAAAGCTCTTGAAGGCGATGCTGAGTACGAAGAAAAATTCTTGAACTTATGGCTGCAGTTGATGAGTACATCCCAACTCCAGAACGCGACACTGAAAAACCATTCATGATGCCAGTTGAGGACGTATTCTCAATCACTGGTCGTGGTACAGTTGCTACTGGCCGTGTAGAACGCGGACAAGTTAAAGTCGGTGACGAAGTTGAAATCATCGGTCTTCAAGAAGAAAACAGCAAAACAACTGTTACAGGTGTTGAAATGTTCCGTAAGCTTCTTGACTACGCTGAAGCTGGAGACAACATCGGTGCACTTCTTCGCGGTGTAGCTCGTGAAGACATCCAACGTGGACAAGTACTTGCTAAACCAGGTACAATCACTCCACACAGCAAATTCAAAGCTGAAGTTTACGTTCTTTCTAAAGAAGAGGGTGGACGTCATACTCCATTCTTCTCTAACTACCGTCCTCAGTTCTACTTCCGTACAACTGACGTAACTGGTATCATCAATCTTCCAGAAGGCGTAGAAATGGTTATGCCTGGAGATAACACTGAAATGATCGTTGAACTTATCTCTACAATCGCTATCGAAGAAGGAACTCGTTTCTCTATTCGTGAAGGCGGACGTACAGTTGGTTCAGGCGTTGTTTCTACAATCACTGAGTAATCGACTCGTTCATTAATGCGGGGTCCCTTATGGGGCCTCGTTTTTTTGTTTCCCCGCTGATTCCATGTATAATAGAACGTATACAAATTTTAGGAGAAGACCGATGGACGATAACTTCAAGAAAACCAATCGTATTTCAATGCTTCAGCAATTGCTGATTAATGGCAGTGAACAAACCATTATGATTAATGGTGATGACAGGAGTAATCCGCTGCTTTTGTTTTTGCACGGCGGTCCCGGCACGCCTCAAATCGGCTATGCGAGAAAATACCAGAATAAGCTGGAAAAGCATTTCACCGTTGTGAACTGGGATCAGAGAGGGGCGGGTCTCTCTTATTCAAAGGAAATTCCGGGTTCATCTATGACTTTGGATCAGCTGACAGCTGACACCATTCAGCTGACCGAACGCTTATGCAAGCAATTCAGCAGGCAAAAAATATATATCGCCGGCTATTCGTGGGGCTCAGTTCTGGCGCTTCATGTTCTTCAAGAAAAACCTGATTTGTATTATGCGTATATCGGAATCAGTCAGGTGGTTAATATTCAAAAGGAAGAAACGGAAGCTTACCGGCTGATGATGGAATGGAGCAGGCAACACAAACATTTCCTGCTGGAAAAGACGCTGAGCTTTATCGGAGCACCTCCATGGGAGAAACAGCTGCAGCGAACGTTGTTTCTGCTTTGTATCGAGATGAGGGGAGGGGGCTTTACCCATCATCCGATCGGCGCTCTTAAAGCAGGGGGGCGAATGCTGTTTGGTGAACCGTACGGTGTGAGAGGGAGCTTCTTAGCCGCGCGGGGACAAATGTTCAGCCTGAAATACCTGTGGGAGGATCTCATTGCCTTTGATGCCGGGGAATCAGTTTCTTCTATTGTAATACCGTGCTGTTTTATGTCAGGGAGATATGATTTGACGGTTCCGGGGACGACGTCTTATGAATATTATCAGAAGGTTGATACGCCGTATAAAGAATGGCATTGGTTTGAGAACTCAGCCCATTCGCCTCACTTGGAGGAACCGGATCGCTTTGCCGAAGTTGTCAGCCGGTTCGCATCGTTCCATCTCTGAAAGAAAACAGTCATATCCTTGATTAATCATGGTATCACCTGTATAATAATCAAAGTGTGAAAACCACAAGGTTCTTTAAATAAACCTTGCAACATGCGTCTATTTTCTGTATAATAGTGTATGTTGGTCTTTGACTGCGATGAAGTGAGAGGTTGCTGACACACCCGGCCGCTTTGCCATGGCAAGGTGATCAGGTTTTTCTCACGGAGAACTGTCTAACGTGATGTAGGCGAAAAGGAGGGAAAATAATGGCAAAACAAAAAATTCGTATTCGTTTAAAAGCATATGATCATAGAATCCTTGATCAATCTGCAGAGAAGATTGTTGAAACGGCAAAACGTTCTGGTGCCAGCGTATCTGGTCCGATTCCGTTGCCAACTGAAAAATCAGTTTACACAATCCTTCGTGCGGTGCACAAATACAAAGATTCTCGTGAGCAATTTGAAATGCGTACACATAAACGTTTAATCGACATTGTGAACCCAACACCACAAACTGTTGATGCTCTCATGCGATTAGACTTACCATCTGGTGTCGATATCGAAATCAAACTTTAATTCTAAAATATAGAATGATCTTAATAGGAGGTGTGACGAATGACCAAAGGAATCTTAGGAAGAAAAATTGGTATGACGCAAGTATTCGCAGAGAACGGTGATCTTATCCCGGTAACTGTTATTGAAGCAGCTCCAAACGTTGTTCTTCAAAAGAAAACAGCTGAAAATGATGGCTATGAAGCGATCCAGCTTGGTTTTGACGATAAGCGCGAAAAGCTTTCAAACAAACCGGAAAAAGGACACGTTGCAAAAGCGGAAACTGCTCCTAAGCGCTTCGTTAAAGAATTACGCGGCGTGGATATGGATGCGTATGAAATTGGTCAGGAAGTCAAGGTTGAAATTTTCTCTGCAGGAGAAATCGTAGATGTAACAGGAGTATCTAAAGGTAAAGGTTTCCAAGGTGCAATCAAGCGCCACGGACAATCTCGCGGACCTATGTCTCACGGTTCACGCTACCACCGTCGTCCTGGTTCAATGGGACCTGTAGATCCTAACCGTGTATTCAAAGGTAAACTATTACCTGGACGCATGGGCGGAGATCAAATCACTGTCCAAAACCTTGAAGTCGTAAAAGTAGATGCTGAGCGCAATCTTCTTTTGATTAAAGGTAACGTACCTGGTGCGAGAAAAGCTTTAATC
This sequence comes from Paenibacillus lentimorbus NRRL B-30488, assembly GCF_000411595.1. NCBI lineage: Bacteria > Bacillati > Bacillota > Bacilli > Caryophanales > Paenibacillaceae > Paenibacillus > Paenibacillus lentimorbus. Next base: position 24,536 of record NZ_ANAT01000031.1, on the reverse strand, counting down.
ACTGTTAAAAGTGCTGTTAAATCTAAATAAGTCTCTTAGGAAAGGAGGAAATTGATCATGCCAAAAGTAGCATTATACAACCAAAACGGTTCTACTGCTGGTGATATCGAATTAAACGCTTCTGTATTTGGAATTGAGCCAAATGAGAGCGTAGTATTCGACGCTATTCTTATGCAAAGAGCTTCCTTACGTCAAGGATCTCACAAAGTAAAAAATCGTTCTGAAGTACGCGGCGGAGGTCGCAAACCATGGCGTCAAAAAGGTACAGGTCGTGCCCGTCAAGGTTCAATCCGTTCACCGCAATGGCGCGGAGGTGGTGTCGTATTCGGCCCAACACCACGCAGCTATTCTTACAAATTACCTAAAAAAGTTCGCCGCTTGGCAATCAAATCAGTATTGTCTTCTAAAGTGAACGACAACAACATTATTGTTCTTGAAGATCTTACTCTTGATACGGTTAAAACAAAAGAAATGGCAGCTGTCCTTAAAGGATTATCTGTTGAGAAAAAAGCTTTAATCGTAACTGCGGATGCAAACGAAGCAGTATCTCTTTCTGCACGCAACATCCCTGGAGTTACAGTTGTTCAAGCTAACGGAATCAACGTGTTAGACGTTGTCAACCACGAGAAGCTTCTGATTACAAAAGCTGCGGTTGAAAAAGTAGAGGAGGTGCTTGCATAATGAAAGATCCTCGTGATGTTCTTAAGCGCCCCGTCATTACTGAACGTTCTGCTGATTTAATGACTGAAAAAAAATATACTTTTGAAGTTGATGTAAGAGCTAATAAAACAGAAGTGAAAGATGCAGTTGAAAGTATCTTTGGAGTGAAAGTTGACAAAGTCAACATCATGAACTACAAAGGGAAATCAAAACGTGTCGGCCGCTACACTGGTATGACTAGCCGTCGCAGAAAAGCGATCGTAAAACTTACTGCAGACAGCAAAGAAATCGAAATTTTTGAAGCTTAATTATCTGTAAAAAGAAGGAGGGAAATTCAAAATGGCGATTAAAAAGTATAAACCGACCTCTAACGGACGTCGTGGCATGACAACTTCAGATTTTGCTGAAATCACGACTGACCAGCCGGAAAAATCCTTGCTTGCGCCCCTTCACAAAAAAGGCGGACGTAACAACCAAGGTAAATTGACTGTACGTCACCAAGGTGGCGGACACAAACGCCAATACCGTGTTATCGACTTCAAACGCGATAAAGATGGTATACCTGGACGCGTTGCTACAGTTGAGTACGATCCAAACCGTTCAGCTAACATTGCACTAATCAACTATGTAGACGGAGAAAAACGTTACATTCTTGCACCAAAAGGAATTCAAGTAGGTACTGAAATCATGTCCGGCCCTGAAGCTGACATCAAAGTAGGTAACGCACTTCCGCTTATCAACATTCCTGTTGGTACAGTTGTGCATAACATTGAATTAAAACCTGGTAAAGGCGGACAGCTTGTACGTTCAGCTGGTACATCTGCTCAGGTTCTTGGTAAAGAAGGCAAATACGTTCTTGTACGTCTTAACTCTGGTGAAGTTCGCATGATCCTTTCTGCTTGCCGCGCTTCTATCGGTCAAGTAGGTAACGAGCAGCACGAACTTATCAACGTTGGTAAAGCAGGACGCTCTCGCTGGAAAGGCATCCGCCCTACAGTCCGCGGTTCTGTAATGAACCCTAACGATCACCCGCACGGTGGTGGTGAAGGTCGCGCGCCAATCGGACGTAAATCACCAATGTCTCCTTGGGGCAAACCGACTCTTGGATTCAAGACACGTAAGAAAAAGAACAAATCTGATAAATTTATCGTACGTCGTCGTAAAAATAAATAACGGGGTTGTCTACGGTTCATTTCGGACCGTAGTGCAATCACGAAGGGAGGTTCCAAAATGGCTCGCAGCTTGAAAAAAGGACCATTTGTCGATGGACACTTGATGACAAAAATCGAGAAATTAAATGAAACGGACAAGAAACAAGTTGTAAAAACTTGGTCTCGCCGTTCAACTATTTTCCCACAATTTATCGGTCACACTATCGCAGTATATGACGGACGTAAACACGTGCCTGTATTCATTTCTGAAGACATGGTAGGCCACAAGTTGGGCGAATTCGCACCGACTCGTACTTACAAAGGCCACGCCAGTGACGATAAAAAAACAAGACGCTAAGAGAGGAGGCTTTTAAATGCAAGCTAAAGCTGTTGCAAGAACAGTCCGTATTGCTCCTCGTAAAGCACGTCTAGTAATGGACCTGATTCGAGGTAAGCAAGTAGGCGAAGCAGTATCTATCTTGAACCTAACTCCGAGAGCTGCTTCTCCGATCATCGAAAAAGTTTTAAAATCTGCTATCGCAAATGCTGAGCACAACTACGAGATGGACGCTAACAATCTGGTTATTTCTCAGGCATTTGTTGACGAAGGCCCAACGTTAAAAAGATTCCGCCCGCGTGCTATGGGACGTGCGAGCCAAATCAACAAACGTACGAGCCACATTACAATCGTTGTATCAGAAAAGAAGGAGGGATAAGTAGTGGGTCAAAAGGTAAATCCAGTCGGTCTTCGTATCGGAGTCATTCGTGATTGGGAATCTAAGTGGTACGCTGGTAAAGATTACGCTGACTTCCTGCACGAAGATTTAAAAATTCGTGAATTCATTAGCAAACGCCTTTCTGACGCTTCTGTTTCTAAAGTAGAAATCGAGCGTGCAGCAAACCGCGTTAACATTACGATCCACACTGCTAAGCCTGGTATGGTAATCGGTAAAGGCGGATCTGAAGTTGAAGCACTTCGTAAAGCCCTTAACAGCCTTACTGGCAAGCGTGTACACATTAACATTCTTGAAATCAAAAGAGCAGATCTTGATGCTCAGCTTGTAGCTGACAACATCGCTCGTCAACTAGAAAACCGTATTTCTTTCCGCCGTGCGCAGAAACAACAAATCCAACGCACTATGCGTGCTGGAGCACAAGGTGTGAAAACAATGGTTTCCGGCCGTCTTGGCGGAGCTGATATCGCTCGTTCTGAATACTACAGTGAAGGAACTGTTCCATTGCACACTTTACGTGCTGACATCGACTATGCAACATCTGAAGCTGACACAACTTACGGTAAGCTTGGTGTAAAAGTCTGGATCTATCGTGGAGAGGTTCTTCCTACTAAGAAGAAAACTGAGGAAGGAGGAAAATAATATGTTATTACCAAAACGCGTTAAATATCGCAGAGAGCATCGCGGAAAAATGCGCGGTCGCGCTAAAGGCGGTACTGAAGTACATTTTGGTGAGTATGGTATCCAGGCTCTTGAAGCTTCTTGGATTACGAACCGCCAAATCGAAGCTGCACGTATTGCGATGACTCGTTACATGAAACGTGGCGGTAAAGTTTGGATTAAAATTTTCCCTTCAAAACCTTACACTGCTAAACCGCTTGAGGTACGGATGGGTTCCGGTAAAGGGGCTCCTGAAGGCTGGGTAGCTGTTGTAAAACCGGGCAAAGTTTTATTTGAAATTTCTGGTGTGTCTGAAGAGGTAGCTCGTGAAGCTCTTCGTCTTGCATCTCACAAATTGCCAATTAAAACGAAGTTCGTAAAACGTGAAGAAATTGGTGGTGAATCAAATGAAAGCTAATGAAATTCGTGACCTTACCACTGCTGAAATTGAACAAAAAGTAAAGTCTCTTAAAGAAGAACTTTTCAATCTTCGCTTTCAATTAGCGACAGGACAACTTGAAAATACTGCTCGCATTCGTGAAGTGCGCAAAGCTATCGCGCGCATGAAAACTGTGATTCGTGAAAGAGAAATTGCTGCCAACAAATAATCACTGAGGGGAGGTCGTGAGCATGAGCGAACGTAACCAACGCAAAGTTTACCAAGGCCGTGTTGTTTCTGACAAAATGGATAAAACCATCACTGTTGTTGTTGAAACATACAAAAAGGATCCTATTTACGGTAAACGCGTAAAATACTCAAAGAAATTCAAAGCACATGATGAAAATAACCAAGCTAAAATCGGAGACATCGTAAAGATCATGGAAACTCGTCCATTATCTGCAACTAAGCGTTTTCGTCTAGTAGAAGTTGTCGAAGAAGCTGTTATTATCTAATAAAGTTCGGAATTCTTTTTCCGAAGGGAGGTAACAAATAATGATTCAACAAGAGACTCGTTTAAAAGTTGCTGACAACTCCGGTGCGCGTGAGGTACTTACTATTAAAGTTCTTGGCGGTTCTGGACGTAAAACGGCTAACATTGGTGATGTAATTGTTTGCACGGTTAAACAAGCAACACCAGGAGGCGTTGTCAAAAAAAGGTGAAGTCGTAAGAGCTGTTATCGTTCGCACAAAAAGCGGAGCACGCAGAACTGACGGATCATACATCAGCTTCGATGAGAATGCATGTGTTATCATCCGTGACGACAAGAGCCCGCGTGGAACTCGTATCTTCGGACCGGTTGCCCGTGAATTACGTGAAAACAACTTCATGAAAATTGTTTCTCTGGCTCCAGAAGTTATCTAATGAAATAAATGCCTTACTCAAGGAGGTGCGATCAGGATGCATGTGAAAAAAGGCGATAAAGTAATGGTTATCTCTGGTAAAGATAAAGGCAAACAAGGTACGATCCTTGCTGCTTTCCCTAAAAAGGACCGCGTTCTAGTTGAGGGCGTAAACATGGTGAAGAAGCACTCTAAACCAACTCAAGCAAACCCTCAAGGCGGTATTTCTAATCAAGAGGCGCCAATTCATGTATCAAACGTTATGCCGCTCGATCCTAAAACAGGTGAAGTGACTCGCGTAGGATACAAAGTGGAAGATGGCAAAAAAGTTCGTGTTGCAAAAAAATCTGGGCAAGTCTTAGATAAATAGTATTTAAAGGAAGGGAGGTCTATCTCATGAACCGCCTTAAAGAAAAGTACAATAAAGAAATTTCACCTGCTTTAATGACGAAGTTCAACTACGACTCTGTTATGCAGGTGCCAAAAATCGAAAAAATCGTAATCAACATGGGTGTCGGTGATGCTGTTCAAAACGCAAAAGCAATCGACAGTGCTGTTGAAGAATTAACGTTTATCGCAGGTCAAAAACCTGTCGTTACTCGTGCGAAGAAATCAATTGCTGGATTCCGTCTTCGTGAGGGAATGCCTATCGGTGCGAAAGTAACTCTTCGCGGAGAGCGCATGTATGATTTCCTTGATAAACTTATTTCTGTATCTTTACCGCGTGTACGTGACTTCCGCGGGATTTCTAAGAAATCTTTCGACGGTCGCGGAAACTACACTCTTGGTATCAAAGAACAGTTAATCTTCCCTGAAATTGACTACGATAAAGTAACAAAGGTTCGCGGAATGGACATCGTTATCGTAACGACTGCTAACTCTGACGAAGAGGCTCGTGAGCTATTAACTCAAGTAGGTATGCCGTTCCAGAAATAATCAATGAAAGGGAGGCGAAATCGTGGCTAAAAAGTCAATGATTGCGAAACAACAACGTACACCAAAGTTTAAAGTGCAAGAGTACACTCGCTGTGAACGCTGCGGACGTCCGCACTCAGTCATTCGTAAATTTAAACTTTGCCGTATTTGTTTCCGTGAGCTTGCATATAAAGGACAAATTCCTGGCGTGAAAAAAGCCAGCTGGTAATCCCCAAGAATGGGAAGGAGGTAATTATATAATGGTTATGACAGATCCAATTGCAGATATGCTGACTCGTATTCGCAATGCAAACATGGTACGTCATGAGAAGCTTGAAATTCCTGCTTCTAAATTGAAAAGAGAAATTGCTGACATTTTAAAGCGTGAAGGTTTCATTCGTGACGTTGAGTTCGTAGAAGACAGCAAACAAGGTATCATCCGCGTTTTCTTGAAATACGGACAAAACAACGAGCGCGTTATCACTGGTCTTAAAAGAATCAGCAAACCAGGTTTGCGTGTATACGCTAAATCAAATGAAGTACCTCGCGTACTTAACGGTCTTGGAATCGCGATTATTTCTACATCACAAGGTGTTTTAACGGACAAAGAAGCCCGTGCAAAACAAGCTGGTGGAGAAGTACTAGCATACGTTTGGTAAGAAGTTTAACAAGAATGGAGGTGTTTTAGTATGTCTCGTGTAGGTAAAAAACTGCTTGAGATCCCTTCTGGAGTTACAGTAACGCTGAACGAAGGCAACACTGTAGCTGTAAAAGGACCAAAAGGAGAATTAACTCGTACTTTCCATCCTGATATGGAAATCAAAATTGAGGACAACGTGCTTACAGTTACTCGTCCTTCTGATCACAAAGAGCACCGTGCGCTGCATGGTACGACTCGCAGTCTGCTTGGAAACTTGGTTGAAGGCGTATCTAAAGGATTTGAAAGAGGTTTGGAATTAGTCGGTGTCGGTTATCGTGCGGCTAAATCCGGAAACAAACTTGTTTTAAACGTTGGATACTCTCACCCTGTTGAGATCGTTCCTGAAGAGGGCATCGAAATCGAAGTTCCTTCTCAAACTAAAGTAGTTGTAAAAGGTACAGACAAAGAGCGTGTAGGAGCTATCGCTGCTAACATCCGCGCTGTACGTTCTCCAGAGCCTTACAAAGGTAAAGGAATCCGCTACGAAGGTGAAGTTGTTCGCCGTAAAGAAGGTAAATCTGCTAAGTAAGACCGCTTAAAGTGAAGAAAGGAGTGACCTAAGGATGATTACGAAAACTAGCAAAAATGCTGCTCGTCAAAAAAGACATGCCCGTGTTCGTGCTAAACTTTCAGGCACAGCTGAAAGACCTCGTCTGAATGTGTTCCGTTCAAACAAACACATTTATGCTCAAATCATCGATGATGTAAATGGTGTTACACTTGCTAGTGCCTCTACTCTCGATAAAGATTTGAACGTGGAAAGCACTGGTGACAGCGCTGCTGCTGCTAAAGTCGGTGAACTCGTTGCGAAACGCGCTTCTGAGAAAGGTGTTTCTGACGTAGTATTTGACCGCGGCGGATACTTATACCATGGACGTGTAAAAGCTCTGGCCGATGCAGCTCGTGAAGCCGGACTGAAATTTTAATAAAAAAAGGAGGGACACATGATTATGCGTCGTATTGACCCAAGCAAATTAGAGTTAGAAGAACGCTTAGTTACGGTTAACCGCGTAGCGAAAGTTGTTAAAGGTGGTCGTCGTTTCCGTTTCGCAGCTCTAGTCGTTGTCGGTGACAAAAACGGTCACGTAGGTTTCGGTACTGGTAAAGCACAAGAAGTACCTGAAGCAATCCGCAAAGCTGTTGAAGATGCGAAAAAGAATTTGATTGAAGTACCAATGGTTGGAACTACGATTCCACACGAAATCATCGGACGTTTCGGTGCAGGCAATATCTTGTTGAAACCTGCTTCTGAAGGTACTGGAGTTATCGCTGGAGGCCCTGTACGTGCGGTACTTGAGCTTGCTGGCGTTGCTGATATCCTTTCTAAGTCTTTAGGTTCTAACACACCGATCAACATGATCCGTGCAACACTTCAAGGTTTAAGTGAGCTTAAACGTGCCGAAGACGTTGCGAAGCTTCGTGGAAAATCTGTAGAAGAACTGTTAGGATAAGGAGGGAACATTAATGGCTAAATTAGAAATTACCCTCAAACGCAGTGTAATCGGTCGCCCGGAAGATCAGCGCGTTACTGTAAGAACACTTGGTTTAAAGAAAACAAACCAAACTGTCGTTCATGAAGATAACGCTGCGATCCGCGGTATGATTAATAAAGTTTCTCATCTAGTTTCTGTTAAAGAACAATAAAAATAAATTATAGGCTAAGGAGGTGTCCTAATGAAACTTCATGAATTAAAGCCTTCAGAAGGTTCACGTAAAGTACGCAATCGCGTAGGTCGTGGTATTGGTTCTGGTAACGGTAAAACAGCTGGTAAAGGTCACAAAGGTCAAAACGCTCGTTCTGGCGGCGGTGTACGCCCTGGATTCGAGGGGGGACAAATGCCTTTATTCCAACGTCTTCCTAAGCGCGGTTTTACAAACATCAACCGTAAGGAATACGCTATTGTGAACGTAGACAAATTGAACGGTTTTGCGGAAGGAACGGAAGTCACTCCTGAACTTCTTCTTGAGACTGGTGTTATTAGCAAACTTAATGCAGGAGTAAAGATTCTTGGCAACGGTAAATTAGAGAAAAAATTAACTGTAAAAGCCAATAAATTCTCTGCTTCTGCGAAAGAAGCTGTTGAAGCTGCTGGCGGTACAGCTGAGGTGATCTAACTTGTTTAAGACAATCTCCAACTTTATGCGTGTGAGTGATATTCGGAATAAAATCATTTTTACATTACTCATGCTTATCGTCTTTCGCATAGGTGCGTTTATCCCTGTGCCATATGTAAATGCTCAGGCGTTGCAGACACAAAGTTCGATGGGGGGTTTTTGATCTCCTTAACACATTTGGCGGCGGTGCGCTTTATCAGTTCTCCATTTTTGCGATGGGAATTACGCCTTACATCACTGCTTCGATCATCATTCAGCTGCTTCAGATGGATGTTGTGCCGAAGTTTACCGAGTGGTCTAAGCAAGGTGAAGTCGGCCGCCGTAAATTAGCTCAGTTCACGAGATATTTTACGATTGTGCTTGGTTTTATCCAGGCATTAGGTATGTCTTACGGGTTTAACAACCTGGCAAACGGTATGCTGATTGAAAAATCCGGCATATCGACATATCTGATTATTGCTTTAGTACTCACTGGAGGAACTGCTTTTTTAATGTGGCTGGGAGAACAAATTACTTCCAATGGAGTAGGTAACGGAATTTCGATCATCATCTTCGCGGGGATTGTGGCTAGTATTCCGAAAACTGTTGGGCAGATTTATGAGACTCAATTTGTCGGCAGCAGCGATCAGCTGTTTATTCATATTGTAAAAATCGCTTTACTGGTGATTGCGATTTTGGCCGTTATTGTTGGTGTTATTTTCATTCAGCAGGCCGTACGCAAAATCGCGATTCAATATGCAAAAGGGCAAGGTCGTTCACCTGTTGGCGGAGGCCAGTCAACTCACCTTCCGCTTAAAGTGAATCCGGCAGGGGTTATTCCGGTAATCTTTGCGGTTGCGTTCCTTATTACGCCGCGTACTATCGCGTCATTTTTCGGAGAAAACGATGTGACAAAGTGGATTCAAGCCAACTTTGACAATACACATCCGGTGGGCATGACGGTTTATGTCGCATTAATTATCGCCTTTACGTACTTCTATGCTTTTGTGCAGGTAAACCCTGAACAAATGGCTGATAACCTTAAAAAACAGGGTGGCTATATCCCGGGGGTTCGTCCAGGGAAAATGACTCAAGATAGAATTACGAGCATTTTGTATCGACTTACGTTTGTGGGTTCTATATTCTTAGCCGTGATTTCCATTCTTCCTATCTTTTTCATTCAATTCGCTGGATTGCCTCAAAGTGCACAGATTGGCGGAACATCATTGTTAATTGTCGTCGGGGTAGCCTTGGAGACAATGAAGCAGCTGGAGAGCCAGTTAGTGAAACGTAATTACCGAGGATTTATGAAAAATTAGAGGACTGGTTTTAACCATTCCTCTAAATAAGAGAGGACGGGGGAAATCCGAATGAACTTAGTCTTAATGGGACTTCCTGGAGCCGGTAAAGGCACACAGGGAGAACGAATTGTTGAGGATTATGGGATACCTCATATCTCAACGGGAGATATGTTCCGTGCTGCTATGAAAGAAGAAACACCACTCGGACTCGAAGCAAAGTCTTATATTGATAAAGGCGAGCTCGTACCGGACGAAGTCACAATCGGCATTGTCAAAGAAAGACTCGGCAAAGATGATTGTGAAAGAGGTTTTCTTCTGGACGGATTTCCGCGAACAGTCGCTCAGGCTGAAGCTCTTGAAAACATTCTTGAGGAATACGGCAAGCCGATTGATTATGTCATTAACATTAAAGTAGACAAAGACTCTTTAATGGAACGTTTGACTGGACGCAGAATTTGCAGTGTTTGCGGCACAACCTATCATTTGGTTTTCAATCCGCCGAAAACGCCGGGTGTTTGTGATAAAGACGGAGGAGACCTTTATCAACGGGCAGATGATAATGAGGAAACCGTCTCAAAACGGCTTGAGGTCAACATGAAGCAGACTCAGCCTTTACTCGATTTTTATTCTGAGAAAGGGTATCTTGTCAACGTCAATGGCCAGCAGGACATTAACGACGTGTACAAAGATGTGAAAGAGCTTCTTGGAGGATTGAGCAAATGATTATCTGTAAGACCCCTCGTGAGCTTAGCATCATGCGGGAAGCAGGGCGAATCGTGGCTTTGACTCATGAAGAGATGAAAAAGCACATTAAACCAGGAATCTCGACAAAAGAATTGGATCAAATTGCCGAACGTTTTATTGAGAAGCAGGGTGCAATCCCATCTTTTAAGGGGTATAATGGGTTTCGCGGGAGCATCTGTGTATCAGTTAATGAAGAACTCGTTCACGGAATTCCCGGTAAAAGGGTTTTGCGTGACGGTGACATTATCAGCATTGATATCGGTGCTAAATTAAATGGTTATCATGGTGACTCTGCTTGGACATATCCGGTAGGAAACATCAGTGATGATGATAAACGACTGCTGGAAGTGACAGAGGAGTCTTTATATAAAGGCTTGAAGGAAGCAAAACCAGGTGAACGTTTGTCGAATATTTCCCACGCAATACAAACGTATGTCGAAAATGAGCAGTTTTCAGTTGTTAGGGAGTATGTCGGACATGGTGTTGGTCAAGACTTGCATGAGGATCCGCAAATTCCTCATTACGGTCCGCCAAACAAAGGACCTAGGCTGAAGCCTGGTATGGTTCTCGCTATAGAACCGATGGTTAACGCTGGCAGCCGGTATGTGAAAACATTGGCTGATAACTGGACGGTTGTAACGGTAGATGGGAAAAAGTGTGCTCATTTTGAACATACGATTGCGATTACGGAAACGGGTTTTGATATACTGACAAAAGTCTAGATGATGAAATGAATTCCATGACACATGTTTTTCATTCCGCACCTGGGCAGATTGTAGGTTTACAATTGGTCGGAAGAAAAACCGGCTAGCTGCTGTCATCGGAATGAAGATTCATCATCGTGTACTAAAGCAGACGGAGAAAAGCGTACATTTCATTCTCCTTAGAAAAAGAATATCAATCATTCACCCTTTATGATTGCGTATCTCCGGAAGTTCAGAACAGTATAAACGAAACAGGGCGTGTGACAAACGGATAACTGAGATTTTCTCTTTTGAAATTTGTCAGAGAGCAAGTTACTGATTTGAAGAAGGGAGAACACTTGAATGGCGAAAGACGATGTAATTGAAGTGGAAGGTACGATTGTCGAAACACTGCCAAACGCGATGTTCAAAGTTGAACTCGAAAATGGCCATACGGTTTTGGCTCACGTATCTGGTAAAATCCGCATGCACTTCATTCGCATTTTACCTGGAGACAAAGTTACGGTAGAATTATCTCCATATGACTTAACTCGTGGCAGGATTACGTACCGTTACAAATAAAGCACTCCGGAAACTGAAGGAGGTTGGAAACACATGAAAGTGAGACCATCAGTTAAACCAATCTGCGAGAAATGTAAAGTTATTCGCAGAAAAGGAAAAGTAATGGTGATCTGTGAAAATCCAAAGCATAAACAAAACAAGGATAATTAATAAGGAGGTGCCCAGAGAATGGCTCGTATTGCTGGTGTAGATATCCCACGTGACAAACGTGTTGTTATTTCTTTAACATATGTCTTCGGAATTGGCCGCACAACGGCTCAGCAAGTCTTGAAAGAGGCTGGTGTTTCTGAAGATACTCGTGTGCGTGATCTTACTGAAGAAGAACTTGGTAAAATCCGTGATGTTATTGACAAACTGAAAGTAGAAGGTGACCTTCGCCGTGAAGTTTCTCTTAACATCAAGCGTCTGATCGAAATCGGAAGCTACCGCGGAATCCGCCATCGCAGAGGTTTGCCTGTTCGCGGACAAAACTCTAAAAACAATGCGCGTACTCGTAAAGGTCCGCGTCGTACTGTAGCTAACAAGAAAAATAAGTAAGGGAGGTACCTAAACAATGGCTGCTGCTCGTAAACAAAACACGCGTAAACGTCGCGTGAAAAAGAATATTGAGTCAGGAATCGCTCATATTCGTTCAACTTTCAATAACACGATCGTTACGATCACTGATACTCATGGTAATGCTCTTTCTTGGTCAAGTGCCGGAGCTCTAGGATTCAGAGGTTCTCGTAAATCGACTCCTTTTGCTGCGCAAATGGCTGCTGAAACAGCTGCTAAAGGTTCAATCGAACACGGACTTAAAACTCTTGAAGTAACTGTTAAAGGACCAGGTTCTGGCCGTGAAGCTGCAATCCGTGCTTTACAAGCTGCCGGACTTGAAGTTACAGCTATCAGAGACGTAACTCCTGTTCCTCATAATGGATGCCGTCCACCAAAACGTCGCCGCGTGTAATTTGTTTGTATAGATTTTGTGTCCCTGTCAATAATGGGTTATGATACAGTTATTTATGAAACGAATGCACCGACTCGTTGCCTGAGCACATACGGGACTAAACAATGGGGAATTTCGGATGGAATCTCATATGATTCTATTCGAGGTTTCGACGTTTTGAAGGAGGGTTTTAAGTAATGATCGAGATTGAAAAACCAAAAATCGAAACGGTTGAAATCAGCGACGATGCCAAATTTGGTAAGTTTGTCGTAGAGCCGCTTGAGCGTGGATATGGTACAACTCTGGGTAACTCCTTACGTCGTATCCTCTTATCCTCACTCCCTGGTGCCGCTGTAACATCGATCCAGATAGATGGTGTACTGCACGAATTCTCGACAATCGAAGGCGTTGTGGAAGATGTTACAACGATAATCTTGCACATTAAAAAGCTTGCATTGAAAATCTACTCTGATGAAGAGAAGACGCTTGAAATTGATGTACAGGGCGAAGGAACTGTCACAGCAGCTGATATTACACACGACAGCGATGTTGAAATCCTTAATCCGGATCTTCATATCGCGACTCTTGGTGAGAATGCGAGTTTCCGAGTTCGCCTTACTGCACAAAGAGGACGTGGGTATACACCTGCTGATTCGAACAAAAGAGACGATCAGCCAATCGGCGTGATTCCGATCGATTCAATCTTTACGCCAGTTTCTCGTTTATCTTATCAGGTAGAAAACACTCGTGTAGGCCAGGTTGCAAACTATGACAAACTTACACTTGATGTTTGGACTGACGGAAGCACTGGACCGAAGGAAGCAATTGCTCTCGGTTCAAAGATTTTAACTGAACACCTTAATATATTCGTCGGTTTAACTGACGAAGCTCAGCATGCTGAAATCATGGTTGAAAAAGAAGAGGACCAAAAGAAAAAGTTCTTGAAATGACGATTGAGGAACTTGATCTTTCTGTCCGTTCTTACAACTGCTTGAAGCGTGCGGGCATTAACACGGTTCAAGAACTTGCGAACAAGACGGAAGAAGATATGATGAAAGTTCGCAACCTGGGACGCAAATCACTTGAAGAAGTGAAAGCGAAACTTGAAGAACTTGGACTCGGCCTTCGCAAAGACGATTGATCTAGTTTCCATGTGAACTAGGATTTTCGTGTGTTTTTTAATTAGAAACAGCATTCCATTAAAGGAGGGGACATCACATGTCATACAGAAAACTAGGACGTACGAGTTCACAGCGTAAAGCTATGCTTCGTGATCTTACAACAGATTTGATCATCAACGAAAGAATTGAAACAACTGAAACACGTGCGAAAGAACTTCGCTCTGTTGTTGAAAAGATGATCACTCTTGGTAAGCGCGGTGACTTGCATGCTCGTCGTCAAGCTGCTGCATACATTCGCAACGAGGTTGCTAATGAAGAAAATAACCAAGATGCACTTCAAAAATTATTCTCTGACATTGCAACTCGTTACGAGGAGCGCCAAGGCGGATACACACGTATTATGAAGCTTGGTCCTCGCCGTGGTGACGGTGCACCAATGGCAATCATCGAATTGGTTTAATCACATATTTTTGTGTATCTAAAGAAGGGCGGGACAGTTTCTAACTGGATCTATGCCCTTTTTTTAGATATCAGAACTTTTTATCATGAGACAGAAAAGCAGAGCTATAGCTGAGAGGAGGTCAGGCGCCCGTGGATCAAAAACAGCTTATATCCGTAAAAGACATTCTATTCCGCTACCGCAAAGATGCAGAAAGACCGGCGCTGGACGGTGTGAGTCTGGAGGTATATGAAGGAGAATGGCTTGCTATCGTAGGTCACAACGGTTCAGGGAAGTCGACTTTGGCCAGAGCGCTGAACGGGCTGATTTTGCCTGAGGCCGGAGAAATTGAAGTCGGCGGCATCAAGCTGACTGAGGATACCGTGTGGGATGTGCGAAAAAAAATAGGGATGGTCTTTCAGAATCCCGATAACCAATTTGTCGGAACGACTGTTCGCGATGATGTGGCTTTTGGTTTAGAAAACAATGGTGTTCCGCGCGAAGAAATGATTGAGAGAGTAGATTGGGCTGTCACACAAGTCAATATGCAGGATTTTCTTGATCAAGAGCCGCACCATCTCTCCGGAGGTCAAAAACAAAGAGTGGCGATCGCGGGAATTATTGCCGCGCGTCCTGATATTATGATTTTGGATGAAGCGACATCCATGCTTGACCCGATTGGGAGAGAAGAAGTCCTTGATACTGTCAGACGCTTAAAAGATCAGGGCATGGCCACCGTCATTTCGATAACACATGACCTGGAAGAAGCCGCAAGGGCGGACAGGATCATTGTGATGAACGGCGGCAGGAAATATGCAGAGGGCACGCCTGAAGAGATTTTTAAATTAAATGAAGACTTGGTTCGCATCGGTCTTGATTTGCCTTTCTCATTCCAGCTCAGCCTGCTTTTGAAAGAAAGCGGACTGGCGTTAACGAAAAACCATCTGACTCAGGAAGGGCTGGTGAATGAGCTGTGGACATTAAAATCAAAGATGTAGAACACCGCTATCAAATGAAGACACCGTTTGAACGGCTTGCTCTGTATGATATCAATGCCGTGATAAAAGAGGGCAGCTACGTTGCCGTCATCGGGCATACAGGGTCGGGCAAATCGACGCTCCTGCAGCATTTAAACGGTTTGCTGAAACCGACTAAAGGACAGCTTGAGCTCGGGAGCACGATTCTGGCAGCCGGTAAAAAAATAAAGACCTTAAGACTTTGCGAAAAAAAGTCGGAATCGTTTTCCAATTTCCCGAACATCAGCTGTTTGAAGAGACTGTGCTGAAGGACATCGCATTCGGACCGATGAATTTCGGTGTAAAAAAAGAAGACGCTGAACGGAAAGCAAAAGAAATGCTGGGGCTTGTGGGCCTTCCGGAAGACATTTTGGATCGTTCACCGTTCGAGCTCAGCGGCGGCCAGATGCGCAGAGTGGCGATTGCCGGCGTTCTCGCGATGGAGCCGGAAGTGCTGGTTTTGGATGAACCGACGGCCGGTCTTGATCCGAGAGGGCGCCAGGACATTATGGACATGTTCTATGCGCTTCATCAGCGGGGAAACCTGACTACCGTTCTCGTCACCCACAGCATGGAGGACGCCGCCCGCTATGCTGACGAAATGATCGTCATGCACAAAGGAACCATTAAAGCGACGGGGAGTCCGCGTGACTTGTTTGTAAAAGGTGAAGAGATGGCCGAAATGGGACTGGATCTTCCTGAGTCGGTGAAGTTTCAGAGACGGCTTGAGAAGGCTCTCGGAGTCAAGTATGAGAAACCCATGCTGACCCTGCAGGATGCCGTCAGTGAAATTAAGGCTTTCTTTCAGGAGGAAAAGGACCAATGATGGACAGCATGATTATCGGAAAGTATGTTCCCGGATCATCGCTTATTCACCGATTGGACCCGAGAACAAAACTTGTCAGCATCTTTCTTTTTGTATGTATCGTTTTTTTGGCAAACAACGTACAGACGTACGCTTTGCTCGGTTTGTTTACATTCGGAGTGATCGCCTTAACACGAGTGCCGTTCAGCTTTTTGCTGAAGGGGCTTAAGCCGATTATCTGGATTGTGGCGTTTACCTTTTTATTACACATTTTCATGACGCATGAAGGATCTGTCATTTTTCAGCTTGGCTGGTTTAAAGTGTATGAGGGCGGACTTATACAGGGGATTTTTATCTCCCTCCGTTTCGTTTACCTTATCTTTATGACGACGCTGCTGACGCTGACAACAACGCCGATTGAAATAACGGATGGAATGGAGCAGCTCCTGAATCCTTTTAAAAAGGTGAAGCTGCCTGTACACGAACTCGCATTGATGATGTCGATATCATTGCGATTTATCCCGACATTAATGGAAGAGACAGATAAAATCATGAAGGCGCAAATGGCGAGGGGTGCGGACTTTACAAGCGGCCCGGTGAAAGACAGAATCAAAGCGGTTGTTCCGCTGCTTGTCCCGCTGTTTGTCAGCGCCTTTAAACGCGCGGAAGAGCTTGCGGTCGCTATGGAGGCGAGAGGCTACCAGGGCGGTGAGGGGAGAACGAAATACAGAAAGCTCGTCTGGACCGGAAAGGATACCGGAGCTATTCTGCTCATCATCGTATTAGCCGTGTTATTGTTTTTCTTAAGAAGTTAGAGGTGCTGCTGAATGAGAGTGAAATGTACCATTGCTTATGACGGGCATTTATTTAACGGATATCAGGTTCAGCCTGGAAAGCGGACCGTTCAAAGTGAATTGGAAAAAGCGCTGGCTGTTATCCACAAAACGGATGGCAGGGTGCCTGTGTACTCATCCGGCCGCACGGACAGCGATGTTCATGCTGCCGGGCAGGTCATTCATTTTGATACGCCGCTGTCCATCCCGGCTGAGAAATGGCCGTTTGCGCTCAATGCCCTGCTGCCTGATGATATTGCCGTCAAAACAGCAGAGATTGCGGATGATGGGTTCCATGCACGATTTAGCGCGGTCCAAAAGGAATATCGCTACTTTGTATATACGGAGAAACACCCGGACGTATTTAAACGACATTACGCTTACCATTTTGCATATCAGCTTAATGTGCAGAAAATGAGGGAAGCTTCAAGGCACCTCATCGGGACACATGATTTCACAAGCTTTTGCGCGGCTGATACCGCGGTTCAGGATAAGGTCAGAACGATTTACGAGCTGGATTGGACTGAGACCGGAGACGGCCTGCAGATGAGGATCACCGGAAACGGTTTTCTCTATAATATGGTCAGAATCATTGCCGGAACGTTATTGGATACAGGAGCTGGAAAATTTTCTCCCGATGATGTAAAAGCAATGCTCAAAGCGAAGGATCGCGAAGCCGCGGGGCGCACCGCACCGGGGCACGGGCTGTATTTATGGAGCGTTTGCTATGACAACTAAACCAGGTGTAACATTTTCTTGACAGAGTCTGCATAAAGTTATAAGATATCATATGGTATGTATTTCAACCCCACGATAAGCCCCGGAACTTATTGTGTTGTGAAATAGAACGTAACAGAAGTTTATGAAAAAATGACAGATCATTTAGGAGGGAATTAAATGCGTACAACACCTATGGCTAACGCAAGTACTATTGAACGCAAGTGGTTAGTTGTTGATGCAGCAGGCAAGACTTTAGGACGTCTTTCTACAGAAGTTGCATCTATCCTTCGCGGGAAACACAAACCGACTTACACACCGCACGTTGATACTGGAGATCATGTGATCATCATCAACGCTGAAAAAATCGAGTTAACTGGTAAAAAGTTAACTGATAAAATCTACTACCGTCACACAATGCACCCAGGCGGTCTGAAATCAAGAACAGCTCTTGAAATGCGTACAAACTACCCTGAGAAAATGCTTGAGCTTGCTATCAAAGGCATGCTTCCAAAAGGTTCTCTAGGTCGTCAAATGTTCAAGAAATTGAACGTATACCGTGGTTCTGAGCATCCACATGAAGCACAAAAACCTGAAGTTTACGAACTTCGCGGTTAATTAAAAAGGAGGTTACCAATTTGGCACAGGTTCAATATTACGGTACTGGCCGTCGTAAAAGTTCTGTAGCGCGTGTGCGCTTAGTTCCAGGAGAAGGTCGTATCGTCGTTAATAATCGTGAAATCAGCGAGCACATTCCATCTCCGGCTCTAATCGAAGATATCAAACAACCATTAACTTTAACTGAAACAGCTGGTACTTATGATGTTTTAGTAAACGTACATGGAGGCGGCTTATCTGGTCAAGCTGGAGCAATCCGTCACGGTATCGCTCGTGCTTTGCTTGAAGCAGATCCAGAATACCGTGCAACACTTAAACGTGCTGGTCTTCTGACTCGTGACGCTCGTATGAAAGAACGTAAAAAATACGGTCTTAAAGGCGCTCGTCGTGCACCTCAGTTCTCAAAACGTTAATCGTTTTGGATTGCAAAAACCACAACTTCTTGGTTGTGGTTTTTTTGTATTTTTTTCTCATATCGAAGAGGTTATCCGATGTTTTTCTAGAATTGTTTGTTATACTCTATTCATTACCAATAAGGAGCGCAGTTATAATGAATAAGTTAGTCATACATAACAGCAAGGCATGGGATAAAAAAGTCGAAACAGGCAATGAATGGACGGTTGCGGTTGATTCTCATACGATTGGTGAAGCGAAAAAAGGCAATTGGAGCATCAGAATGACCCCCGGAAAAGATGTGCCGGCGGATTGGTTTCCGCCCATAGACGGTCTGAAGGTTCTTTGTCTTGCTTCAGGAGGAGGACAGCAAGGGCCGGTCCTTGCTGCTGCAGGAGCGGACGTCACCATCTTTGACAATTCGGAAAAACAGCTTGCGCAAGACAGAATGGTTGCCGAGCGGGACGATCTTACGCTTCGGACTGTCAAAGGCAGCATGAATGATCTGAGCTGTTTTGATGATGAGACATTTGATTTTATCGTGCACCCAGTATCGAATTGCTTTGTTGATACGGTTCTTCCGGTATGGAAAGAAGCTCATCGCGTATTGAAAAAAGGCGGGTCTTTAGTCTCCGGTTTTGTAAATCCCGTCGTGTTCTTATTTGATATGGATTTAGAGCAGGAAGGCGTACTAAAAGTAAAGTATTCCATTCCGTTTTCGGATGAAAAAGATCTGAGTAAGAAAAAGGTAAAGGAACTTATTGATAATCATGAAGCGCTTGAATTCGGCCATACGCTGGAGGATCAAATTAAAGGCCAGATTGACGCAGGCTTTATGGTTGCCGGTTTTTACGAGGACAAAGGCGGCCTCGTGCTGGATGAATACATTAATACATACTCCGTAACAAGAAGCATTAAAATATAAAAACGGCATCCCGTCAGAGGTGCTGTTTTTTGCGGCTTTTTCCTGCGGACGGCTGATCACATTAGCCGAAACCGGTTCTATTCCAATTTCTCTGGCCCAAACCGACAGTTGTCCCATATGGTGAATCTCATGCGCAAGGATGTGGCGGAGAATATCTTCTTTAGGAAAGGTTTGGTCCATCCAGTCCGGCTTAACAAGATCCGCCCCTTTGCGGGAGACCGCATGAATAACATCCTCCCGATACTGTTCAGACAGCTTTCTGAGATCCTGAATGCTCGTATAGTCAGACTCAGCGGGTAAAACATCATCTTTACCTAAAATGGCACGAGCCCAGCTGATCTCGACATCAATGATATGAAATAAAGTCCGCAAGATGCTCTCCATTCCGCCCGTCCGGGTTTTCGTCAATTCCTCCCGGCTCAGCTTTTCACATATCATAAGCCACTCGTCACGCACCGTCCAATTGTATTGAAACAGCTTTTTCATCACGTCACCTCAGCTCTTTATTCTTCCAGTTAACATGAAACTCCTTCATTTGGGAGGATTTCCACTATCAACAAAGCATGCTTTTTCCCTTTTCCTTTCAAAATAACAGTAAAAAGGAGCGTGGCTGGCAATGGCAGAAGTATTATCTTTTTCAGACGTGAAACGGCAGAAGGATTATGAGCTTGAGAAGAGTTTACTAAAGGAGCTGTCACTGACGCAGATCATTCAGTCCGTAAAAGCATGTCTTACCCCTTTGTTTCCCTTTCTTCAAGACGAAAACGGCATTCTGAGTGAAGGATGCATAGATTTTGCAATTGAAGCGTATTTATTAGGCGGCAGGTTCGGCGTCTTTGGCTATTATGGTGAGTCTTTGCAGAGGGCAAACGCCCGTTCGGCTGAAGAAGAGGAAGAACTGACGGCCGATTTTTTTGAATATCTTTGCAATTGGACGCATGAGCAATATTCCTCCGTTGAACAAAAAGAAGTCTATGAAGCGTCCTGCCGGTTTATCAACAGCTGGTGGACGGAAGGATTTCTGCAAAGGGAAAAACAATGTAAGCTCCGCATGAGGTAATCATAATTTCCTCCCTTGTCCCATACTTATTAATAACGGGGACAAGCGGGAGGGAAAGCTATGACAAAAAAGCTGAAATGGCTCGGTTTTTTACTTGGCTTTATCATATTATTGTGTTTATTCCGGTTTCAATTCCATAATGATGATTCCTGGCGGCCGTGGAGCCTGCCGCTGAGCGGGAAAATCATCTATCTCGATCCGGGACACGGCGGGCCGGACGGAGGCGCCACGGGAGGCAGTCACCTTGAAAAGGACATTACTCTCGAAGTGGCCTCCAGGGTCAGAGACTATTTGCAGGAGCAGGGAGCTTTGGTTATTATGACGCGGGAGACGGATACTGATTTAGCTCCTGAAGGGACGAGAGGCTACAGCCGACGCAAAGCGGAAGATCTGAGAAAGCGCGTGGAGATCATCAACCGTTCAGAGGCGGAGCTTTATATCAGCATTCATCTGAACGCCATACCGTCACCGAGATGGAGCGGCGCCCAAAGCTTCTACTATGGAAAATACGAAGAGAATGAAAAAGTGGCAAAATATATACAGGACGAATTGAGAATCAATTTGGAGAATACAACGAGAAAGGCAAAACGGATACACGGCATTTACTTAATGCAGAATGTAACCAAACCGGGCGCGCTGGTGGAAATCGGATTTCTGTCCAATCCCGCGGAAGCGAAAAGGCTCGGCCAGCCTAAATATCAGGACAAAATCGCTTCTTCCGTGTATAAGGGCGTATTGAGATATTTCACAGAGAAAGGAGACCCTCCCGAGTAAGGAGGGTTTTTCGCCGATTCTACGTTTAATATATGGTATAATACCATTTGTAAACGAATACACAAAGGGTGAGGGTTCGATGATAAGAGAAGATGAAGTAAGAAATATAGTCGGAAACATGCGCGAACCTTTTCTTCATAGACCGCTGGGAGAATTGGATGCCATTAAAGAAGTAAAGGTCAAGCCGGAAAAACGGCATGTCAGTGTAAAAATTGCATTGGCAAAAACGGGGACGGCTGAACAGATGGGCATTCAGCAGGAAATCGTATCCGTTTTGAAAGAAGCGGGTGCGGAAACTGTCGGACTGCGGTTTGAAGAGCTGCCGGAAGAAACATTGGCGAAATTCAGCCGGCCTGCTGCTGAAAGCGAAACTCTGCTGAATAGGAAACATCCGCCGGTCTTTCTTGCGGTGGCAAGCGGAAAAGGCGGTGTCGGCAAATCAACGGTTTCCGTCAACCTGGCCATTTCTCTTGCGCGGCTCGGCAAAAAAGTCGGCTTGATCGACGCGGATATATACGGATTCAGCGTGCCGGACATGATGGGTATTACAGTTCGCCCGACAGTTGAAGGAGAAAAACTGCTTCCTGTCGAAAGATTTGGAGTAAAGGTTATGTCGATGGGCTTTTTCGTCGAAGAAAACGCTCCGGTTGTGTGGAGAGGGCCGATGCTGGGCAAGATGCTGAATAACTTCTTCCATGAGGTTGACTGGGGAGAGGTTGACTATATCGTTCTCGATCTGCCGCCCGGCACGGGTGATGTGGCGCTCGATGTACACACGATGCTTCCGAGCTGCAAAGAGATTATCGTATCAACGCCGCACCCTACAGCCGCATTTGTAGCGGCGAGAGCGGGTTCTATGGCGATTAAGACCGATCATGAAGTTGTAGGGGTCATTGAAAATATGGCTTATTATGAAAGTGCAAAAACCGGCGAGAGAGAATATGTGTTCGGTCAAGGCGGGGGAGACAAGCTTGCAGAGGAATTGCAGGTGCCGCTGCTTGGCAGAATTCCTTTAAAACAGCCTGATTGGGACAAGGACCAGTTTGCGCCTTCTGTCTATGACAGAAGTCATCCGATCGGGGAAATTTATATGGGAATCGCCCAGAAAGTCATTGAAAAAACAGCTGAATAAAAAAGGGGCCGGGATCAACACGGCCCGGCCTTTTATTGGCTTTCTTTTTCAGAGCTTGAAGCCGCTTTTTTAAATTCATCCTCGAATTGCTTTTTGAAAAGCGGGCTGGAAAGTGTCTCTGTAATTACATCTTCTAAGTAACTGCGGAACTTTTGGCTTTTCACCAGCTCATAGTATTTTTTATCCATGCCGGGGTCCTGCATGATCTGCATAAAACTTTTCTGATAATCAGGGTCTTTCATCAGTTTTTTTATGATTTTTTCGTGCTCGGGCTGAAGCGTTTTTGCAAAGCTCTCGGCGAACTTTGAGTCTTCAAAGATGGTTTTCCAGAACTCCGCCCCTTTTTTAGAGGTGAGGGTTTTCTCTATTGTGCCTTTAATGGCATTTTGATCAATCACCAATGCCTCATTCATCGCATCATCATTTAATATTTCCTTAATTGCTTTTTTTCCATCATCTGTCTTTAATATATCAACAACCATTTTTTTAGTCTGGTCATAATCCATATCCGCTGCTTGGTCTTTTGGAGCACAAGCTGTTACAGATAATACAACAAAACAGCTTATCAATAGCGTTTTGGCTTTTGACATGCATAAGCTCCTTCCTTACTTGTACTTATTTTTAATATGATTCATCGGAATGGATTTATACATAACAAAATATCGCTGAACGCGATTGTCAGGGGGATGAATAAGAGATGAAAAGCCGCGGGCTTGTTCGATTTTTCTTTTCGATTTTAGCTGTGGGCGCTCTTATTACAAGCGTCGTGGGATTTGCACTGAAGTGGGGGGAGTACAAGGAGTTCTTTCTGAATTTTGAGGCCGGTCAGATTTTCTCCGTTCTGATCTGGTTTATCGGGGTAGGCATGATTTTCAGTGTGATCAGCCAGATGGGATTCTTCGTTTTTCTGACAGTGCACCGGTTTGCCCTTGAAATTCTCAGATCAAACTCGCTTTGGAATCTGCTTCAGCTGTTTATCATTCTGTTTGTCGCTTTTGATTTAATGTACGTCAGATTTTTGTTTTTTGGTGAGCGGGATGACTCGATTGCGGGGTTTGTCTGGCTGCCGCTGGCTCTGCTTGCCGTCGGCCTGTTGACGGCGTATATAAAACAAAAGCAGTCCTCAAAAATACGTTCGTTTCATCATTATTTTTAATGGTCGTAATTACAGCGCTTGAATGGGTTCCTGCGCTAAGAGTGAATAATGAGGACTGGCTTTATTTGATGCTGATTCCGCTGATGGGCTGCAATGCGTTTCAGCTGTTAATGCTGCCGAAGTTTGCCCAGAGGTAGTTATTTCACTTCTGATGACTTGACGTCAGTATTTGCGATCAGGTCGCCGACTGTCACGTTTTTCAGTCCTTTTTGCTTTAAATTGTGAATGATGGCGGGGAGCGCTTCTTCGGTCTGTGTTGCTGAATCAGAGGCGTGCAGCAGGACAATGTCGCCGCCTTTTATATGACTGTTTACATTTTCAATGATTTTATCAGGACCGGGATTTGTCCAATCCTGCGAGTTAACGCTGTAATGAACCACTGAATAGCGGTACTGCTGTGCAATGGTAAGAACCTTTTTATTAAATTGTCCGGTCGGCGGGCGGAGTAAATGAACATTCTTCACACCCAGCTTTTTAAATGCGGTCTGGGCCCGGAGGATATCTTTTTTTATTTCATTGTCCTCTAGGTTGGTATAATTCTTATACGCATATCCCATGCTGCCGATTTGATGTCCGTCTTTTACCATACGTTCAACTGTGTCCGGGTGCCGTTCCGCCCAAGAAGCTGACAGAAAAAAAGTGGCGTTTTTAATACCGTTTGCTTTTAGCGCGTTCAGAATCGGAACCGCTTTTTCGTCGCCCCAGCTGATATCGAATGTTAATGCGACTTCGCCCGCTTTCGTTTCCCCTTTTGAAATAGCCTTCGGGCCGCTATCAGTTAAAAATACAGGAAGGGGGACGGCTCTCTGTATATAAAAAAAGCTGGCTGCTGCAAATGCGGCAATGATAATAATAAGCAGCTGTTTTATCCTTCTGATGTGCCACACGTAGAAGTGGTTCACTGATGACGCCTCCTTATCTTGTCCATGCTTGATTACATCGTATGCCGCGGCGGAGATGAATATAACGAAATACGTTTCAAAAAAACGAAAAAAATACTTGCTAAATTCAGCGGATGCATGGTATATTATTAAACGTCGCTGATGGTCAGCAGACAACAACAAAAAGCTTCGGAAACAACTTAAAAAAGTTGTTGACATAAAAGAAGCTGGG
>NZ_ANAT01000030.1:0-126289 GCF_000411595.1 Paenibacillus lentimorbus NRRL B-30488 | reverse complement strand
ATATGCATTTAATTTGATTCATAAAAAAGAACAACTATTAATTACTATTCTAAATTTAACTATCATAAAAATTCATATTTAAGAAGAGTTACAACTATACCGCTCTGTTTAAGCATATATTCTATTTCACAATTTTATTTTTAACTTTTTTATATTACAGAATAATAATAAATCTATTATCCGGTAATCTAATCTGCATCAAAATGTCCATACGAATATGATCAGGAATCAAACTGACTCTAACTATCCTGAAAATAAGTTTTACGATTACCCTAATCAGCTATGTTTGCGGCTACCAGATTTCCGAGCCCGCTTCGATATATGTCTCGTACCTCACTAGTAATTGCAAAGAACGTATTAACACTAAAAACCTATTATATAAACGCAAATTGAGCCAAAAAATTGTGGCAAGTTACTCTACGATTGCGGTCACAGTGTTCACAGATTTCTTTAAGAATAATTGATCTAAATTTTAATGATCAGTGGAAGGGTTCTATGGGGGCATTAACAATGGGCATTCCTCTTTAGGTACTTGTTAACAGTCTGCCTTTTTAGTTTATCTCACATTGATATAAGCTGCTGTCCTGATCATTAAGAGGAACGCTGGTGTCTAAGGAGGAAGGAATTGATAGAGTGCATCTAAAACAAGCGTTATACTTATGGAAAAAACTGATGATACTACTCATTTAACAAAACTTTTATGTTTGAAAAAGCCTTTCTGACGAATGTACTGGTTTTCCTGTTATGATACCACTTGATTAGCATTTTCATTTCGCCATAAAAAAACACCTCAATGTTGTCTTTTAGATATATATCTAGTTACAACATAAAGGTGTTTTATTTTGTCTCCCCCTTGGGGGTTATTAGTACCACATATATTTGGATAGTTCAGTTTAAGTTTCACCCAGCGAAATGCGGAGCGAGAATATCTTTCAGCACGTGTGCGCTGCGGCTGAATTGAGCCTGTTCTGTTTCATTCAGCTCAAGTTCCGTCACGCCTGCGATGCCGTTCCGATTGACGACGGCCGGAACGCCGATAAAGACGTCGTTTACACCGTATTGGCCGTCCAGATATGTGCTGACGGTTAAAATGCTGTTTTCATTACGCAAAATCGCTTTTGTGATGCGGGCGAGGCTCATCGCCACTCCGTAATATGTCGCGCCTTTTTTCTCGATAATATGGTAGGCCGCGTTTTTCACATCGTCAACGATCTGATCCAGCTCGTCCTGTTTGTAAGCTGCATTTTTCTCCAGCAATTGCTGTACCGGCACTCCGCCGATATTGGCGTGACTCCATACAGGGAGCTCGGTATCGCCGTGCTCACCGATAATGTGGGCGTGTACGTTTTGCGGAGCGGCGCCGAAGTATTCACTCAGCATATAACGGAATCGCGCAGAATCCAGTGTCGTGCCGCTGCCGATGACGCGTTCTTTCGGCAGGCCGCTGAATGTCCATGTCGCATAAGTGAGAATGTCGACCGGGTTTGTGGCAACGAGGAAGATGCCGTCAAATCCGCTTGCCATTACTTCACCGACAATGCTTTTAAAAATGGCGAGATTTTTTTCGACCAGCTCAAGTCTCGTTTCGCCCGGTTTTTGATTGGCCCCGGCACAGATGCACACGATATCGGCATCCTTGCAATCCTCATATGTGCCGTAAGACGTTTTGACCGGATGAGGCGCAAATGCCTTTCCGTGATTTAAATCCATGACATCGCCCATGGCTTTTTCTCTATTTACATCAATGATCACAAGCTCATCTGTGATCCCTTGGTTAATTAACGCAAATGCATAACTGCTTCCAACAAAACCTGCTCCGATTAATGCTACTTTGTTCACTCGTTCGTTCATCATGTATGCTCATCCTCCAGTGTTTCGTGGTGTCTGTTTTTAACTTGTGAAGTATTCCACATTTATATTGTGCAATACTTCACAAACTTTTGCAAGAGAAAAGTTTGATTTTTGGACAAAAAAATATCGGTGATGGTTTCCAGATTGATGACAACATCCTAAAACGGAACCGTTTTAGGATGTTGTCATCTTTTCAGCGTGATTGAAGATGCGCTGTCCTTTTCCCAGAAGCAAGGGTTTGCCGGCACGCTGATGTAATGATAGCCCTATCCATTAATGCGGAAGATAACCGTTTAAACCGGAGTTGTTATACAAACCATTCTGCACATAATCAAAGCCGGGCTGGTTCTGTCCGGGCACTTGGGCGCTGCCATTGTTAAAAATCACTTTGGCATTAACCGTATCCGCATTCGCAGGCAGCGTCAGCGTGTAAATTCCATTTGCATTCTTAGTCATTGCTTTCCCCGGCCACGATCCGGTTAATTCTATGGCCCTGCCTCCATCATGTTTGTAAATATAAGCATTTACCTGGCCCCAATGATCCGGATTTTGATAGCCAATGATGTTGGTTTGGGCCGGGTCTTTTTTGACAAACGTGTATTCTTGGGTTCTCTCTGCACCCTCGCCGTTCGTTCCGGTTAACTTGATGTTGTATGTCGTGCCGATTGGATCTCCTTTCCCGATCGTTAATCGGTCTCCATCCTTAAATGCTGTCTGCTGCCCATTATTGATTTGGTAAACGGCTTTTGCTGTTTTCGCATTTGCACGCAGGGTGACCGTCAGCTGATCATTGAAAGAATGGACTGCCCCCGTTTGGTAATTCTCAAGAAAGACCTGAGGCGCATTTCCAATATCATCGGGATAAAGAACAGCCGCGGATCTGGCATTGATCGTACCTGTCAGTTTGCCGTTCGCTACTTGAAATGAACCGGCGCCGGCCCTATTATCATACCTGCCGTCAGGCAATTTCGTTGAAGTATTGACGGTGACAGAAGACGATCCTGCATTAGCCAGCACAACGCCTTTTGAGCCGCGCTGATTCATAAATATTTGATTGTTCCCATTCGGATTCCAGAGTTCCTCAGGCTGCCCGGCCATTACATTGTGAAATTGATTGACCGCGGTGATCGCCTGATCTTTAAATAAGGCGCTCCCGCGATCTCCTATTTGACTTTTTCCGGGAAATCTTACACCATTTCCTCCGCCCTCAGGTCTGGAAAAGAAAAGAGGCGTGCTTCCTGAGCGGGAACCAATCACTGCCCAGCCTAAACGGATATCGTCATCACTCATCCATGTGGACTCTTCCTCATCATTGGCATACGTATCATGTGATTCCACCCATGTGACTAACTTGTCCGCAGACACGTCAGATGCATAATGGGAGATATTCGACACACTCAGATTACGGTTCTTTAAAGCGGATCTGATGGAATGCCCATAGTTAGAAGCCGTCACATTCATATAATTCGCATAAGCAGTATCTCTGGAAGCGCTGTCTTGCAGGATTTCTCCGTATTGGAACTCCGCCGATGTATTTGTGATATTCGGCCAAAATCGGCTGCCGTAATTCCCATCATCCGGAAGCTCTATATGCTTGGCGGCATCATAGCGGAACCCGTCTGCTCCGTCATTCAATGCTCTTTCCAAGAAACGTTTCAGATAGGCCTGCACCTCAGTATTCTGTGTATTCCAATCATACAGCCCAAGCAATGAATTTTGAGTGACGTCCCACCTGTCCGACCAATTTTTAATTTGTGTGTTTCCATGGGTCCAGTTTGGAATACGCTTAATCTCGTCAGAAATCGCGGCGTAATCGCTGGTGGTATGATTGATAACCGCATCGACAATGACTTTTACGCCATACTTTTCCGCGGCTGCACACATGTCCTTAAATTCTTGTTCAGTGCCTAAGTAACGGTTGCCGATTTGGTACGATGTCGGCTGATACAGCCAGTACCAGTTCCTCATGCTTTTATCTCCTTGGTTCCCTTCCTTTACTTGGTTAATCGGAGACGTCTGAATAGCTGCATAGCCCGCATCACGAATATCTTTCATATTTTGTGTTAACGTATTGAACGACCAATTCCAGGCATGAAGGATGGTCCCGTTTTTGACCGATGACGCGGCCGCCTCATTCGATTTGTTTGCAGTTTCAGCGTTTGCAGCCGCCGGGCCTGACAAAACCAAATGAAACAGCAATAAAAATCCGGCGAATAACGGCAGTAAAGAGGTTTTGAATCGTTTTTCAAACATTTTTGACACTCCTTATTTCATTTTTGAAGACTGACTGCGGAGTCAAAAATTCCTCTTACTCTTTCTTCAGCTCCTTTCAACTGTTGTGAAGACTGGAGAATTCTGTTAACGCTTACATTTCAACTTATCACACTCTCTCTATCAAAGCAACGTGACAGAGTGAATTCAAATCTATATTCCTATCAAATCAAAAGACTTCCCGCTTTCAAACAAAAAAGAAACCACCTGTCAAGATGATTTCTTTTTATTTCTTTTATCGCTCTTCTGTAAGACAGCTTCACAATGACATACCGAAGCAAAAACAGAACGCCTCCGCAGACGATAAAAAGAAAGATCATTTTCAGCCAAGCAAAGAATGTATGGGGAAACCCCCTGTCGTACATCGTAAGCGCCGCCACCGCAAAAGTGACCGCAATTGAATCTATCCGCTGCTGCTTCACCCGCTTTTTCAGTTCTTCTTTGGTGTCTATTCTCGGCATGAGCATTCCCGACGCTCCCGCCCTGATGCAATAATAAACAATTATAATGAAGAAAACCGCCAAGCTTCCGGCCCATTCCCTAAACGGACAGTTCAGAACAAGTCCGCGTACGATGATGTCAAGCAAAGACAGTGTGCCCACAAGCATTCCGACTTCTGACCAAATCATTCGTTCTTTCTCTTTCACACTCTCACTCTTTCCATTCACGTTTGAAAGTCCGTTCCGACGCTGATTCATGACTTCCTCCCGTACTATTAAGAATGGCTTACAACTCCCATTATATCTTGCCGATTCATAATGATAAACCGAAATATCATTGACAAAATGTTTAATAAGGACCCCAATTGATCAGGACGCCTATGCAGATAAACACGAGGCCGATGACAAACCAAATCAGCGCCAGCGGAATCATGAAGCGAAGCCACTTTACGTACGGAATGCCGCTGGCAGCCAGTACGGCCATCAGCACGCCGGAAGTCGGATTGACACAGTTTACGACGCCTTCTCCGAGCATGACCGCTTCAACCGCGACCTGTCTCGTGATGCCCATCAGATCGGCAAGCGGCGCCAAGATCGGAATAAATACGACCGCCTCCCCTGAGCCCGATGATATCAGAAAATGAAGCAGGGCGCTGGAAATATACATTCCGATTGCGCCTGCCATCGGGCTGAAACCGTGCAGCAGTGACGCAAGTCCATTGACTACCGTATCAAGCAGCTTTCCGTGTTCCAGAATAACGGAAATGCTTCTCGCCATTCCGACGATCAGCGCGCCGTAAACGAGGCCCTGACAGCCTGTAATAAACGTTTTTGCGATATCATTTGCCGCCATTCCCGCAATCAGGCCTGACACGATTGAGATAAAAATGAACACGGCGGCCATCTCTGAATCAGACCAGCCAAGAGTAAGCGCGCCGTATAAAAAGCCGACAAGCGACAAAGCCGCGACAGCCAGAATCAATTTATGGCGGACGGTAAACGGGGCTGGCTTGTCCTCCGGATCGGAAGCCTGCGGGATTGAACCTGCCGCCGGAAACCAATCGTTCCCCAGCAGACTGGCGTCCTTTGCTTTTCTGAGCCTTCTCGTATACCGATAAATATATAAAATAGATGATAGCAGAAAACAAATGTAGACGGCAATCCGCAGGCCGATGCCGGAAAACAGCGGCAGCTCCGCGATGCTTTGTGATAACCCGAGCGGTGAAGGTGATAAAATCGTCGCGTTAAACCCGGCATAGCAGCCGATATAAATGACGGCCGCTCCGGCCACGGCGTCCCATTTCAGCGAACGGGCGACGATCAGGCCGATCGGAATAAAACCGATCACGGAATTAACGACGATGCCGGTTGTGCCGAGGATCGAAAATAGAGATCCGACAATCGCAATAAACAGCAGCTGTTTGGTGCGGAACGTACTGATGACATTACTGATCAATCCATTGATGGCGCCCGTTTTCTCCAAAATCGCAATGGTGCCGCCCGTAAACAGGATTAAAAAAATAATCGGCGCGGAACTTGTCATCCCTTCCTGAATCGCGGTAAAAAAAGCGATCGGGCTGACAGGAGACTGGTCTAAAGAATGATAACTTCCCGGGACGGCGGACGTCACACTGCCCTTTGTCACCCTGTCAAATTCCCCCGCGGGAACGATGTACGATGCTATCGCGCATAGTAAAGCGACAATGAACAGCAGCACATAAGCATCAGGCATCACAAACAATTTCTTCTTTTTCAATACAGGTTCGGCCTTCGGCACAGCCATAACATCACCATCCCGCTTTAAATTTATAAACTATTCAGAAAATACAGATATGTGCTATATTATATACAGACCGATTGCCTGTTTTCAATATCAAAAAATAAAAAACAGACAGCTTTTGAAGGAGGACTTACGGCATGAACAGACTCACAGCGCATGAAAAGCAAGTCATTATGGACATTTTTGACCACCTGCACACCAATCCCGAAGTAAGCTGGAAAGAATATCAAACAACTGAATATCTGACTGAAAAACTGAAAGAGGCCGGCTGCCGAATCCGTACATTTGATGATTGCACCGGTGTTGTCGGCGAAATCGGAGAAGGCTCGCCCGTTGTGGCTGTCCGGGCGGATATTGACGCGCTGTGGCAGGAAGTGGACGGTGTCTTTCAGGCGAACCATTCATGCGGACATGATTCACATATGACGATGGCGCTCGGCACGATGATGCTTTTAAAGAGTCAGCCGAAGCTTCCGAAGGGCACCATCCGCTTTATTTTTCAGCCGGCTGAAGAAAAAGGCGGCGGAGCGCTGAAAATGATTGAAAAAGGCGTACTGGATGATGTTGACTTCTTATATGGCGTACACGTGCGCCCCGTACAGGAAACGGCAAACGGCCGATGCGCACCGTCCATTCTGCATGGCTCAAGCCGGCATATAGAAGGCCTGATTATCGGAGAAGAAGCCCACGGCGCGAGACCGCATCTCGGGCTTAACAGTATCGAAATTGCCGCTCTTCTCGTCCAAAAACTCAGCTTCATTCATCTTGATCCCGGCATCCCGCATTCCGTGAAGATGACAAAGCTTCAGGCAGGCGGAGAAAGTTCCAATATCATTCCGGGAAAAGCATCGTTCAGCCTTGATCTCCGCGCACAAACCAATGCCGCCATGGAGAAATTAACCGCCGAAACCGAAAGAGCCTGTGAGGCGGCGGCTGCCGCATTCGGCGCAAAAATCGAACTGCAAAAAGAACACAGCCTCCCGGCAGCCGAGCGAAACAAGGAGGCGGAAGCCATCATGGCATCTGCGATCAGCAGCATTCTCGGAGAAGAACATGTGGATGAACCCCTTGTGACAACCGGAGGAGAGGATTTTCACTTTTACGGGTTAAAGGTGCCGAACTTGAAAACGACGATGCTCGGCCTAGGATGCGGGCTGGAGCCGGGACTTCACCATCCCCAAATGACATTTGACCGAAGCGCCATCTTTACTGGCGTTGAGATATTAACGGCCGCCGTCCTCAAATCGTTTGAAGCATAAAAAAAAGCAGCCCGTTACAGGGCTGCTTTTCCTCACTTCTTCAGATCTTCAATTGAATTGACATTTTTCATGTACTGAGGAACGACCAGACCCATCTTGACGCCTGTCAGACTCGTTCCTACATCTTCATATTTACCTTTATATTTAGACGCATATGCCTTATGGGTATTCGGAAGCCAAGCAGACAATGACGCATCCGCGCTGCCTGTCGCAATCGCAGTCCACATCGGACCTGCCTCCACTTGCGTCAGCTTCACGTCATAGCCGAGGTCTTGAAATATTTTTCCGATTACATTCGTACTTGCGATTTCACTGTCCCATGCCACATAAGCCAGGTTGATTTTATCCCCTTTGACTTTATGGGCGCCTTTTGTCCATTGAGCCACTTGGTCTTTATGTTTTTTCACATATTCAGCTGCGGCTTTGGCCGGCTTTTCGCCTTCCTCAACAGCAATCATGACTTCTCCCATATCGTCCTGCGTCCATTTGAACTGGCTGAGAACTTTGGCCGCGTTAGGCTGTTCCTTACTGAAGCCGGTTCTTGTAATCGTATGAATCTGCTCGGCAGTTCCGTACGTTTTTTTCGGATCATCAAGGAACTTCAGCTTGTATCTGGAGAACATCCAGTGCGGCGTCCAGCCCGTTACGATGATCGGCTTTTTCCGGTCATATGATTTCTTCAATGTCGCCGTCATGGCAGCACTTGAGGCCGTGACGACATTCCAGTCTTTCAATCCGTAATCCTTCACGGCCTCATCCGTCAGGGCCATGATCCCCGATCCCGGATCAATACCGATAATGGTTTTGTTCACCTGGTCCGCAGCCGTTGCCTTACCATCAGTCTGCGAACCGCAGGCAGCCAAAGAAAGAGCCAGCGCAGCGGTAACGCCGACACCGATGATTTTCTTAAGCATCAGGCATTCCCCCTGCTCTTCTTCTTCACTTTAATGTTTTGCGTGATACGGTCGAGTGTAATCGCTACGATAACGATCGCGATACCCGCTTCCACTCCGACACCGGTTTTCAACTGTGTCACGGCGCTGTATACTTCAGAACCGAGGCCCGGCGCACCGACCATGGCCGCGATAACGACCATTGACAAAGCAAGCATGATGCTTTGGTTAATACCGGCAAGAATTGTTTTTGTGGCAAGCGGAAGCTGCACCTTGAACAGACGCTGAGACGTCGTTGAACCGAATGCTTCCGTCGCTTCAATCAGATCAGCCGGAACCTGTTTAATACCGAGAACCGTCATGCGGATCGTCGGAGGCATCGCGAAAATAACAGATGCCACAACGCCTGGCACAACCCCGATATTAAAGAAGAAAATTGCAGGCAGCAGGTATACGAAAGCCGGCATGGTCTGCATTAAATCCAGAATCGGTGTGACAATGCGGCGGACCGTTTCTTTCTGAGACGCCCATATGCCGATCGGAACCCCGATAATAATGGAAATCAAAACAGATGTGACGACAAGCGCCAACGTTTGCAGCATCGGCGACCAATAACCCAAATAATCAATAACAAGGAATCCGATTAACGTAAAGAGTGCAATTCCTCTCGTACTGATCCACCAAGCGAGAGCTGCAAAAATAACAGTCAATAAAATAGACGGGATGAAACCCAAACCGCTCACAATCGCGTTTACGAAAGCGGCCAAACCGTTTGAGATTCCGTCAAAGAAACCTCCGAACGTCATGGTAAGCCAGTCAACAAACCGGTCAACGATATCTGCTAACGGAATTCTAGGCAATCTGTCCATTTACTTCACCCCCTGAACAGAAGAATCCTGAGCTTGTTCAGCAGAATCTTCAACATTTATATAATCGTTATTTCCTGAAAGCGCGCCGATTAATGCGCCTTTTACGACAATGCCTTTCATGCGGTCCTTATCGTCCGTGACGGCGATCGGAATATTCGCATCAGACACGACATCGAAAATTTCCGTTAAGTATGTGCTTTCATGCACAGTCGTAAATTCAGTATTTAAAATATCCTGAAGCGATAAGTCGGATTCTACCGCTTTTTTTGCATCCGCCGCGTGAATGACGCCGAGAAGCTGTTTCTGTTTATCAACGGCGTAAATAGAAGAAATACCGAGATTCTTCATGAGCTGCAGCGCTACACGAGGCCCTTTGTCAATCCGCACAGTTTCAGCGCGCTTCATGATGTGGCCCGCTGTCAGAACTTTGGATAAGTCAACGTCCTCAACGAATTTCTCAACGTATTCATTGGACGGGCTCATCAGAATTTCTTCAGGCGTCCCGATCTGAACGATGTTACCGTCTTTCATCAGCACGATTCTGTCGCCGATGCGCAATGCTTCATCAAGATCATGCGTAATGAAGATGATCGTCTTGCCGACAGAGTCATGAAGGTCTAAAAGCTCATCCTGCATGTCTTTGCGGATCAGCGGATCAAGCGCACTGAAAGCTTCATCCATCAGAAGAATGTCAGGGTCATTCGTCAATGCGCGGGCAAGTCCGACACGCTGCTGCATTCCTCCGCTGAGCTGATCTGGGAATTGGTGTTCAAAGCCTTCAAGACCGACAAGTTTAAGCGAATCAAGCGCTTTTTGCTCACGCTCTTTTTTGTCGACGCCTTGGAGCTCCAGTCCGTATTCTGTGTTTTCAAGTATCGTTCTGTGCGGGAACAGAGCGAACTTTTGGAAGACCATGCTGATTTTTTTCCGGCGTACTTCCCGGAGCTGGTCTTTAGACATATTTGTTATCATGTCACCATCAATGTAAATATTTCCGGCAGTCGGTTCAATAAGCCGGTTTAACAGCCGTACTAACGTTGATTTACCGCTCCCTGATAGACCCATGATGACAAATATCTCACCATCATATACATCAAAATCAGCTTGATTTACCCCAACGGTTGATCCAGTCGCTTTCAGGATCTCTTTTTTTGTCTTTCCGTCGGCAAGCATCTGAACTGCTTTCTTTGTATGTTTCCCAAAAATTTTAGAGACTTTTTCGACTTTTATCTTAATTGGTTTCTCATCTACACTCATATTTTCCCTCCATATTAAGCAATCTTTATTAACGTAACATTTATGTAACATCCCCACAAACAGCATATTTCCTTTTATTCTGTACCATTTCTTTATAAACATCCCTGTGGCCGTTTGACCTTATTTATGCTTCTAAATACTCTGTTATACTCCTTTATGATTGTATTTTACAGGTGATATTTCGCTCACCTATAGTTGAAAGCGCTTTTAATGGAACTTAATTCCTCTCTTTTCTATAATTGTTCTCCTTTACTGGAAAAATAAGTTGCTTTTCCACCTCCCATTATGTATTATAGTTTCATGACTATGAAACAATCAGATGATCAAATCAGAGCCCAAATCTTTAAAGCACTGTCTGATGAATCGAGGCTTGCCATTATTCGTACGCTTTATTACAGCGGAAAAGAACTCAGCTGCGGTGAAGTAGGTGAAAAATGCGATATTGTCAAAACCACAGCATCCTATCATTTTAAAACGCTGCGGGAAGCGGGATTAACGGCAACCCGGAAAAATTCACGGACAAAATACGTCCGCCTGCGGGAAGACACATTTCAAACATACCTGCCCGGCTTTTTGGAAACCCTTTAACAAAGGGTTTTCTCTATACATATCTGTTTCATAGTTTCAAAATTATAAAACTATAGGAGTGATAACATTTGAATCGTATTTGGCTTTTCTTCACTGTGATGTTTGTCATTGGCACGGATACTTTTTTACTTTCTCCGCTTCTCCCGCTTTTACAGAATCAGTTTCATGTCTCTACCGATTTGTCAGGCTGGATGGTCAGTGCTTATGCACTCGGTTATGCGCTGTTCGCTTTCATTGCGGGTCCGGTCTCAGACAGGCTTAACAGGAAAACAGTCATGCTGTGGGGACTTGCAGGCTTTATTGTATCCACGTTTTTATGCGGCATCGCACCCTCTTTTGCCGCCATGTGCCTGTTCCGTTTTGCCGCAGGCGTTAGCGCTGCGTTTGTGACGCCTCAAATTTGGGCGTCCATCCCTATCCTCGTCCAGCCTTCTCAGATCATGAAAAGCATGGGGATTGCGACAGCTGGATTGGCCGCTTCACAAATGCTCGGACTGCCGATCGGAGGGTTTTTCGCCTCCTTTACATGGCATACTCCCTTTTCGTTTTGTCAGCATGCTCGCTTATTCTTCTATTGATCCTGGCAGCTGTTATGCCTGATATTCGACCTTCTGAACAAACAGCGCGCACGTCAATTGCCGCTCCATATCGGGAGCTGTTTTCGCTGCCGAAAACAGCGGTCATTTTGCTGGCCTATTTCCTCTTTCAAACCGGAAATTTCGCGTCGTTCAGCTTTCTCGGCACTTGGCTTTCTGCGGATTATCATTTAACCGTGTCGCAAATCGGCGCCGCTATGCTTGTACTCGGACTTGGAAATATGCTCGGAAGCCTGATCGGCAGCCGGATTTCAGAAAAGCTGGGCATGATTAAAACATTGATCGGCGGCATGCTGCTGATGGGCGCTCTCTATTTCGCTCTTCCTTTCTTGCCTAACTTATTTTTTGTAGAAACAAGCTTTTTTCTCACGTTCTTTACAGCTGGCATCATCTTTCCGTTAATGATGGGTGTCTTTCAAGCCATTTCACCGAATGCGCGAGGAACTATCGCTTCCCTTTCCAATGCCGCTATGTATGCAGGTACCACTGTCGGCACATGTGCTGCAGGTTTTTTATATCAAAGCGCACACCATTTCGGAGCCGTTACAGGATTTACAGCCATTCTATTCATCCTGTCGATGACGCTCTACCAGACAACCGGGAATCGCCAATCCTCAGCCCGGGCGCACATGTAAAAAAAGCACCTCAATCGCGAGGTGCTTTCCTTATTCAAGCTCAGTTTGTTTTGTTTCTTTCCCCATAATCAAAATACAAGCAACCGCAAGTAAGATGGCAATGCAAAAGATTGAAAAGATGACCGAAAACGAAATATGGCGGGCTGCGAGCGTTCCGACGAGCAGCGGGCCGAAGATGCCGCCGATTCTTCCAAACGCCGCTGTCGTTCCTGAACCTGTTGCGCGAATCGCTGTCGGGTATTGCTCTGGTGTATAGGCATACAGCACGCCCCACGCACCAAGGTTGAAAAACGATAACAGCATGCCAGCCGTAAGCAGAAGGCCTAAGGAATCAGCTGTTCCGAAGAAATAGGCGCTCCCTGCCGTACCGATCAAGTAAATGACGAGTATCCGCTTCCGGCCCGCTTTTTCGATCAGCCATGCAGCGGAAAAATAGCCCGGAAGCTGAGCAAGCGTCATCAGCAGGACATATTCAAAGCTTTGAATCATGCTGAAGCCTTTCATCAGCATGACACTCGGCAGCCATAGGAACATGCCGTAATAAGAAAACACCACGCAGAACCACACGATCGACAGCATCACAGTCGGTCTTATATACTGTCTTGCCCAGACGCTTTTGACATTCTCCCACACCGATTTCTTTTTGGCAGAAAGCGACTCATATTTCGGCGAATCAGGCAGCCCTGTCCGCAAGTACAGCGCATAAAAAGCAGTCAGCGCGGTTAACAGCAGGGCAGCCTGCCAGCCGAAGCTTGGGATCACAAAGTAAGAAATCAGTGCCGCTGCGAGCCAGCCCGCGGCCCAAAAGCTTTCCAGAAGCACAATCACTCTGCCGCGCTTCTCAGGCACAACCGCTTCCGAAACAAGTGTTGAAGCGACTGGAAGCTCTCCGCCAAGCCCCATCCCGATGACAAAACGAAGAATGAGAAATGCTGATAAGCTCGTTACAAAAGCGGAAATGCCGCTTCCGATGGAAAAACACAAAAGGGTAATGATAAACACTTTTTTGCGGCCGATTCGATCAGCCAGTAAACCAAACAAAAACGCACCCGCTGCCATACCGATGGAATTGACGCTTCCGATCCATTTCATTTCTTCAGGCGACAGATTCCACTCCACATGGAGCGCGGCGATAATAAACGATAATATTCCGACATCCATTGCATCAAACAGCCACCCTAAACCGGCGACGCCCAGCAGTTTACGCTGGGAAATAGGCTGTCGTTTTCCCATTGCCAACACCTCTGATATGCAAAATGATTACCGTTTAAGTTTACACCTGTCTTTACATACTGTCATTAACAAAATGAAAGAAATGAAAAACCCCGCTTATGTTTCACAAGCGGGGTTCCTTTTATTGCTGTAAGACTGCTTTTTTAATATTATCCTGCAGCTGGGCAATACGTCTCGCTCCGTCTTCACGGAGGCGTTTGTTCTCTTCCTCGATCTGTTTCGTTTCCTGCATACCGCTGACAATCGTATTCCAAGACGTTTCAATCGTCTCAATGTCAATGCTCGGACGGCCTGCCATACGGGCGATCTCCACGCTTTGGTTTGAAATATTTTCAGCGTTGCGCTTCAGCATTTCATTCGTGCGGCGGTCCAGCTCGCTCATTGAATCAGCCACAAGCTTTTGCCGTTTGACTGTGACAGCCTGAATAATGCCGTTTTTGAAAATCGGAATTGTAATGACGAAAGCGGAATTGATTTTCCCAATGAGCTTCGTATTTCCGCGCTGAAGGAGGCGGATCTGCGGAGCTGTTTGCAGCGCCACCATCCGAGCCATATCTAAATCATACACACGTTCCTCAAGCGCCTGAAGCCCGTCACGCAGCGTATCAAGCTGCATTTGCGCAAGCTGGTTTCCGCCGGCCGCTTTTTCTTCATAAGAAGGAATGAGCGCCTGCATTTCCTCAAGCTTCATCTGCCCGGCAACGACATATTTTTCAAGCTCCATGTAGTAGTTAATGTTGTTTTCATACATCTCTTCAAGCGTATGGTTCGTCTTTGCCATTTCATCTTTGTATTTCGAAATTTCGACGTGGATTTTTTCAATTTCTCCGCCCAGGGTGCGGTACTTTTGAAAAATCTTTTCAATCATGCTGTTGCCGCGTTTGAACATTTTAGCGAGAAATCCTTTTGGTTCATCGAAATCATTTTTGTCGAAACGGTCCATGATTTTTCCGAGCTGCGTCAGCATTGTGCCTGAATCCGTGACACTTGTTGTTTTCATCATATTTAAGATGCGGTCGGAGAACTTCGAGATTTCAACTGCCGGTTCTTTTCCGTACTCAAGCAGCTCCATTTGGTTTTTCACGTCAATCTGCTGCGAAATGCGCTGCACTTCAGGGTCTTGGCGCAGCTGCACCCTGATGTCATCTGCTTTTTGTTCAGAAATCTCTTCATTTTTATCAAGAACAAGCGGATTTTGATTTTCTGTCATGTTTATTTACTCTCCCTGCTTTTGCGTAATGGTTCTAAACAGCTTTCTTACGAGTGACGGCTCCTTATATTCCTGCCGAAACACCATGTCCTCCAGCCAATGGACATCAAATTGGCTTTCTTCAATATAATGCTCAATGTCCTGATGGCCCGGCGGATTATACAAGATGATATCGACGCCGAATTTATTTAAAAACAAAAGAGCGGCGGCATCAGAACGTGTGAGTTCGCCATTTTGTTCCGTATGATATAAAACAAGTTTCGGAACGGTTTGGGCGTAATCAAACGTCTGAATCAATTGCAGCAGCGAAGCGGGCAGGTTCGTCGCCTGGCGGAACAAATAGATTGCGGCATCCCTTGCCTGCTCCCCGGGCAAAGCCTTCAGCCCTGGGTTTCTGCACATGTCAGAAATCACATTGGCGATGGCGTTCTGCACGCCTGACGGGAGATGCTTGTACTGCCAGATGTTGCTTCTTTTCAGCCTGTCCGCGTCAATCGCTCCTTCTTCGTTCAAAACCTGACTGTAGTGATACTGGTAGTTGGCTTTCAGCTCTTCCGTAAACGGAAAACTGCGGATCATGTGTGTCTCCTGATAGTCTGCGGCGGTATGGAGTCTGTTCCAATATTCTTTCGTATCTTTGGAAACCCCCATCACTTTCGCAAAAAGGTTCGGAACGGCCACCCGCTCCCTGTCCGCTTTAAATTGCGGCCGGATAAACGCCCGCTCCTTCGCAATGAGAAATAACTCATCATACGTCGTTTTTAATGTCACGGACTGCGGGGTATGATCCCTGAACTGCCAAGGCTTATACATCATAGATTCCTCATGGTTCAGCACATGCTCAATTTCTTTCGTTGACCGGTAGGCCGTCGTGGACGTTCTGTCCGGCTTTTCTTTCGGGAATGGCTCAAGGCCGCCTGTTGCGGGGAGCTTTATCACAAAGCTGAGTTCCTCATCCGGATCAATCAAGCTGAACGGATCTTCCGCAGCCGGATGAAACAATAGGACGTCACAGCCGATCAGCATGAGATAATAGAGAAAATAGAGCTGGCTTTTGGCAGCGTCTCCATACCACACCACCTTCGGCATCTCACGCTCTATATCGGCTTGTTCAAGCCATGGATTCAGGTGGTTCAGCGAAAACTTTGACACATCCAAGAGCACACGCCGGAAATCGGGATGATTCAGCCCGTTTTCATGCCGGTCCGCAAAGGTTTCCAAAAGCGTCATAAACGCGGTTCTCAGCCTGCGGTGCATAAGCGGATCAGCGTGTTTGGCAAGCAGCCTGCCCCCATCGAGAAACGCGACAAACCTGGAAACCGAAAGCCCTTTCTCTTTTTGATTGACCGAATGGATGTGCTGCAGCGCCTGAAACGTTTCAGGCGCAATGGTCTTATCCAGCGTCTCGCTTAACACATGGATGTTTTCATGAGAAGACAGCTCGAAAAGCTTATTGTAATACTCCGTCTCATCATAAGGAGTGCCCAAAATCCGGACGGCAAGACGGGTAAACGCCAGCCCGTTTTCCCGCTCGTAACCGGGACGTTCCGGCAGCGGCCGCATCAGAAACGTTTCCCAGTCATCGTTTTCCGGCTCGGCCTTTCGGATCACCAATTCTTCCTGCCTCATCATTTTCCTCCTTTCTCTTCATGATGATCGGTACAAAAAAGGAAGGAAATGAACTCTCCCTCCTTTTTTGTTTTATTCTTCTTTAGATGCAGCCGTTTGCTCCTGAACCTGCTTTTGTTTGTTGAAATAGTGGATAATAAACGTTACCACAAACGCAGCGATGATGATTCCGAAGAACACCACGTGCGGCATTTCATAATCAAAGGCGCTCGCCGCCATTTTCACGGCGATAATCCCGATCAGCACAAAAGCCGTATTTTCAAGCTCAGGGATTTTATCAATTAAAACAAGGAATACTTTTGCGACTGTACGCATCATGAGAATGCCAAGCATACCGCCGATCAAGAGCACCCAC
Organism: Paenibacillus lentimorbus NRRL B-30488; assembly: GCF_000411595.1. Classification (NCBI taxonomy): domain Bacteria; kingdom Bacillati; phylum Bacillota; class Bacilli; order Caryophanales; family Paenibacillaceae; genus Paenibacillus; species Paenibacillus lentimorbus. The sequence goes on along the minus strand of NZ_ANAT01000030.1, from coordinate 109,423 downwards.
ACTTTTTCCGATACCGCAAACGCGGCCAGAATGCTGTCAACAGAGAAGGCCAAATCCATTAACTCAACTGAAACGACAGTGGCCCAGAAAATTCCGAACGTACGGACCATCCATGAATTTTTCTTCATGCCTTCCGTATCGTCATCACCTTCTCCGATCCAGAAATGCTTAATGACGAGCCAAGCCAGGTACAGCGCGCCAAGCACTTTAATCCACCAGAACTTAATGAGCAGCATTCCGATCCCGATAAAGATAAAACGGAAAATATATGCCCCGAACAATCCGTATGTTAATGCTTTCTTCCGCTGTTTTTCAGGCAGATGCCTTACCATCACCGCAAGCACTAACGCATTGTCGGCCGACAGCAGCCCTTCCAGCAGAACCAAGGAACCGATCAGCCCCCATGATACAGGGTCAGTCAGCACCTCACCCCACATTTTCCAATCAAAAAAGGAAGCGTAGGTAGACATAATATGATGTAGAAAATCCAAGTTTTTTCCTCCTATTTAGTAAAACGGTAATTTCCTGCTTACACCTGCAAGCCGTAATTCCGGCAAAGTGATGCCAGACCGCCGGAAAACCCGCTGCCGATGGCGTTAAACTTCCACTCAGCTCCATGGCGGTAAAGCTCACAAACGACAACCGCCGTTTCAATCGAGAAGTCTTCCCCTAAATCGAAACGAAGCAGTTCATTCTGGCTGTTTTCATCGACGACGCGCACGAACGCGTTCGAAACTTGTCCGAAATTTTGGCCGCGCGCTTCCGCATCATGAATCGTGACGGTGATGCCGATCTTTTCAATATTTGCGGGTATTTTTGAGAAGTCGACGATAATTTGTTCATCGTCTCCCTCGCCCTCGCCCGTCCGGTTGTCTCCCGTATGGATGACGCCCCCGCTCGGGTGTTCCAGGTTATTGTAGAAAACAAAATCAAGATCATTTACACAGTTGTCATGGGCATCGACAAGAAAAGCCGACGCGTCAAGGTCAAAGTCATGCCCTCCGGAGTACTTGTTCGTATCCCACCCTAAGCCGATCACCGCTTTTGTAAGGCCGGGGTTCGTTTTTGTCAGATCAACACGCTGTCCTTTCGCCAATTGAATAGCCATGTGCCGTCTCTCCCTTCTGTGTTTGATATGGTTCAGCCGATCTGCAGGCCGTAATCTGTCGCAATACGGGCCAGTCCGCCTTGGTAGCCTGAGCCGATCGCGGAAAATTTCCATTCGCCGTTATGTCTGTAAAGCTCCCCTGCGATAATGGCTGTTTCAATTGAGAAATCTTCAGCCAGATCATAGCGGATCAGCTCCTCATTTGTCTCTTCATTGACAATGCGCACGAACGCGTTGGAAACTTGTCCGAAGTTTTGGCCGCGCGCTTCCGCTTCATGAATCGTGATGACGAATGAAATTTTGTCAATAGCCGCGGGCACCGCGCTCAGGTTGACTCTTACGCTTTCGTCATCGCCCTCGCCCTGGCCTGTCAGGTTGTCGCCTGAATGTGCGACAGAGCCGTTTCCGCCTTCAAGCTGATTATAGAAAATGAAATCATCAGGCGACGCGCATTTTCCCGCTTCATTTAATAGAAAGACGCTGGAATCTAAATCAAAATCATGTCCGCCGTCGTATTTGTTTGTATCCCAGCCAAGGCCGACAACGACTTTAGAAAGACCCGGATTTGTTTTAGTCAAATCTACTTTTTGTCCTTTTGCCAATGAAATTGCCATGTGTGCACTCTCCTTTTTATCGTTTAGGCGTATCGGTTAACGATATCGCCGATTTTTGTATCGTTTGTGCCTTCTCCTACTGCGGCGAATTTCCACTCGCCGTCCTGGCGGTAGATTTCAGCCGCGATCAGGCTCGTTCTGCCTGAATAGTTATCTCTTAAATTGTAAGTCACCAGTTCTTCGCGATTAGCCTGATCAACGACGCGGATGAACGCGTTTTGAATCATGCCGAAGTCCTGTTTTCGTCTGACGCAGTCGTAAATATTGACGACAAACACAAGTTTATTAATCTGAGCGGGCACCTTCGCCAAATCGATGAGAATTTGTTCATCATCGCCGTCGCCTTCACCCGTCAGGTTGTCACCCGTATGTACGACACCGCCGCACCGGCTTTTCAGATTGCCGAAATAGATGACGTTTTTGCTGTCTGTCATTTTATCATTTTCAAGCATCAGTACGGAAGCGTCACAGTCGATATTGGCACCGCCTCCGCCGAACAGCTTTCCGAAAAAGCCCCCGGATGATACAGGGTCCCAGCCGAGTCCGACCAGCAGTTTTGACAGGCCGGCTTTTCCTTTTGTTAAATCAATCCGCTGTCCTTTTTGTAAAGAGATCGCCATATGATTCACTCCTATTCTGTAAGGGTGCCGCTAAGCACGCCGCAAGTGCGCATTTTTACTAAATTCCGGGACAAGAATCCCGGTGTTTATTAAGATATACGTCTTTTATTATATCAAAGTTTCATAAAACATAAGAATTTTTGGCGAAAAACGGCGAAAAATCACTTCCTATATTCTCCTTCGTTCCGGAGAGAATAGAGAAAACAAAGAAATTGACGAAGACTGAACATTTTTCCTATCCTTGTATCAATACATGTCAGGAAAGGGGCAGACGAGTGATTGATTTAAGCATACTTGATCAGGCGCCCGTATCCAAAGGAAACGGGCCGCACGAGACGCTCCGCCGTTCAGCGGAGCTCGCCCGTTTCAGTGAAGGGTGGGGCTATAAGCGGTACTGGTTTGCCGAGCATCACGGCACAAGAGGGCTCGCAAGCGTTTCGCCGGAAATTATGATCGCTCATACCGCCGCAGCCACAACGTCCATCCGTGTCGGATCAGGCGGCGTGCTGCTGCCGCAGTACAGCCCCTATAAAGTCGCGGAAACTTTCCGTCAGCTTGAGGCGCTGCACCCGAACCGGATTGACCTTGGGGTCGGACGCTCACCGGGCGGCACGACGAAAATCCGGCTCGCCCTCACAGACGGGGTAAAGAAAAGCATGACCGAGTTTAACAGGCAGCTTCAGGATTTATCATCCTTTCTGACAGATTCGGTTCCCTCGGACCATGCTTATGCAGGAATAAAAACAGCGCCTTTGATTGAAACAGCCCCGCAGCTTTGGGTGCTCGGCCTCGGGGAAAACAGCGCCAGACGCGCCGCTCTTCAAGGTGCGGGCTATGTCTTCGGCCATTTCATTAATCCGGAACGCGGGGAAAAAGCTTTTCAGATCTATCGGGACCATTTCCGGGCCTCCGCCCATTTTTCCGCTCCCGCCTCGCTCTGTGCCATTTTCGTCATATGCGCGGCTACGGATGAGAAAGCGGAAGAACTCGCCTTAAGCCAGGATTTATGGCTTCTTCGTGTCGGAAAAGGCGCCGACAGCCGCGTGCCGAGTGTGGAGGAAGCGAAAGCTTATCCGTATTCGCCGGAGGACCGTAAACAGATAGAAGAAAACAGGAAGCGGATGGTGATCGGCTCTCCTGCCGCAGTGAAACGCCGTCTGCTTGAACTTTCCGAGCGGTATCAGACAAAAGAGATGATGGTGCTGTGCAACGTCTTTGATTTCGAAGCAAAAAAAGAGTCATATGAGCGTCTTGCTGATATATTTCTGTAAAAAAAAGCCGTCAAACGGAGCAGCAGATGAGACTGCTGCACCGCTTAACGGCGGTTTTTCGTTCTTTTCCTTTTTTAAACGCATTCCAAATCCCCTGCAGCGTAAACCCGAGCAGAAGCAGAATGATTAACAGTAAAGTGATTGACGGCCCCGGAGGCGTTCCGAGCTGGTACGAAGACGTCAGCCCCATGAACACACTGAAAAGAGAAATAATAATGGCTGCCGCAAACACCCATTTAAACCCTTTGGCGATACGGATTGCAAAAGCCGCGGGCAGTACGAGGAGCGCGGAAACGAGCAGCACGCCGATAATCGGAATAATGACCGAAATCGCCAGCCCCGTCACGATGCTGAATGACATTGACAGCAGGTTTGTGTTAATGCCTGATGTCTTCGCCGTCGCCTCGTCAAAAGTAAGCAGATAGAGCGGTCTGTTTAATATAATGAAATAAAGCAGAATCAGCAGGGTAATGCCTCCGATAATATAGACCTGCTGCTGGCTGACCGTGACAAGCGATCCAAATAAATATTGATCGATGCTCATCGACGCGCCGCCTTTTGACAGGCTGATCAGAAACATCGCAAACGACAGCCCGGCCGCCATTAAGATTGCGATAGATACCTCGGAATATGTACGGTACGCCCGCCGCATGTATTCAATGCCGATCGCTCCGATCGTGACGACAACGATGCTCGCCGCCGTAATATTGGTACTGAGAAAAAAACCGATGGCCACGCCCGACAATGAAATATGAGACAGCGTATCCGCCATCAGCGCCTGTCTTCTCAGCACGAGATATACGCCTAATATCGGCGCCATAATTCCGATCATGCTTCCCGCTAGAAAAGCTCGTCGCATGAATTCCAAGTCAAACATTTCCATCCGCCTTTTTCCCCCCTTTCAAGCCGTATGACTTTATCCAGATACTGCTGTACTTCGTTTTGTTCGTGTGTCACCATGACGACGGTGCGGTTGTGATTTTTCACCTGATGGTGCATAAATTCGTAGAAACCCTGTCTGCTTTCATAATCAACCGCGGTTGTCGGCTCATCAAGCATCAGCAGATCCGGATTGCTCGCAAGCATTCTCGCAATGCAGATTTTCTGCTTCTGTCCGCCGGATAAATCGCCGATTTTCCGGTGGCGGAAATCCCACATTTCCACCATCTTCAGCGCGTTTTCCACCTCGTGGTGATCCGTTTCGTTCAATCGTTTAAACCATTTTCCTTTCGTATAACGGCCTGATTGCACAAGCTCCAGAACCGTGCTTGGGAATCCTGCGTTAAATGAAGAAATCTGCTGCGGAACATAGCCGATTGTCAGGCGTTTTCCAGCTGCGTTTTTTTACTGATCTCGGCCGTTCCTTCCCAAGGTCTGAGCATGCCGAGCATGACTTTCATCAGCGTCGATTTTGATGCGCCGTTCGGCCCTGTAATGCCGACGAATTCGCCGCTTTTAATTTCCAGCGACACGCCGTCAAGCACCGGTGTATGCGAATAACCAAAAACGATATCCTGTAATGTAACGAGATTCATGCTGACCTTCCTTTCCCGCATAGAAATAGTGTGCACCCCGCGGCGCACACTATGTTATTTAACCAATAGCGAATCTTTCAGTGCATCAAGGTTTTTCTCCATAATGTCGATATAACCGATGCCTTTATCCCGTTCTTTTTGGCTTAAACCTTCCAGTGTATTGAGCACTTCCGTTTTCGCGCCGATTTCACCGGCAAGTGTATCTGCAACTTTAGGCGATGCAACTTCTTCAAAGTAGATGATCTTCACATCATGCTGTTTGGCAAACGTTTTGAGATCCGCCAGTTTGGCCGCACTCGGCTCTTCTTCAGGAGAAAGGCCTGCAATCGCGACTTGTTTTAAGCCGTATTCTTTGGCGAGATAGCTGAATGCCGCGTGCTGTGTGATCAGTTCTTTTTTCGCCGCTTTATTTAATGTTGTACGGTATAGTTTATCAAGATCCTGCAGTTTTGCAATATATTCTTTACTATTTTTCTCATAGTATGCTTTATTCTTCGGGTCCTGTTTTACGATCTGCGCCGTAATGGTTTTGACCTCTTTTTGCGCAAGAACCGGGCTGAGCCACACGTGAGGGTCCGTGCTGTGGCTGTGGTCATGACCGCCGTGTCCATGTTCCTCTTCCTCTTCATCCGAACCTTCGAGTAAGTCAATTCCTTTTGACGCCTTTACAAACTTCGCATGATCAGAGCTCATGCTTTTTTCCGCTGAAGGAACCCATGTCTCCATATATTCGCTGTTGTATACGAAAAGATCGGCGTTTTGAATGCCGGCGATATCCTTCGGCGTCGGCTCCCAATCATGGGGTTCGACCGAAGACGGGATGAGAATGTCTACATCGCCTTTGTCTTTGACAATTTGTTTCGTGAATTCGTACATAGGATAAAAGGTCGTCACGACGTGCAGTTTGCCGCTTTTCGAAGAACCTGACGAACCTTTTGAAGATGAATTGCCGCAGCCCGCCGCGATTAAAAAGCATGCCGCAATGACAATGATTCCGCTCCATTTTTTAAACAAGCCGTTTCCCCCTGTTCTGTAAATCAGAATGATGACGATTTCCAAAGCGTTCTTTCTCGTTCATTTGTTACCTATACCATAATAAAACGAAGTAATTACGTTTTGCAAGATATTTTTTCTAAATTAATATCCAATTTACCTAAAAAGCCCCCGCCATGTATGGACGGGGGAGTCCTATCACATATCAGGCAAGCAGATAAACTCTTGTTTCGTATGGGCGGAATGTGATGCGGGATTCCGTGCCGCCGTCATTATCATAGTTGCTGAGAAGCAGCTCGGCCCTTTCAGGTTCGGAACCGTCCGGCCAATAAAAAGCGGCTTCTTCTTTCGATACGTTGCTGATGGACATGAGTTTTTGTCCGTTTGCCTGTCTTTCATACACGAACAGCTGCGGGTCATCAGGAAGCAGCAGCTTGTAGCTGCCTTTTATGATATCAGCATACTGTTTTCGCAGGCGGATCAGTTTTTTGTAAAAGTTCAATATAGAATCGGGATCATCCTGAGCCTCGGCCGCATTGACGGTTTTGTAATTGGGATTGACCGTGAGCCACGGTTCGCCCTCCGTAAATCCGGCATTCTTGCTGCCGTCCCACTGCATCGGTGTACGGGCATGATCCCGGCTTTTCGCCATAATGGATGCCATGACTTCTTCTCTGTTGCGGCCCATTTCAAATACCCTTTTATGATACATATTGACGGTCTGAATATCCCGATAGTCCTCTATCCTGTCAAACGGAGCGTTTGTCATGCCGATTTCTTCCCCCTGGTAAATGTACGGCGTGCCTTTCATGAAATAAAGCAGGGCGGCAAGCATTTTGGCGGATGCTTTGCGGTATGTGCCTTCGTCTCCGAAACGGGATACGATCCGGGGCTGGTCATGATTGCACCAATACAGCGTATTCCAGCCTTGATGTTCCAGTTTTTCCTGCCAGTCTGTGAGCACTTTCTTCAAATCGGCCAGCTCAAGCGGTTTTACATCCCAATGCTCTTGGCCCGGCTTTTGATCAAGCTCCATATGCTGAAAATGAAAAATCATATTCAGTTCATGCTCATCGGTTCCCGTGTAGACCAGTCCTTCCTCAGGCGTCACTGATCCGGCCTCGCCGACCGACATCACGTCATATTTAGAAAATACCGCTTTCGTCATTTCTTTTAAGTAATCATGTATCCGTGCTCCGTTTGGCCGGAAAGGCTTCGGATCGGCCCGGCGAGCGATATAATCTTCATACGGCGGCAAGTATTCTTTTTTTGACAGAAGATGAAGCTGGTCTATTCGCAATCCGTCCACGCCTTTATCGAGCCAAAATCTCATCATCTCGTATACTGATTGCCGAACCTCGGGATTTTCCCAATTCAGATCGGCTTGTTTGACGGCGTTCATATGCAGGTAATATTCGCCCGTATGTTCTTCGTACTGCCAGACGGATTGTCCGTAATCCGACACCCAATCGGTCGGCGGGCCGTCCGCGGTGCCCGGCCGCCAAATATAATAATCGCGGTATTTGCTGTCCGGATTCATTTCCGCCTCTTTGAACCAAGGATGCTCCGTGGAGGTATGATTTAAGACGAAGTCCATCACAAGCTTTAATCCGCGGCTGCGGCATTCTGCAAGCAGATCGTGAAAGTCCTCCATCGTTCCGTATGATTCCATAATCGCTTGATGATCCGTCACATCGTAGCCGTTATCGACGTTTGGCGACGGATAAATCGGGCAGATCCATATCACATCAGCGCCAAGTTCTTTTATATAATCGAGACGCGCGATAATCCCCCGCAGGTCGCCTATGCCGTCGCCGTTCGTATCTTGGAAGCTTCGCGGATAGATTTGATAGACAACGGCGTCTTTCCACCAGTCACTCGCCATCTTGCGGACCTCCTGTTTTTTAGAGAACCATTTCCTTTATGACCCTTCTCTAAACAAAAAAGAGAAGGTTTCCCCTCCTCTTTTAACTTTCCAGCTGAGACGGATAAAGCGTCATGCCTCCGTCGACGAAAAGTGTCGTTCCGGTTACGTAACTCGCTTCTTCCGACACCATCCATGCGGCGGCCGCGGCGACTTCTTCCGGTTTTCCGAAGGCGTTCATCGGAATTTTTTTCAGCTGGGCCTGTTTATGTGTTTCATCTTCCAGATCCTTATTGGACTCCGTGGCGATCGTGCCGGGAGCGATGGCATTCACCCGGATGCCTTTGTCTGCGTAATTGAGCGCCATTGTTTCCGTCATCATTTTGATCCCGCCTTTGGATGCCGAGTACTGCACGTTTTCAGGGCGGGGTATTTGCTGATGAACGCTTGATATGTTTAAGACCGTTCCTTTTTTGCCGCGCTCGAGCATATGTTTCAATGCCGCTTTCGCCCCCAAAAAGGTGCCGGTCACGTTGACGTCGATGACCCTTTGCCAATCCTCCAGGCTCATTTCATGAGGCATCGCCTCGGCTCCGTTAAAGCCGGAATTGTTGACCATCACGTCCACGCCCCCGAAATGCTCCTGCGCGGCATTAAACAGCGCCTGAATCCCTTCTTCTGAGGATACATCGGCTTTTACGGTGACGGCTCTGCCTCCCGCTTTCTCAATGATGTCCGCCGCTTCTTCCGCTCCGGCGGCATCACCGAGGTAGTTCACAACCACATTCATCCGCTCCTTGCCGAAGCGTTCGGCAATGGCTTTTCCGATTCCTTTCGAAGAACCTGTTACAATCGCTGTTTTTCCCTGTAAATCCTGATACATTGTCTCATTTCCTCCCTGATGTTAATACAGAGCATGTACCCGGTTTTAATCGGCTGAAAACAAAAGGAATCATAAAAAGAACGATGAAGCCCAAGCTCCCTCGTTCTTTTTTTCATTATGCGTAGTTGTTCATTTGCAGCCTTTTTTGCACGCCGACAAGCCTGCTGAAAAAATAAGATGCCGCTTTGTAGTTCTCCCGTTTATGAAAGAAATGAGCCGCGTCCTGAAGCAGTTCCTCTGTGTCAGCCAACAGCTCCTTTGATTCCAGGATGTCAAAATACTCTTTGAGCGAATCCTGTCCGCCTTCCCCCTGATAAAGCTCTTTAATCAGACGGAATTTCGTCATATAGATCTCATCTTCCCACTCCGCCGCGCTTCTCATGCCCCGCGCGCAGCTGGCGGCGGCTTCACTGTATTTTTCCGTTTTAAAGTAGATATGTGTGAGTGAAAAACAGCCTGGATGACCTGCCGGAAGCTGTGTGCTTCAAATCCGGCAGCCGCCCGTTCAAAATCCTCCGCCGCCTTGCAAAAGTCACCCAGACTGTACATACAGTGCCCGATATTATAATAGGCCGCAGCAATCATATATTGATCATCAAGCCGCTCTGCGTGCTCCAAGGCGCATTCGAGGTATTCCAGCGCTTTTTTATGCTGCTGGGCGTCCATCAGATTTCCGGCAATGATAAATTTGCACTGCACCCTTCGCATTCCGTATAATTCATATTTCTTGTAAATATCAAGCGCCTGTCCCGCGTAATTCATCGAAAAGAAAGTCTGCTTGATATGATAGTACACCTCAGAAATTTTATACAGAAACTCGGCTTTCTCTATGTCATCTTCCACATATTCAAGCTTTTCCTCAGCCCGCTTATAATGAGAAATCGCTGAGATGAAGTTTTTCTGCTTAAATTCATACATTCCCCTGAAATAGTAAAAATAATATTCCAGTAAGCCGGTCAGCTTTTGCTGGTTCATCTCAATCTCAGTGAGCATTTCAGAGAACGGAGGCTGGCAGTCGCCGTCTTTCATGGGTTTTAATTTATCCAGCATGATGCGGTGCCTAAATTCCATCAATGAAAAATACAACAATAAATCCTGATTTTCTTCCATATCTTCGAGTTCATATTGAATCTCCCGCTTCAGCGCTTCAGCTTTATCGGCTTCAAACGCGCGGATCAGCTTATACCATTCATTCATCTTAACGGCCACTTCTTCAGATGGAATCTTGGATTTCATAGATTTGCCTCCTTCCTCCGGCTACTAATTATGTTATATTTTATCATAGCAAATTTATGGCAGTGAGCAAACAAAGATTTTAATCAATTAAAGAAAGAGAGAATTCACCATGAAACTACCAGTCAGAATTGCGCTGCTTTTGATCCTCTTCTTTTCCGCAGACCTATGTTTTTCCTATATGCAGAAAGAATTGAGGCCGCAGACGGCATTACAAGAGAGAGCCATTCCAAGCGCTCTTCATCCGCTCGTGAAACAGAATGCGGAGCTATTGCGGACGGCCGCTCTGAAAAAAGGCATCACCGTCGTTATCACAGAGGGTTTCAGATCAATTGAGGAACAAAACGAATTGTACCGTCAAGGACGTTCAAAAAAAGGAAATATCGTCACCTACGCAAAAGGCGGGGAATCTTACCACAATTACGGCCTTGCGATCGACTTCGCCCTGCAAAAAAAGGATGGAAGCCTGATTTGGGATATGACGTACGACGGAAACCGAAACGGCACGCCCGATTGGCTTGAGGTCGTATCGATTGCCAAAACGCTTGGTTTTGATTGGGGAGGCGATTGGAGAGGCTTTAAAGATTATCCTCATTTACAAATGATCCCTGGCTAATAAAACCTTTTCTTTTTCGCTTTTGCGCATCAATGTACGGAGGATAGACAGGCCTGTACACAAGCTTATATCCTTCATTGCCGGACGGCGTAAAATCGCGCTGCCACTCCAGCCGCAAATGGAAATCGGATAAAAAAGCGGCCTTTGCTTCTTCGGGAGTAACGGCCGGCACCGGATTGATCTTCTCCAGCTGCTCCGGGTCAATGTCAGGCGCCATGTAAGCTTCCACAAGCCCCGTTACGGGACTGACAAGTATTCTCGCAGCGCCGAACCGCAGCGGAATATCCTGATGCCATACGGAAAAATGGAAGCGGAACCTGCCCCTTCCGTCCGTTTTCAGCGGGTTCATTTTAAAAAACTCGTCCGCTCTCGGATAAAGCTTGTATAAAAATTGAAGCGCGACGGCCTCACACTCTTCCGCAGAATAAAAGGCCGGGCCCTGATGCTCAATAAAAGATTTAAAGGCTGTCATTTTCCCTGTCTTTTTGTCCGTTTTCATCTTCATTGTATTTTTGTTGCTGCTTTCAAAATAGCTTTCGATACTCAAATCTTTCCGTTCCGGAACCGACCCTTTCCGCCATGTCGTTCCGATCTCATCCCCGAGATCGCGCCGGCGCGTCTGAACCATATCCGAGGTAAACCCCATTAATTCATCCAGGCTGATTTCCCGTTTATGTTCAAACGCGGGAAGCGGTTTTGCCGGCTCATTCCTGTCTTCGCAAAGCTGCTGATCCGGCACGATATCATCTTCACCGGCCGGATAGCTGTAAGCCGGCAGAATCGGTTCATAGACGAGACGCGGTATTTTCTCAAAATTGACCACATCATAGACGAGACTGAATGTCAGCACACTCATATAATGCGAGACGACTTTTTCCCGATCGACGAATGTTTCCGGGACGGGCGCTTCACCCTTATCCCCGTAATAGATAAACTGCACGACGAAGCCGCTCCTGGTTACATCAACGAAAAAACCTGAATCGGGAAGCGGCCGGCCGAGCACTTTTTTTGTATAGATAAATCGGATGCACCCATTGCGTTCTTCCCTCGCCTGAAAGATGAATTTCATAAAAGTAAGCGGGCGGTGTCTCGCCGCAAACCGAAGAGCCGTCAGCTTTAATTCGGCGTCTGACAGCTGCATGTCTGAACCCGGACAGTCGTTGCGTGAATAGGTAAGCAAAGATCCGTCGTCGCCCAGCTCAATCGTTACCGTTTTATCCGGATGGTTACGATCTTTCCATATATAATAGGCTCTCGTTTTTGTTTTTCATCATAATCTTCTATTTCAAGCTCATAGTGCGGCGGTATATTCCCGATCTCCAGCGCTTTTTTTCTCAGATGTTCTTTCAGCAATGGGGTCATCCTTTCAGAAGAGTGTATAAAAAGAACTGTTTTTAATTATATAAAAACGTCCTTATCCTTTTAAAGGGAAGAAAGTGCCTTTTATGTGTCTATTTTTAGCAAAGAGGGAAAAGAGCCGTATTCAGAGCGGCTGTTTCCCATACAAAAGTCACATTCCCCATGAAAGACCCGGGACGAACGCCCATGACCTTCAGCCTATTAAACTCGTGATCACTTCTCCCGTATGAGCCTCAATAAACCGCGGGAAAACCGGCTTATATACGAGCCTGTACACTTTTCCGCAGCTGCCGTCTTCGTAACAACGATCCCAAGCGAGCTCGGCTTTGATGGCCCGGCGGATCGCGTCCTTCGCCTCTTCCATTGTCAATGAAGGAACGGGATCAATTTCCTCGAGCTCTTTCGGATCAATTTCCGGCGGCATATAAAACGTGACAAGACCCGTCTTTTTGCTGACGCAGATTCTCCCCTCTCCGAATCGCAAATCAACGCCGCCTGAACAAGCCTTATATGTAAGTCCCACGTTTTCTCCTTCATCATCCGGCTCATCATATTGAACCCGGAAATACTGATCCGCTTCCGGAAACATGGCGAACAAAAAGCGGATGGCCATGTGATGGCATTCTTCCTCGGAAAACTCCGGTTCGCCTTCACTTTGTATAAATGACATTACCCCGGTGAGCCGGCCCGATTCTTTATCATACCTTGTTTTCAATACATGTTCATTCCGCTCTTTTAACAGACTTTCAAAACTTTTATCTTCCCGTACGGATTTTGTTTTTTCAGGACGCCAGGCAATACCGATACTGCCCTCTCCAAGATCGCTTTCCCTATCTTTATAAAAACCGTCGTGCAGCCCGATCATGTCATTGATGCTCATCTTTTCCGCTTCAGGGGCAGGGCGTGAAATCGGGACATACGGCAGCATGTCGTCTTCCAGCTCTTCATATTCATCTATTTCTGCATTCTCTTCCTTCAGGTCAGCCGATATCGGCCGCGTCGGAGACACGATTTCATAGACGAGATGGGGCTTGTCATCCCCCTGCACATAGACGGACTGATGCAGTACGGTGAACAACAGCTCCGCTTCAATATGTTTGACAAAGTGAGCCAATGCTTCCCGCTTGTCCGCAATTGTTCCGGGTCTTAAGAGATTATCGGCCTTCCCATGGTAAGAAAAGCCGGTTACTTCCCCTGTCAAAGACAGGTCGACGTAAAACCCGGTCAGCGGAAGCGGCAGACCGTCAGCCATCTGAACATAGGAATATCTCACATCACCATCATTGGCGGAGCCGCTGTTTTCCAATTCGAACTCAGCCAATGCCCCCGGACGATGGGTTTCTACAAACGCCCGCATCCGTTCTTCTATGTCCGATTCCGAAAGAGCCGGCAGATCAGTCCGGAAAGCCGGACGGGATAAGGATTTCAGTTTTCCGTCCCGGTCTAGTTCAACCATGATGCCGGCTTCCGGATCATTCTTATCTTCCCACCAAAACAAAACCTCATCTTCCTGGTATTCTTCCACATTACTCTCGTAGCGGGCAGGTACGTTTCCGATCCGGAGAGCCAGCTGTTTCAATTCTTCTTTTTTCATCATAACACTTCCTTTTCTTCCAAAAAAATTGATGATTACCAAGACTCTTTTATACAAAACTAGTATAATTAACCTGTCTGTCTTCATGACTATTGAATTAATCATTATAACAACAGGGGGTAAACCAGATGTCCATCAAAAAAATGAGCGCCGTGTTTTTCATTCTGCTTCTCACGGCATTTACCGCCGCATGCAGCAGCGAAACGAGCGGCGGCCAGGAAAGCAGCACGGCGAAAGTGAAAATAAAAGAGACGGCATGGGCCGCTTCAGACGATACTGAGCATCCGGCCGCGCTGAAAGTAACGGTCACCGTCAAAAATACGGGCAAAGACCCGCTTACCGTCAAAAGCAGCGACTTCTCGCTTTATCAGGATGACGCGAAAACAGCGGCGGCCGATAAGGATGACCAGATGCAGAGCGGCACGCTTCATGCGGGCAAGACAGTGACGGGCAATCTGTACTTCACGGCTGACGAAGGCAAATCATATGAATTGGTATATCAGCCGCAGGCAAAAGACGCGAAGCCTTTATCTTATAAACTGAAAGTCAAAGGCACAGCCTCAAACGCAAAACCTGACCCGGCGGACGCATTATCCGCATACATTGATGTGATGCTGTACGGCAAGCACAATAAAAATTTCACCCGCCTGACCGGTGTAAATGAAAAAATGACGGCCGCCGCATATCAGGAATCGGCGAAAGCCAGCTTTATCGCTTCTGCAGGCATTTCACAAGAACAGGCGGATTCAAAAGCCATTTCCGCTATTATTGACGCCATGTCATCAGCGCTTCGGGATAACACAGAGCTCAAGGTGCATACCAAATCCATGTCAGGCAAAAAAGCCGTCCTTGAAGCAAAAGTGACGCCGCTTGATATGTCTCCGCTTGCGGGCCAGCTGCAAGACCGCGTGCAAGACTATGCCGGAAAGCACCCCGATGCTGATGAAAACGAAATTGTCAGCCACCTGCTTTCTGTCTATCCGGAAGAGTTTATGCGCCTGAAACCGGCTTCTTCTTCCGTAACAAGAGAAATTGAGATGAAGAAAAACGCCCGCGGCCAGTGGTATCTGGATACAGACGCGGATCTGGAAGGATTGACAGAAGCGTTTTTGAAAACGTCCTGACAGCAAGAAAGGAAATAGCGCAGGCTATTTCCTTTTTTATTTTCACTTGAAGATGTCACTGATATATTGAACCTCATCCTCGGTCAACTGCACATCAAGCGCGCCCAGATTGTGTTTCAGCTGGCTGGGGCGTTTGGCTCCGGGAATGATCGCATCCACCGCCGGCTGCGACAGAAGCCACGCGAGTGCGATATGCGCTGTCTGCGCCCCTTTTTCTTCCGCAACGGACCGAAGCTTATCCACTCGCTCCAGGTTTTGGTGAAAAGCTTCTCCCTGAAACGGCGGCCTGTTCTTTCGGCTGTCCTCAAAGACTGTGTCTTTTGTAAACTTTCCCGTCAGCAAGCCGGAAGCAAGCGGAAAATAAGGAATAAAAGAAATGCCGTTCTTTTCACAATAAGGCAGCAGATCATGCTCCGCCTCACGCTGAATCAGTGAATATTCCGATTGAAAAACCTCTAAATAGCCGTCGGCGTTAAACTCCTGCAATTGCCGGAAGCTGAGATTGGACGCGCCGATTGCTCTGATTTTCCCTTCGTCCTTCAGTTCTTTTAACGTGCCCGCCACTTCGGAGAGCGGTGTTTTGCCGTCAGGGAAGTGGACGTAATACAAATCAATCACGTCTGTTTTCAGCCGCTTCAGGCTGTTTTCCGCCTCACTCCGGAGAAATTCACGGCTGTTGTCCAGCTCGATCTGTCCGTTGACCTCTTTGTGCGCGCCTTTTGACGCAATCACGAGGCTGTCCCGCACGCCGCGCTCTGCGACAACTTCACCGATTAACTCTTCGGAACGCCCCAAACCGTATATAAACGCCGTATCAATAAAATTGACGCCGCCGTCCAGCGCTGTGCGGATGAGTTCTTTTCCCGTTTCATCATTAAGATTCGGAAACAGATTATGTCCTCCGACCGCATTAGCGCCAAAGCCGATACGCTTTACCCGTAAATCCGTCCTGCCCAGCGTACGTGTCTCATCCATGGCTCAGGCTCCCTTCCTTTTATCGCTCTGTTTAGTATTAGATAACCGGTAAGAATTATCCTGCCTGAGAGCCTATCTATAGAAAAAACCTTGAAAAGCGTTTGCCCTTCAAGGTTTTTTGGCTGTGTATTAAGATGTCAGAGCTGCGGCGAAGCGTTCGGCTTCATCCGTGAGAGCACCCTCGATTTCCTTATAGCGGCTGGAAATCGTTGAGGCGCTGACGCCGTACTTCTTCGCCAGCTTGGCTTGAGAAACGGACGCGCCGTTCAGAGAAATGCTGTTTACGTAATATTCGACCGCCGCCGCGAAAGCTTCAGGCTTTCTGATCGTCGGTGTTTTTTTGACACAGAACGTTTTCCACAGATCAATTACGGCCGGAACCAGCTCAGCCGGGTATTCATCCCCGCTCAGGCCTTTTTCAATAGCGTCTGCCGTTTCCTTCTCCATGTCGTTGGCCCACTCTGTCTGTTTTTCTTCAGCAGCCTGCTCAGGCTCTTCCGCCGTTCCTAAAAGAGCGGCCAGCACAATGTCGAAGTTGTCCTGCATAAAGCGCTCAGGCGATTTTCCTTCCGCAAGAGCCGGGGCAGCCGCCTTTTTCACTTTGCTGATTAGAGCTTCGGTCCGCTTCACAGGGAAGATCGTAAATTGCATGAAGAACTCCGCTTTTTCCGCTTCGTGGATCGGATAGCCGAGAATCAGGCTTCCCGCCGGCGGAAGATCCTGCTGGCTGACGTCCATTTCCACTTTGAATTGTTTTTTCGTCATCACATCTTCAAAGTGAATCATTCCTTCTTTCACATCTTCAAGCACCATAACGGCAGGTGTCATGCTTTTCCATGATTCAACGATTTCCCGTGTTTTCGGGCGGTTGATGCCGCCGGCTTTTTTCTGAAGATATTCTTCAAAAATCGTCTTGCCGCCTGCCAGCGGACGAAAGAAAATTCCCCAAATGCCGAGGTTGAAGACTCCGATGTCTTTAGTCTGTCTGTCCAGCTCCGTAATGAACGCGTGCTGGTTAATAAATGATGATATGCCGTCTCTATGTGCTGTAAAGGCGTACTCCATTAGGCTTTCCTGAATCTGTTTCGCTTCTTTTGCCGCGATGTCTGCCGGAATGGCAGCTTCTTTGCTTCCGCAGCATTTTTTATATTTCTTCCCGCTGCCGCATGGGCAAGGGGCGTTTCTTTTCACTTTTCCCACAATAAACCCTCCGAATTCTGATATAACTTTATTATTTTAACAAAAATAACTTCAGAGGGCTTGGTTTACGGCGAAAAAAGAATATGGAAGAAAAAAAGACCCCGGGATATTCTCATTCTCCGAGGCTTTGAAACTGTTAATTTGTATTTTGTCCGCCGCCGTTCAGACCTTCTTTAATCAGCCCGTTTACTTGGCTGTTCATCAAAAGTCCGATGTGTCCGACACCGTGAATCTGCACGTTTTTCCCGCCGATCAGCCGTGACAGCGGGTTCAGGACGATTAAGTCCGCTGAGCTGTAAATCGATGTATATAAAATCTTTTGGTTCGGATCAGTCCCCGGAAGCGCCCGGTTGGTCACAAGGCCGTTCGCTCCGCCGAGTGTGACGACGTTTGCGATTTTGTCTCCGCCGTCAAGATTTTTAATGTAATAGAGTGTGTTGGCGCCGCCCATGCTGTGCGCGACGATATCGACTTTTTTCGCACCTGTTTCGCTGAGCACTTTTTTCACGTAATTGGACAGTCTCGGTGCATTGTGTCTGTTGTTTCCGGTTTTGTCCAGAAAATCAATGGCGTACATCTCATTTCTTGACCAGCCTTGGGATGCCAAGTACGTTTTGATTCCCGCGAAGTTAAAGGACGCCCCGCCGATTCCGTGGACCATGACAACCGGGTTATGCTCTGAGGAAGCTTTCGATACGGTCGGCTGGAAGGCAAATACGGAAATGACGGAGAGCATGCAGACTGTAAGAATCGCTAGGATTTTGCTTTTGATTTGTTTCATGAACTTTCCTCCTGTTATGTAATTTTTTGCAATTTTCATTTTATTAGAGAAGAAAAGGAAAAAATAGAGTATTTTTTACTGTTTTCAACAATTGAAAAAGAGGCGGAAAAATGAGAAAGACGCCCCTTTCCCGAAAGCACACTTATACTTTAATACGGCAAACAAAAAAAGGAGAGAACACCCGGTTCTCTTCTCCTAGTACTCATTGAAATAGGTTTGAATCCGCTTAGGGTCATGCGTTTTTGTCAGCGCGAGCATCAGCAGAATCCGCGCTTTTTGAGGGTTGAGAGAGTTTGAAGCTGTCAAATGGTCTTTTTCATACTCTCGATTAGGTGTTACCGTTCCGTTTCCCGTCCTTGTGGAGCGGACGACCGCCAGCCCGCTTTTGACCGACTTTACGGCGCCTTTTTGCGCCGCATCAGACATTGAGCCGTTTCCCGGGCCTGCAAAAATAATGCCTTGCGCCCCTGATTTTACGGCAGCTTCAAAGAGATAGCTTCCGTCATTTTGATAGCCGTATATAATATCGACTTGCGGCAGTTTATCAAGTTTGTCTATTTTGAAATCTGTATCCTTCGTATGCTTTCGGGTCATGATGTTATTAAAATAGATGTCATCAGCAATTGTTCCGATATAACCCATCTCTTCCGATTTGAATGTGTCTGCCGCGGTTGTATTGGTTTTTGTCACATAACGCGCCGAAGCGATTCTGTCATTTAATACGACAAGCGCCCCCTTGCCTTTCGCCTCAGGCGCAGCCGCTGTTTTTACCGCGTTATATAAGTTGGACGGCCCGTCCGCTCCGATCGCCGTGGACGGCCGCATTGACCCGGCGACAACAACGGGTTTGTCACTCTTGACCGTCAGATTGAGAAAGTAGGCGGTTTCCTCAAGTGTGTCTGTTCCATGTGTAATGACAATGCCGTCTGTATCATCAGACTTGAGCAGCTTGTTTACCCGTTTTGCAAGTTTCAGCAGTGTCTCGTTATTCATATTCTGGCTGCCGATATTCACAACCTGTTCTCCGCTCACATGCGCGACCTCTTTTATCTCCGGAACGGCCTGAATCAGGGCATCAACTCCGATTGCCCCCGCCCTGTACTCCGTAGCGGACGTCTTCGAAGGAGCAGCGCCTGCAATTGTGCCGCCGGTGGCAAGAATTTTAATATTCGGAAGTCCGTCTTTTTTCGCAGAGGCTGCGGCTACCATCTGGGGCGGTGTTTCTTTCGTTTGAGGAGATTGGGAGCAGCCGGCCGCGATGAAGAGCAAAGCCGTGATAAATGTAATGAAGGGCATGAATTGTTTTTCATTCTTTTCTCTCCTTTTCTTTATTTATGATGATTTTCCTCTGACCGGTCAACGCGCTTGTCAGGCAATCTTCCGGAGAAAAAACCGTTTAAAAATCCTTGACACCGTCATGCGAAATCAGGATAATAGACCAGTCACTATATTTTAAATTTGTCACAAATCAGTAAGGTGGGAACATTATGAGCTATGGAGATTCTCGTGAAAAAATCCTCGCCGCGGCAACCAGGCTGTTTCAGCTTCAGGGGTATTACGGCACGGGACTGAATCAGATTATTAAAGAAAGCGGTGCGCCGAAAGGTTCTCTTTACTATCATTTTCCGGACGGCAAAGAGCAGCTCGCCATTGAGGCTGTCAATGAAATGAGCCATTATATCCGTATGAAAATAAAAGAAAGTCTTGATGCCTATCCTGATCCTGCGGAAAGCATTCAAGCGTTTTTACAGGACTTATCACGGCAATTCACATGTCCGGAGAATTTTGAAGGGTTTCCTGTCGGTTTACTGGCTGCCGAGACTGCTTTAAAGAGCGAAAAGCTCCGGCAGGCCTGTCAAAGCGCTTATCAGGAATGGGAGAATCTGTTCGCGGGCAAATTAAGATCAGCCGGTTTTTCTGATGAGAAAGCGGCGGAAATCAGCACTGTTTTAAATGCCATGATAGAAGGCGGCATCATTGTGTCCTTAGCCAAAAAAGACAAAATGCCGATCCTCCATATTTCTAAACAAATCCCCAACCTGCTGAAGACATAAAATACGAGAGACATGTACGTATAGAAAGAGAGGAGAATGATTTTGGAAAACGCTCAGCCTTCCAAACAATATAAAGTCATGCCGATCATGATTTCTTTGCTGACGGCAGGGTTTATCGGCATGTTCAGTGAAACGGCGCTGAATATCGCCCTGACTGATCTGATGAAGGAGTTACATATCACTCCTGCGACCGTCCAGTGGCTGACGACGGGCTATCTGCTCGTTCTCGGTATTCTTGTGCCGGTATCAGGTCTGCTTTTACAATGGTTTACGACGAGACAGCTGTTTATCGTTTCACTCGCTTTTTCCATTATCGGCACGCTGATTGCAGCGCTTGCGCCGAGCTTTCCGTTTCTTTTGGCGGCAAGAATCGTGCAGGCTTTAGGAACCGGGCTGCTGCTGCCGCTGATGTTTAATACAATCCTCGTCATCTTCCCGCCGCATAAGCGCGGAGCGGCGATGGGGACGATCGGGCTTGTCATCATGTTCGCTCCTGCGATCGGTCCGACATTTTCAGGGCTTGTGTTAGAGCATTTGAACTGGCATTGGATTTTCTGGATTTCCCTGCCGTTTCTTGTGTTGGCTCTTTTATTCGGCATCGCCTACATGCAGAACGTGTCTGACATTACAAAACCGAAAATTGACGTGCTTTCCATTATACTGTCTACGATCGGGTTCGGCGGCATCGTATTCGGATTCAGCAATGCGGGCGAAGGATCAGACGGCTGGTCAAGCCCGACGGTTATCGGTTCGCTCACTGTCGGCGCGATCGCGCTCATCTTATTTTCCATCAGGCAGCTGACAATGAAGCAGCCGATGATGAATCTGCGCGCTTTCCGCTATCCGATGTTTGTTCTCGGTGTCGTGATTGTGTTCATCTGTATGATGGTTATCTTATCGACAATGCTCCTATTGCCTATGTATTTACAAAGCGGACTGATGCTGACGGCGTTTACGTCCGGGCTCATCCTGCTGCCGGGCGGTATTTTAAACGGCTTTATGTCTCCGGTGACGGGGCGTCTGTTTGATAAATACGGGCCGAAGTGGCTTGTCATTCCCGGGTTTGTCATCACGGCAACTGTGCTTTCGTTTTTCTCAAACATTAACGGCGCTTCAACGGCGCTTCTGATTGTCGCGCTTCATACATGCCTGATGATCGGTATTTCCATGATCATGATGCCGGCGCAAACGAACGGCTTAAATCAGCTGCCGCCGGAATTTTATCCGGACGGAACAGCCATTATGAATACGCTCCAGCAGATGGCCGGCGCAATCGGCACTGCGGTGGCGGTCAGCATCATGGCGGCCGGCCAGAAGAATTATATGAGCACCGCGAAAAACCCGAATGATCCTTCCGCATACTCTCACGCGCTGATTGCGGGCGTCCAGCACGCCTTTATCTTCGCGATGATTGTCGCCGTTATCGGCTTGATCAGCGCTTTCTTTATGAAACGGGTCAAAGTGAATCATTCATAAGAAAACAGCAGACTCCCCGGGAGTCTGCTGTTTTTTTTATATACCGCGCGCTTCAGCCAGTTCATCAATCGCATAGATCAGATCGTCAGCCGTGTTATAGAAATGAGGCGCCAGCCGGATGATTTGTCCGCTGGGTGCGCATACGATGTTTTTCCGCCTCAACAGCGCAGCCGTTTCCGCCGCTTTTTCATCCCGTATGGAAATCATGCCGGGTCTGTCATCGGCAGACGGCGGCCCTGTGAGATTCAGTCCTTTTTCAGAAGCGTATTCATACGCAAATGCGCTGAGTTTTTTTACTTCCCGGTGAATGCGGTCTGTGCCGGCATCGTTTAATAGAGATAAAGCCGCCTGTGCCGCATATATGCTGATAAATGCCGGGGTTCCGGTCTCAAAGCGTTTGGCTCCGTCCGCATAAGAAAAACGGGTTAAATCCAGCATCGACGCCCGCTGCTGCCCGAACCACCCGGTGACTTTCGGCTTCAGCCGTTCGGCAAGTTCCTTTCTGACATAAAGAAACGCCGTTCCCGGTATGCCGAGCATATACTTTCTCGCACCCGCGGCCAGCATATCAACTCCCCATTCTTTTACATCAATCGGGATGTGCCCCGCCGATTGATAAGCATCGACAAAAAGAAGCGATCCCTTCTTTGCGGATATCTCGGCAATGCGCTTCATATCCTGGACAAACCCCGACGTATATGACACATGGGGCACACAGGTGAAAAGCGTCTGCTCCGATATGTACGTCTCATACCGCTCTAGCGGGATCATTCCATCTTCAGACGGCACGACTGAAAGCTCCATCTCAGTCTGTGCCTTCAAAATGTGGGCGATCGCCGGAAAATCCAATTCCGTATACACCGCCTGTTTCTTTCGGCAATCCGGTAAAGCAGAAACGACGGCAGAGACAGCAGCCGTTACTGAAGGTAAAACGGCGATTTCTTCAGGATGGGCGCCGATCAATCTCGCAAATTCACACCTTGCCTGCTCCGTACGTCCAATGGCTTCTTCCCAGTTTCCGCCATGCTGAAGCAGGCTTTCCTGATAGTCATTGACCGCTTTTGAAACCGGCAGGGCAAGAGCGCTTTGAGAGCAGCTGGCGAGCATCGTATGTGTGCGGAGCGCCGGAAATAAAGATCGGTATTGCACCAGAGGCGAATTCAAGACATGTTTCCCCCTTCGGCAGGAATATATGTCCATTATAGAGTATGGTAAAAAGAAAAGGAGGGTTTTATATGGAGAAAAAAGTATTGCTGACAGGCTTTGACCCCTTCGGCGGGGAAACGGTCAATCCTTCATGGGAAGCGGTCAAACGGCTGGACGGTGCCGCTGAGGGCCCCGCCTCTATCGTATCTGAACAAGTGCCGACCGTTTTTTATAAGTCTCTTGCCGTGCTGCGCGAAGCGGTCAAAAAGCATCAGCCTGACATTATCATTTGTGTCGGACAGGCAGGCGGCAGAATGCAGATCACGCCGGAACGGGTCGCGATCAATCTGAATGAGGCGCGCATACCGGATAACGAAGGAAACCAGCCTGTCGAAGAAAACATTTCTCAAGGCGGTCCCGCAGCCTATTGGACCGGCCTTCCGATTAAACGGATCGTTGAGGAAATCAAAAAGGAAGGCATTCCCGCGGCTGTATCCTACACGGCGGGGACGTTTGTATGCAATCATCTCTTTTACGGGCTGATGGATGAAATCACCTGCCATCATCCGCACATCCGCGGCGGGTTTATACACATCCCGTACATTCCGGAGCAAACCTTGCAGAAGTCTGCGCCGAGCCTCAGCCTGGATCTCGTGACAAAAGCACTCAAAATCGCCGCGGTGACCGCCGCGGCGCATGAGGACGATATTGAGACCGGCGGAGGCGAACTTCACTAAGCTGCAGACGGCGGCGCCTCGGCCCATTTCTTCCGGTAAACGATGCGGGACAGCGTCACACTGATTTCATAGAGGACGAGCAGCGGAATCATGACGAGAAAGTCAGACATAAAATCCGGCGGCGTAATCAGCACCGAGACGACGATCAGCAAAAAATACGAAAGCTTCCGCGCCTTTGCCAGCCGGGTTGGATTCACGATTCCGAGCCGTGTCAGAAACATGACGGCCAGAGGCATTTCAAACAAAAATCCGAACGGCAATGTAAGATTCAGCATAAAGGTAAAATACTTGTCCGCCGTAAATACCATGTCAAAATGGCCGGCGGATAATTGTGTTAAAAATCCGAGCACAATCGGAAACAGCACAAAATACCCGAAGGAAATTCCGATAATAAACAAAACCGAAAGCCCCGGAATGTAAAGCAAAGCGGCGCGGCGTTCAAACGGGGTCAAAGCCGGCGCCGTAAAACGCCAGAGCTGAAAGGCCGCAACCGGAATCGCTGCCGTAAGGGCGCATATTCCCGCAATCATCATATACACCCATAAAATCTCGCTCGGCCCTAAAACGGCCAGCCTGCCATGCAAATCCTTGATCAGCCAGTCATAAATATCCTGCACAAACCAGCAGGCGCCGATAAAAAACACGAGAAAGGCGATAACGGTTTTAATGAGACGCTGCCGGACTTCCTCTAAATGCCCGATCAAGTGGGTTTCTTTTTTATCCAATCGTACATCCTCCTTATAGAGAAAGAGGCAGAAGCGGATTCGTCTGCCCCCATGTCAGGATTCAGCCTGCCGTTTTGTCTTTCTCAGCCGTCTGCTTGTCCGGCTCTTCATTTGAGACCAATGTTTTTGCGGCGCTTTTAAATTCAAGCAGCGTGCGGCCGGCGGCACGGCCGATTTCCGGAAGTTTTGAAGGTCCGAAAATGATGAGAGCGATGACGAAAATCAGGATCAACCCGGGAATGCCGATATTTGAAAACATGAATGCGCCTCCTTATTGTGAGATTTTGGCCCGTTTCTTTCTCATTTGCTTTTCATGCGCATTGTTATGGGCGAAGAAACGATCCTCTTCCACCTCGTCTGACTGCTTTAAACCGCCTGCAACCGCCGCTTGAGAGACCTTCCGAATCCCCGTCTGGTCTTTTTGATAAATGAATGAAGCCCGCGTGGAAACCTCAGCCCCCGGCTCCGTCACGTACGGCACCACTCTGTAATCCGCTCTCCATTGGGCAGGCGTCACCGTACAGCGGACATAGCCGCGGTAATCGTTGAAAAACTTAATATGCGGGTTTTGTTTTAAGATCTGATCCGTATCGGCCCGTTTATCCGCCCCGTTTCCTCCAGATGTAATGGAAGTCCCGACGAATTCGGCTCCGAAAATTTTTGAATTCGTTTGATTAAAATCGGTATGCAGGTTTGACGCCCAGCTTGCATGAACATCACCCGTCAGCACGATGACATTGTTCAGGTTTTTGTTTTTTATAAAATTGATGACCCGCTCCCGCTGAGCCGGGTAGCCGTCCCATGAATCCATGCTGTATATCGGATTGGCGGTTGTTCCGAAATTCCATTGCGCGAAAAAGATTTGCTGCGCCAGCACATTCCACTTCGCTTTTGAGGCGGCTAAATTTTCGAAGAGCCATTGCTCCTGCTCTGTCCCCATCAATGTGCGCTTCGGGTCTCTCCACTCATCAGAAGGCGGCTTATTCCCGTCGCCGTTGGCCTGATCATCTCTGTACTGTCTCGTATCAAGCACATTGAACGATGCTAAATTGCCATAAGAAAATTGCCTGTACAGCCGCATATCAGGACCGTTCGGCAATGACATGCGCCTGAGCGGCATGTGTTCATAATAAGCCTGATAAGCTGCGGCCCTCCTGAGCACAAACGCTTCAACGGATTGGCCTTTTTCAGGGATAACATTGGCATAATTGTTTTCCACCTCATGATCGTCCCACGTCACGACCCACGGAAATGCGGCGTGGGCGGCTTTCAGATTGGCATCAGAGCGGTATTGGGCGTGGCGGTTGCGGTAATCTGACAGTGTGTACACTTCGGCGCTGCTGTGCGTCCTGACATTTCCCGTTTTTGACACATATTCGTTCGGTCCGTATTCATAAATGTAATCTCCGAGATGGAATACGAGATCAAGCTTTTCCTTCGCCATATGTTTATACGCCGTATAATAGCCGTGTTCATACTGCTGGCATGAGGCAAATGCAAACGTCATGGCGGATACGTCAGCGCCGGGAGCGGGCAGCGTTTTCGTCCGGCCGACGGGGCTGAGCTCATGCCCGCTTTTAAACCGGTAATAGTACACTTTATTGGGCTTGAGCCCGTCCGCCTCGACATGGACGGAGTGTCCGAGATTCGGCTTGGCCATTTCCGTTCCGCGTTTGACGATGTGACGGAAATGTTCATCTGCGGCGATTTCCCATTTTACCGGCACGGCCTGCTTCGGCATGCCGCCCCCATTCAGCGGGTCAGGGGCAAGACGCGTCCAGAGAATGACGCTGTCAGACAGCGGGTCGCCGGAAGCTACGCCGAGGGTGAACGGATAGTTTGAAAATTTCGGAGCGGCATTCACTTCAAACGCGCCGATGGATTGCGCGATCGCTAACCCGAGGGAAAGACCGGCGATTTTCCCGGCGCCCTGTATAAATGCGCGGCGGTCAAACGTATTGTTCTGAAAGCTTTTGTTCTCCAATTCCTTGATCAATTCATCTATACGGCCGTCATGTGTCATGTCAGTTCCCCTTTCGTCTCATTGATCGCCCTTATTATAAAAAAGAAATGTTAAACCGCTATGAAGAAGTGTGAAGGGTTTGTAAGGCTGAAAAATGAACGGCGGGAGACATTTTTCACATTGTTTCGACAAAGCTTGCCCCGCCGGAAGAAAACCCCCTCTGTTTCTTTTTGGCTAGTCATCCGTCAAGCGCACTTTTTTCCTATTTTTCTTCACAAAACATTAAAAAAACACCGTTCATTTTAAGAACGGTGCGCCCGGGATTAAAATGTATTGTATACGTTTTCGCACGTCTCACCAGTCGGCTGATAGAAGCAGTGGGATCTGAATCTGGCGACAAACGGCTGGCCATACCAAGTCTGCGGGCAGTTGCCCGGCGGCTTAAAATACCACAGACTGAACTTAGCCGGCCAAAACCGTTCTCCGTTAATGTTCCTGCGGGCAAGCCTCCGCTCGGATTCACGCGGTCTCTGGTAAAAGTATCCGTGAGTCACCGCTTCAAACGCGTGCGGCTGAAACACCATCTGCCTGATGGTGCGCAGGCCTTTAAAATCAGAACAATTCGCCCGCACCCGATTGATTCCCACATTGCCGACCAAAAGCATTCCCTGCTTCCCTTCGCCTTCCGCTTCCGCCCTGAGCAGCCTTGCCATTAGATCGACATCGGCGCTCGACGCTTTTACGACTGCCATCATGACACCTCCCGTATTTTCTCCTTTCATCATATTCAGCCGCGGCCCAGTGATGACAGACAAAAGCCAGAAAACAAATGTTCACGAAAAAAGGGTTTATATTTCACGTTATGAGGAAACATACTAACATGATTTCCATAAGGAGGAATTCGCATGGAACACATTAAAGCGCTTGCCATTAAAGGCATTATGACCATCATTATTCTGTATCTGATACTCGGCTTAGGTTTTCGCTTTACATTCGGTGACGTACTGCTGATGACCATTGTGCTGGGAGCCGTTTCCTACTTTACGGGCGACCTGTATGTGCTTCCGAGATGGAATAATATCACGGCGGCGTCCGCTGATTTCGGAATCGCGTTTCTTGTTGTCTGGCTGATGGGAATGCCGCTGTCCATGGGCATTTCCGGAGGAAGACTGGCGTTTGCCGCTCTTATTTCCGCCGTGATCATCGCCGTCGGAGAATATTTTTTCCATATCTATCTGATGAGAAAAGACTTGGGCGGGTCCCGTTTTTTAGAACCCCGGTCCGAATAACGCAAAAAAGGCCGGATAACGGCCTTCAGCTTGTAGAGAAAATGATGTTTTTTCTGCAAGCTTTTTTGTTTTTGCTGTTTCTTTACATATGCCTAGCCTTGCTTGGCTGGGTATGCGGCAACCTTCAACATCATTTTGAATAAGATCAGCGGATCAAGTGAGGGGCGGCCTTTATTTTCGCTGCAGTAAGGTTTGACCTTTTCAACGATGAAAGAGAAATCTATGTATTTATCAATTTTTCGAAGAAGGTGATCCTCTTCGACGAGTTGGTCAAACAGAACGAATTCGGCTGTGTTTTGAGAAGCGTCTCTTGTGCGGGTCTTTTATTTTATGACAAGGGAATGGATATTTTAAGGGGAAAATAAAGGCTGTCGAGATTTTCTCGACAGCCTGAGCCCCTTAAAGGGGGGCTTTTTATTTGTAAAGTAACGCTTTATACATCTTGATATAACTGATAAACCCTTTTCAGCCTTTCTTCGAGCTGTTCAAAATGAACAAAGCGGGCTTCTCTCAGAAACTCAGTCCCATCAATGAACAAAAGAAGCACGGGGACAGTGAAGACTGAAAATCTGCCGGCAACCTCTTCTACCTCGTCAGCGTTGGTATGCCCCAATTTGATATTCGGAAACTGATCCAATACGTTTCTGAGCTGCGGCAGAACGGCGTGACATACTGTACAGGCAGGTCTTGAAATGTAGATAAAACTGAATTGATGCTGCTTAATAAAATTCTCGATAGAATCTAATGAATGTAAGTCTGTCAGCTCTTTCATCAAAACCCTCCTTCAAATCGGCTCGTCTTTCATGACCAAGCTCATCAATACTCGTACATTCACTATACACATTTATATGGATCATATCCTCTTTTTTGCGATTCAGAGCACCTTAACGTCGTGCTTGAAAAATAAAAGAACAGTTACCGCTTTTCAGTAACTGTTCTTAGATACTTATATTAAAAATGCAAAGCGTACGCCCCTGAACCGATGAGTGCAACTCCGATGGAGACGGCAATCAGCACCACGTTATATTCAAAACCGCCGGCACCGTTCGCAAACCCTTTCGCTCCATGAACTTTTACAATGGCACCTAACATAATGATCGTTATGATAGCAGCTCCAAGCGGGAGGAATACACCTAAAATAAATAAAATTCCGCTTGCGAGTTCCCCGAGACCTGATAAAGCGGCCGCGGCATTGCCTGGTTTAACTCCAATTGACTCGAACCATTGTCCGGTTCCTTTAATCCCGTATCCGCCAAACCAGCCGAATAATTTTTGTGATCCATAAAACAGAAACACCACACCAATCATGATTCGAATAAGTAATAGTCCTGCATCTTCCATTTTTATCTCTCCTTATCTTTGATTTCATCTGATTCTTTGCTGGACGGTACCATCCAGCAATCATCAATTGACTATATGTTTCTTTATTTTTTATGTGTCAAATCAATCTAATTCTCTTACTTCAAACGGCAGCAGCCCTTGTTCAATTTGTGCCCGGTGCGGTTCATACTGCTCAGGGAGCATCAATTTTCCCCCCATTGTTTCTTGTGATTCATCATGTGCAAAGCCCGGCGGATCAGTTGCGATCTCAAATAAGATTTCCCCATGTTCTCTGAAGTAAACCGCATTAAAATAGTTTCTATCCTGAACAGGAGTCACACCATATCCGTGCGCAGCAATGAATCTTTGCCAATCTAATTGATCTTCGTCATCCTGAGCCCGCCAAGCGATGTGATGCACTGTGCCGACACCCATTTGTCCGCGGCCGATAGGCGTTAATTTAAGATCAATCACATTCCCGATATCACCGGCAGAACGATAACGAACGAAGTCTCCTTCTTTGCCGACTCGCTCAAGCCCCATGATGTTTTCCAGCAGTTCACCTGTTTTTTCAGGCTGTGCTGATAACAGGGTTGCACCGCCAAAGCCTTTAATGGCAACATCCGGGGTTACATCTCCGAAAGTCCACGTATTGACCTCCCCTGCTTCTCTTTCCACGATTTCTAAATGCAGGCCATGCGGATCATCAAATTCTATATATTGTTCTCCAAAACGCTCGATTTTTGTGTATGGCACGTTGAACTTTTCAAGTCTCTTTTCCCAAAATGCCATGGCACCTCTCGGCACGACGTAAGATGTCACGCCAACCTGTCCGTCTCCAATGACGCCTTGACGGGCGTCCGCCCACGGAAAGAATGTGATGATTGTTCCCGGCTTCCCGCCTTCATCCCCAAAATAAAGGTGATACGTACCCGGATCATCAAAATTGACCGTTTGCTTGACCAATCGCAGCCCCAGCACTCCCGCGTAGAAATCAGCATTCTCTTGAGGGTGGCCGACAATTGCTGTAATATGATGGATTCCCATCGTTTTTTTAGCCATTTTTATCCGCTCCTTTACAAATATTTAAATATACTCCACAAACTCATTCACAGGCTTTCGGTAGCCGCGCGGCCTTCTGCTTTCTATTTTTCTTTCCCGATTGTAATCATCATGACGACCTCAAATTGATCATCTATATTCAAAATCTGTTTCACGGCTTCAGGATCAAACCCTATCATCGGACAGGTGTCCCAGCCTTTTTCCTTAGCAGTCAGCATAAAGATCATCGCAGAAAGTGAAGCATTTCTTATCGCCTCATCTCTCTTAAACAGTTCTCCCCTGTTTTCATAAAACGAAACGGTGTCTTGAACCATGTGATCATACTCTTGTTTATTTAATACCCCCAGCATCTTCAACCCTTCATAGATGCCAGCCGCTTGCTGATATGCCTGCTTATCCCCTAAAACCAAAAGAACCGCTGATGAGCTGAACACTTTATATTGTCCGTTTGCGGCCTGCTTCAGCTTTTCTTTTACCTCCGGGTCAAGAACCGTCACATATTTTGTATGCTGCAAATTAAAAGCTGATGGAGCCAACGCAACCAATTCAAACATTTCGTTGAGCTCATCTCTTGTGATTGGATGTTCTGGAAGAAAGTTGCTTGCAGATCTTCTTTCATTCACCAGCTGTACAAATTCAGCCATTTCTCTCGCACTCCCCTTTATCTCGAATTCGAGATATTATGGTATAAAAAATCAAATAGCATATGATCAAAAAACGAAACGATCGGCAGGTTCTTATCCTGCACTCTAATTAAATTACCTTGAATTAAAATATCTTGAATTCAAGATAATAATAAAAG
Organism: Paenibacillus lentimorbus NRRL B-30488; assembly: GCF_000411595.1. Taxonomy (NCBI): domain Bacteria; kingdom Bacillati; phylum Bacillota; class Bacilli; order Caryophanales; family Paenibacillaceae; genus Paenibacillus; species Paenibacillus lentimorbus. Next base: position 79,079 of record NZ_ANAT01000030.1, on the reverse strand, counting down.
ATAAATATTCAAATGTCAACAGTTCATTTTTAAATTCAGCGCAATTTTGTTTATGTACTATTTAGCCCTGCTCCAACTTTTTTTCTGTCACCTTATTTATTAGTAAACAGGAAACAACCTTGCTATAGACCCACTCGAAACTGAATTGATATGATAAGCAAAGTGATTACACAAGAAAGGATACGGAGAGCGAATCAAAAGCGCTCCTATTTTTTTGTGCAGTTTTATAGGAGGAAAAAATGACAAGTGAAAGAGAACAAATAAGCAAAAAAGTTGCTTTGATTGCATTGATAGCCAATCTGATCTTAATGGCAGGAAAGATCTTTTTTGGACTGATAGGCGATAGTGAAGCAGTTTTTGCCGACGGTATACATTCTGCAGCGGATGTCGTGGCTTCAATTGCTGTCCTGGCCGTCATCGGTATTTCTAATAAGCCGCCCGATCAAGACCATCCTTTCGGGCATGGCAAAGCTGAGGTCATCAGCGAAGCGATTGTAGGAATCATATTAGTGCTCGTTTCCGTGTATATTCTGATAGAAGCGATTTCGTCCTTTGTTGAAGGTCCAAGCATCCCGCAATACAGCGCATTGTTTGCGGCTCTGATATCCTACGTGGCTAAGCAGATCTTATATCGTTATTCGATCAAACAAGGGGAAAAATGGAACAGTAAAGCGATTATAGCGATTGCATACGATCATAAAGGCGATATCGTTGCCTCTCTTGCCGCTTTTATCGGCGTCCTATTGGCGATTATCGGGAACACACGCGGATGGTCCTATCTGTTGTACGCCGATGCAATTGCCAGTGTCATCGTGGCGTACCTCATTTTTAAGATTTCAATGGAATTAATCAGGCCGTCTGTTGATGTTCTCATGGAAAAAAGTGTCGATCCCGAACTGATAGAGGAATATAAAGCGGTTATTTTGCATTGTCCTCAAGTCAAACGGCTCGATAAAATCCGAGCGAGAGAACACGGCCACTATAAATTGCTTGATGTCCGGTTATCTTTGGATCATGATTTGACGATTAAGCAGGGACACGATATAGCCCGCGAAATCCGAAATGAAATCAAAAGACACTTTTCAGATGTTGAAGAAGTGCTCATCCATGTGAATCCTTATTTTGAAGAATGAAAAAGCAGCTTGTAGAGAAAACGATGTTTTTCTACAAGCTTTTTTGTTTTGTGCTGTTTCTTTACATATTCGTTTGATTTCACTGATCCATATGCTTTCTGATAAAATGCAGCAGCGTGTTTCCTTGAGCGGTCAATATGACGCCCTTCGCGCCGCACTTCGGACAGGGCGTCCCTTCTTTCTCCTCGCCGGTTCCTTCACAATGCGGGCACGTGAGCTCAAGATCGTCGGTTGCGATCACCATGAATATCCCTCCTTTTTTGATTGTCTGCCCGTCTCCAGTCACTTTCCATGGCCATCACCTCCTTAACAACACAAAAAAACCCCGTCCATCAAAGGACGAGGTTTTCGCGGTGCCACCTTTATTAACGGCTGAAAAGCCATTCTCTCAAAAAGTACAGAAACTCAGGGTTTCAATACTCCTTTCTTGATAACGGGGAAAGAATCCCGGCACCGCCTACTGTCATTTCAGCGCAGCAATTCAGAAGCCCATTCGGCACCGGACGGGGATCGGTTCACAGCGGCCACCGACTCTCTGAACCCCGCGCGCTGATGCGTACTTACTCTTCCTCAGCATTGTTCATCCGTTCTATGATTTTAAAATGTATCATACGCTGTCATCCGGCGGAAGTCAATAACCTTTCGGATCGGACAGGCCGAGCATGTCCCGCGCCATTTGCATATGCTCCTCTTGCCCCGTCTGAAGCGCGAACTTCGCCGTTTCCACAGGGTAAGCGGCCTGCCATTCTGTCACATGCTCCTGCATTTTCGGCCAGACGCGCCCGCCTTCAGCTTCGTAGCTCTTCATCAGCCGTTTTGTTTCTCTTTCTCCTAATATCACTTGATAAAGGACAAAATCCTTGGCCGGATCGGCAACCTTTGCCTCCGTCCAATCGAGGAGACCCGTCACACGCTGATTTTCGCCGATCAAAATATGCGGAGGATGCAAGTCGCCATGGATCAGCGCGGAAAAATCAGGCCAGTACGAGCTGTCATTTATCCACGTTTGCCATCTTTTCCAAAGCTGTTCTGAAACCCCGATTTCTTTTTTATATGATCCATTGATTCCGCCGCCCTTTGCCTGACGTCATCCGGTTTTATAATTTCAATTCCGGATCTGGAGGCCGCATCCGGGTCTGCCCCGTGCAGCCCGGCTAATGCCGCGGCAAGCGAGCCGACAAAACCGTCTGAAGGCGGCTCGTGTTCCATATTCCAGACATACTGTTTCTTATCCAGATCAATAGCGGCAGCGGGTATTCCGTCCAGTTTCGGATAAGCGATCAGTTCCGGTGTATGAATCCGCCAATCGGGGACTGATACCGCGGCATGGCTGCGGAGAAACGCGAGAACATCGCTTTCTGCAGCCGCTCTTTCGATAACATCGGGACGGCGCGGCTTTCGGAGCACCCATGTCACGCCGCTGTCATCTTCAGCAAATACGACTTGGAAGTCCATACCCGTTTCATTTATGTCCGCCCCTTCATATTTTAACCGTAAGCCATTTTCCTTTGCGATGTTCAGAACGGATTCTATTTCCCTTTGTTTTGTCATTTCGTTTCCCCATTTCCCTTATTGACTGACACAGAGCTTCGCCTTTAGGCGGAGGAGAAAGAGATATGTGAAGACGCCAAAAAGAGGGCGGCATAATCGCCGCCCCCTCACTATTATGTCAGGTTCCTTATTCAGGCAGACAATCCCGGTTTCCTCCGCCCTCAAGGCAGAGACTTTGACACTATTTCATTAGTGCGAAAACCGGAATTTGATCAGCCATCAGGATCCCTCCGTTCCTTCTTAGTTAACATTATTTTACACAAAACCTTATATATGTAAACCCTATTTATCCGCTTATCGGCTTCCTCCGCTGACAAATTTTGATCCTTCGCGTAAATCTTTCGCCTCCAAGAAAAAGACGTGAATGAATTTTTTCATATTCACTTTAACCGGAGAAAGCGGCACGGTTTCCTTGGCCTGCATTTCTTTCATTCTCTTGCTGACAGCGGGGAAATCAAAGAATTTCGAGGCGTAATATTCAAATTTGGGGTTTGAAAAATCAGTTGTGCCCAATGAAGCGAAATGGTTTAACGAATGAATGATGGCCCTTCTGATCCGCTGTTCCGAGGCTTTGATTTCTCTGTTAACCTCGGCTTGTGCCGCCGCAGGCCCCAGCTTCCGGATGGCGGCGTTTGTAAACATCTGCTTTAAAGACGGGATGTTTCTTTCCGCCTGTTCATCCTCAAATAAATAGTGAAGGACGGCCATGAGGTCATGCGCCCCGCTTTCTCCCACGATGCCTAATTCCGATAAAAGAAATTTTCCTGTTTCTTTGATTGATTTCTCATGCATCCCCCCCGGCCCGCTTTTTTTCGGCTCATTCCGCTGAATAAGACGGCTTAATGAATGTTGGATGTCGCCGATCGACGTTTCCAGTTCAATCCGCTCTTTTACTTTTCGCAAAACGGTGACGATCTCGATTTTGTTGATCGGTTTATGGATAAAGTATTCGATGCCGAGAGAATAAGCTTCTCCCACCATTTCCTTTGCCTCCACCTGCGATATCATCACTGCTTTTCCGTTGTACGACCCCTGAAGATGCCGTATCGTCTCAATCCCGTCCCGACCCGGCATCAGCAGATCAATTAATAAAATATCGACTTGTTTGAAATGGAGATAATGCCCTTCAATCTGGCTTCCATCCTCTGCCTCACCGACGACTTCGCCTAAGTCCTCGTCCTCAATCATCTGTTTTAAAATGGAACGGATCGCCCGGTCATCATCAGCTATAAAAAACGCATATTATGAGTTCATCCTTTCTGCAATCAAATGCTTCACCGGCAGCTTAATCGTAAATATGACGCCTTTTGGCTTGTTATGAAAGGAAATGTCTCCGTCAAGTTCGGTTACGATTTCCTTCACGTATGAAAGCCCGATGCCCGTTGAAGGTGTGCCGAATTCATCGTATTTGGACGTAAAACCGGGATCATAAACGACCTCTCCGATTTTTTCCGGAATGCCGGGACCGTCATCTTCCGCCTCAAATTCAGCCATCTCTCCCTCAGCCCTGCGCAGCGCGAGGCGGATCTCACCCCTGTCACCCATGGCTTCGACGGCATTGGCGGTCAGGTTATTTAAGATCGACAGGACGGTAAAGACGTGATAATCGGGGTGTTCTCCTTCAATCACGCTTTTGAATTGAATGTCTTTGCCTAAAGATTCGGCGTATTTTTCATTGATGCGGATAACGAGGCCGACCAGATCGGCGGCCTTCATGTAATCCCGGAATCTCTCATTTGAAATCAGCTTCGACAGGCCGGCGAATATTCGCTGATTGTCTTTTTTCACTTCATGAATTTCTCCCGCAAGGCGCAGCATTCGGCTCCCGAGCTCCCGGTCGTTCCCGCTCATTTCCCGATACAGCTGATAGGATTCTTTCGTCACATGCTCCGTCGTTTTTAACGTTTTTTCAAATGAATCGTTTCTTCATATAAGTTAGATACAATCATCAGCATGTGCTCATGCTGCTTTCTCGTTTGTTTTTCCCTGACCTGAGATTCGTGCAGCTTCATCACGTTGAAAAAACTCAGCACAATAAATGTGTGAGAAACAGCGATAACCGCGATATCCGCCAGCTTGTCCGGGATCATAATCTGCTTGCCGCCGGAAAACTGAACCGTCATTTCAACGGCATCGGACGCCATTTCAATGAGAAAACCGAGAAACCCGATCATGAGCGGCCGATCCCAAAAAAGCCTGACCTTCAGCACATAAAACAAGCAGGCATATGTAAAGTAAAAAAGAAACTGGGATATTGGCTGAAAAAAGCCGCCGTAAATCCGGCATGCTCTCCTCCCCAGCAAGCCAGGCCGATTCGGAATGCCACAACGGCTGCACCTGTCAACAGCCCTGACAATACCGCCGGCACATGCCGAAGCAGCAGAAGAAAAAGAAAAAAGCCGGGGCGCCGAAGCTGATCCGATATACCTCATTCAGGGGGTAAAATTTCAGTTCCCCCGCCAGCGGCACGGTGATCAGCATAAGAGCGAAAAGATAGCCGTCTTTTTTCAGTAAATAGTCGAGCCTGATCACAATCACTTCCTTCTTCTGTCTATTTTGAATAAGACCGATACAGTCCGCAAATTTCTTTAGACCCGAATGGCGGGACACTCCGGCTGATTTATAAATCTATCGGCTTATTTTAAGAATGATTTTGTCGTATTTTGTATGATTCTGTAGATGTCATTATACATTAACATGGAACACGCTATTTTTGAAAACGTTTTCCAAGACCGGTTTCCGCTTCGGACAGGCTTGCAATAGAGGAGGAATGTTATGAAAGATATGGTCAGAGAGCGCCTTGAAAAAGAGGAACTGGCTTCACTTTTACAAGATTGGGTCGAGCATTACCGACCGTTTTCCGTCAATGGAAAAAGCGCAAATTATATACCCGCCCTTGGAGAAATCAACGACTCTCAGCTGGGCATTTGCATATTAGAGCCGGATGGCTCAATGATTCATGCCGGTGAATGGAATGTCCCGTTCACATTGCAGAGCATCTCAAAAGTCATCAGCTTTATTGCCGCCTGCATGTCCAGAGGCATTCCTTATGTGCTCGATCGTGTGGACGTGGAGCCGACAGGTGATGCGTTTAATTCTATCATCCGGCTTGAAATCCATAAACCCGGGAAGCCCTTCAACCCGATGATCAATGCCGGCGCCATTACCGTCGCCTCGCTGCTTCCGGGTGAAACGGCGCATAATAAATTAGAATATCTCTTTTCCGTTTTTGAAAAATTAATAGGGAAACGGCCTCACATTCACGAGGAGGTCTTCCGTTCTGAATGGCAGACCGCACATCGGAACAGAGCACTCGCCTACTATTTAAAAGAAACAAACTTTCTCGAGGCGGATGTGGAAGAAACGCTTGAAGTGTATTTAAAGCAGTGCGCCATGGAGAGTACAACCGAGGACATCGCTTTAATCGGATTGATACTTGCCCATGACGGCTACCATCCGATCCGACGGGAACAGGTCATTCCGAAAGATGTCGCGAAACTCGCCAAAGCCCTGATGCTGACGTGCGGGATGTACAATGCGTCAGGCAAATATGCGGCTTTCGTCGGCGTCCCGGCCAAAAGCGGGGTATCCGGCGGCATTATGGCATTGGTTCCCCCAAGCGCCAGAAGAGAACAGCCTTTTCATAACGGCTGCGGCATCGGCATTTACGGTCCGGCCATTGATGAATACGGCAACAGCCTGACAGGCGGCATGCTGCTGAAACATATCGCACAGGAGTGGGAGCTCAGTATTTTTTAATCAAACGAACCAAGAGGTGATTGGATGCAGGAATTCCTTGAAAATGTAATCGGCTCGGCAAATGATTTTTTATGGTCAAAACTGTTAATCGTACTGCTTCTTTCTCTGGGACTGTTTTTTACGTTCAGATCAAAGGGTCTGCAAATCCGCATGCTGAAGGAAATGATCCGGGTTTTGAAGGAAGGCGCGGCCGCCCGGACAAAAAACAGCATTTCCCCGTTTCAGGCATTTTGCATCAGTATGGCGGCGCGTGTCGGAACAGGGAATATTACCGGAATCGCCATTGCAATCGCACTCGGCGGTCCGGGCGCTATTTTCTGGATGTGGATTATCGCAGTCATCGGTTCGGCTTCAAGCTTTGTTGAAAGCACGCTGGCCCAAATTTATAAAGTAAAAGATCAAAACGGATTCCGCGGCGGACCTGCCTATTACATGGAAAAAGGCCTGAAGAAACGCTGGATGGGCGCGCTGTTCGCCGTATTAATCACACTGTCATTCGGGGTTGTTTTTAATTCCGTTCAATCCAATACGATCAGCGTCGCCTTTCAAAACGCATTCGGCACCAGCCGTCTTACATTGGGCATTATTTTAATCTTGGTTTTCGGCGGCGTAATCTTCGGCGGCGTCAAACGAATTGCGAAAATGGCGGAATACATCGTAGTCGTCTTGGCCGTTTTATATATCGGTGTCGCTTTCTTTGTCATTCTGACGAACATCACCCAATTGCCCGGCGTTCTGTCGCTAATCGTAAAAAATGCGTTCGGCATTGATCAGGCAGCGGGCGGCGCTTTAGGTGCGGCCTTGATGCAAGGTGTAAGACGCGGGATTTTCTCAAATGAAGCGGGTATGGGAAGCGCTCCGAACGCGGCGGCGACAGCTACGACGAGCCACCCGGTGAAACAGGGGCTCATTCAGGCATTCGGCGTCCTGACGGATACGCTCGTCATTTGTACAAGCACGGCGCTTATCATTTTATTTTCAGACGCTTATCACCAGCCGGGACTGAGCGGCATCGCGCTTTCTCAGGCCGCCTTGAGCGACCATATCGGCGCGTGGGCGTCAGGTTTCCTTGCCGTCTTAATGCTTTTGTTCGGCTTCAGCGCTCTGATGGGCAACTATTATTACGGAGAAACCAATATCGGATTTTTAAGCCAGAACAAAAAATGGCTGTTCATTTACCGCATCTGCGTGCTCGGAATGGTACTGTTCGGCTGTATTTCCAAAGTCCAGCTTGTGTGGGATATGGCTGACTTGTTCATGGGTTTAATGGTGGTCGTGAACTTAATCGCGATTTTCCTTCTGTCGAAAAAAGCGTTTGCCGCTTTGAGCGATTATGCCCGGCAAAAGAAAGCCGGAAAGGACCCCGTCTTTTACAGAGATGTGCTCCCTGATGATGACGGGATCGAATGCTGGGAGTATTCAGATAGCGCGAAAAGCGCGAAAGGCAAAAACATTTCCTAAACAAAAGGTGTTCGGGCAGCGTCCTGAACACCTTTTTTCCGCCGGTTCATTGACAAAGAGAATAGCGTCCATTACCCTTTTTATATATTTTCAGTAAAGTCAGAAAGGAAGGCCTATGAATCCCATTACACAAATATTAAATGAATACCCGGTTATGATCATAGACGGCGCGATGGCAACCGAGCTTGAGCGGATGGGCTGTGATTTACATGACGATCTGTGGTCGGCCAAAATTCTTTTGGAGAGACCCGAACTGATCAAACAGGTGCATGCAGAATATTTTGCCGCCGGCGCTGATTGCGCGATCACCGCCAGTTATCAATCGACAATTGAAGGATTTGCAGCGCGCGGCATCCCGGAAACCGATGCGATGCGTCTCATTCAGACATCTGTTGAACTTGCCGCACAAGCACGCGATGAATTTTGGGCGCATGAAGAAAACCGTTTACATCGGCCCAAACCTTTGGTCGCCGCTTCTATCGGACCTTACGGCGCGAGCCTCGCTGACGGCTCTGAATATCGCGGGCATTACGGACTGACGGAAGATGAGCTGATCAGCTTTCACCGCCCCCGGATGAAAGCCCTCATAGAATCCGGTGCCGATCTTTTGGCCTGTGAGACCATTCCGTGCCTGTCAGAAGCAAAAGCGATCACAAGGCTGCTGGAGGAATTCCCCGGCACTTATGCATGGATCAGCTTCAGCGCTAAAGACGGACGGCATATCAGCGAAGGCACGCCTATTTCCGAATGCGCGTCCCTGCTTGACTCCTGCAGCCAAATCGCAGCGATCGGCATCAACTGCACACCGATCGAACATATTCCGCCGCTGATAGAAGAAATCAAACGGGCAGCATCCAAACCGATTATCGCCTATCCGAACTCCGGTGAACAATATGACCCGGTGACAAAAACCTGGAAAGGCGCAGCGTGCGAAAACCATTTCGGAAAAAGCGCGCAAAGCTGGTACGAAAACGGCGTGAGCCTGATCGGAGGCTGCTGCCGGACGAAACCTGAGGACATCCAAGCCATTGCCGATTGGGCCAAGACCTTAAAAACAACTTGACTAATCGGAATAGTTTGTATATTCTATTCAAAAAGCCGGTTCGCCGGAATCTCGTGCCGTTCGCCGGCATGAGATTTTTTATTAGAACGGCCCTCGCAGAAAGTTGGAAAACAATGAACAACAAGAACGAGACGAATTTTCAGAGAAGTATGAAAAGCAGACACCTCTTTATGCTATCACTCGGAGGTGTGATCGGAACGGGGCTGTTTTTAAGCTCTGGGTATACCATTCATCAGGCGGGTCCGGCGGGCACCATTTTCGCTTACCTTTTGGGCGCTGGCATCGTCTATCTTGTCATGCTTTGCCTCGGTGAACTGTCAGTGGCCATGCCGGTGACGGGCGCATTCCACACCTATGCGAAGACCTATATCGGGCCCGCGACGGGCTTTACGGTCGCATGGCTGTACTGGCTGACGTGGGCGGTGGCGCTGGGCTCTGAATTCACGGCGGCCGGGCTCTTCATGCAGCGCTGGTTCCCGCATACTTCAGTTTGGATGTGGAGTGCGGTATTCGCTCTTTTCATCTTTTTATTAAACGCCTTCTCCGTGAAATTTTTTGCTGAATCGGAGTTTTGGTTCTCAAGCATTAAAGTCTTAGCCATCTTACTGTTTATTTTATTGGGCGGAGCGGCGATGTTCGGCCTCGTCCCGATGAAAAGCGGTGAGGCCGCACCTATGCTGTCGAACTTTACGGATGGCGGCAGCCTTTTTCCAAATGGTTTTTTCCCGATACTGATGACGATGCTTTCAGTAAACTTTGCTTTTTCAGGGACGGAGTTGATCGGAATCGCCGCCGGGGAAAGCGCCGATCCGGAAAAAACCGTTCCGCGCGCCATTAAGACCACAGTCTGGCGGCTGGCGCTTTTCTTTATCGGAACGATTTTTGTGCTGTCAGGGATGATCTCCATCAAGGAAGCCGGTGTGATTGAAAGCCCGTTTGTCACGGTATTTGACAGAGTCGGCGTGCCTTATGCGGCCGATCTGATGAATTTCGTCATTTTAACGGCGCTTCTGTCCGCGGCCAATTCAGGGCTGTACGCGTCATCACGTATGCTGTGGTCCCTGTCTAAAGAAGGGGAGCTTCATCCCGCCTTTGCCAGGCTGACCTCTAAAGGCATTCCTTTTAACGCTCTGATCTTCAGTATGATCGGCGGCATTCTGTCGTTGTTGTCAAGCGTATTTGCAGCGGATACAGTCTATCTTGTTCTCGTCTCCGTCTCAGGATTTGCGGTAGTGGCTGTGTGGATGAGCATCGCCGCATCGCAATTTTTGTTCAGAAGACGGTTTCTGAAAGAAGGGCACCAGCTTTCAGACTTGAAATACAGGACGCCGGGATATCCGGCCGTACCGATAGCGGCCTTTCTCCTATGCCTCGCCTCCTGTATCGGCATCGCTTTTGATCCGAACCAGGCCATCGCCCTTTATTGCGGAATTGCCTTTATGGCCGTTTGCTACACCGCTTATTACTTGAAAAACAGGAAAAGCAGAGCCCGCGTGCAAGCCGTAAAATCCCAATAACCAAAAAAGAACCCTGCAGCGCAAGGGTTCTTTTTTCATTTATACTTCAACCACCCATCTGAACGAATCCCGCACCTTCCCGACTTGGATGCCGGCAATCGTTTCATAGAGCTTTTCTGACACTTCACCGATCAAACCGTTATTCAGCTCAATCGTTTCTCCGTGAATGTGGAGCGCGCCGACCGGCGAGATGACGGCCGCGGTTCCCGTACCGAATACCTCTGACACCTCGCCTCTCATTGCAGCCTCATAGATGTCATCAATGGCGACCTGTTCTTCTCTGACACGGATGCCCCAGCTTTTTAACAGCTCTATCACAGATGCGCGTGTGATGCCCCCGAGAATGCTTCCGTTTAACGCCGGCGTTACGGCCTCTCCGTTTATGATGAAAAAGATATTCATACTGCCTACCTCTTCGGCATATTTCTTTTCCACCCCGTCGAGCCAAAGCACCTGATCGTACCCCAGTTCTTCGGCTTTCCGCTGAGCCTGTAAGCTGGCCGCATAATTTCCGGACGTTTTGACGTCGCCCACTCCGCCGGTGACGGCACGCACATACTCATCCTCCACATAAATGCGGATCGGTTTCAGCTGATCGCCGTAATACGAACCGACCGGCGTCAGAACAACCATGAACTTGTAACGCTTTGAAGGCCGGACGCCTAAAGAAGGCTCAGTCGCAATCACAAACGGACGGATATATAAAGAGGTTCCTTTTTCTATCGGTATCCATTCCTGCTCCAGCTCCACCAATTGTATCAATGCTTCCAGCGCCAGCTTCTCGTCAAGAGGCGGCATGCTCATCCGCCGTAACGATTTATTCAGCCGTTTTATATTTTGGTCAGGGCGGAACATCAACACCCGTCCGTCTTCTGACCTGTAAGCCTTCAGCCCTTCAAATACGGCCTGCCCGTAATGGAAAACCGATGCGGAAGGATCCAGATGGACCGGTTCATAAGGTGTGATTCTCGGATCATGCCACCCTCTCTCCTCTTCGTAATCCATGACAAACATGTAATCTGTGAAATACTTGCCAAATCCCAATGAAGCGGAATCCGGTTTTTCTTTTCTAGCTGTGACCTTACGTCTTTCAATCAGTTGATTCAACAAAAGCACACCTTTCTTCTAATTGTTTAAATTTTCAGTCTTTTCTAGGCTGCATGTTTTTTCTGTCCCGAATCTTGTATGCACAGATATATGAGAATGCAGTTGACCATATCATATCAAATATACCACTTATAAGAGGATAATTATCAAAATTTTTAATATTTTCAGCAGAAATCTTTCTTTATTTTTATGCTCCTTCTTTTTTTCCAATGCGGACTTTCTGTCATATTCAATGATTGCGCTTACATAATGTAAAGCAATCCTTCCTTTCGCACAGTCAATAATGTGACAAATTTATGGCGGAGAGGAAGGTGGTTGCCGCCTGCTTCACGAATTACGTAAGAAATGCGCAAGTAAAAGGGGGATTCGCTTGAAAAAATTTATCGCATTCCAGATTTTGATCGCTTTAGCCATCGGAGCATTGATCGGCCATTTCTTCCCGGATTTCGGGATGGCGCTGCGGCCCGTCGGAGACGGATTTATCCGCCTGATTAAAATGATTGTCGTGCCGATCGTGTTTTCGACCATTGTTATCGGAGCCGCCGGCAGCGGCAGTATGAAAAAAATGGGCAGTCTCGGCATCAAAACGATTATTTGGTTTGAAGTGATTACGACGCTCGTTCTGGCGCTCGGTCTGTTATTGGCAAACGTGCTGAAGCCGGGAGTCGGACTTAACCTCTCTCATCTTGCTAAAAAAGACATTCACGAGCTTTCCGGCTATACGGAAAAAGTAGTCGACCTGAAACAAATGCTTCTTGATATTATCCCCGTTAACATCATTGACGTTATGGCGAAAAATGATCTTCTCGCCGTCATTTTTTTCGCGATCCTATTCGGTGTTGCCGCAGCCGGCATCGGCAAAGCCTCCGCACCTGTCATGAGTTTCTTTGAATCCACGGCAAATATTATGTTCAAGCTGACGCAGATGGTGATGGTCACCGCTCCGATCGGCGTTCTCGCCCTGATGGCCGCCTCAGTCGGACAATTCGGAATCGCGCTTTTGCTCCCGATGCTGAAGCTGATCGGCACTGTGTTTCTCGGGCTGTTCCTGATACTCTTCGTTCTGTTTCCGATCGTGGGGCTTATCTTTAAAATCAAGTACTTTGAAGTGCTGAAAATGATTTGGGATCTGTTTTTGATTGCTTTTTCCACGACAAGCACAGAAACCATTCTGCCTCAGCTGATGGATCGTATGGAGAAATACGGCTGCCCGAAGCGGGTCGTCTCCTTTGTGGTTCCGTCAGGCTTATCGCTGAATTGTGACGGCTCCAGTCTCTATTTATCAGTGTCCTGTATTTTTCTGGCGCAGGCGTTTCATGTGGAGATGCCGCTTTCTCAGCAGCTTCTGATGATGCTTGTGCTCGTCATGACAAGCAAAGGCATTGCCGCCGTCCCGTCAGGCTCACTCGTCGTGCTTCTGGCGACAGCGAATGCCGTCGGTCTCCCCGCGGAAGGCGTCGCCATCATTGCCGGTGTCGACCGCGTCATGGACATGGCGCGAACAGGCGTCAACGTGCCCGGCCATGCGGTCGCCTGCATCGTCGTATCCAAATGGGAAAAAGCTTTCACATATAAAGGACCTGTCACGGCAGACCAGACCGCCCGGACAGAAAGTATGTAAACACAAAAAAGACCACCTCATTGGTGGTCTTTTCTATTAATCAATCGCCGCATGATCCTCTTTTTCAATCAAAGCAAGGCGTTCATTGATTTCTTCCTGAGTCATTTCGTGCTCTTTCACATACATGTTGCGTTCGTTCGTACGGCATTCGTGACTGCAGCTGCGCATGTATTTGTATTCATTCTCAGGTGTGCAGATCATTTTTTTATTACATGCCGGATTTGCACAGTTCACATAACGCTCGCACGGCTCGCCCGTGAAATAATCTTTTCCGATGATGACGTGCTCTACGCGGTTGACCGGTACGCTGATTCTTTCGTCAAACACGTAGCACTGTCCGTCCCACAGCTGCCCTTTCACTTCAGGATCTTTACCGTAAGTGACGATACCGCCGTCAAGCTGGGACACATCTTCAAAGCCCTTTTTCAGCAGCCAGCCGGAAAATTTTTCACAACGTACGCCTCCTGTGCAGTACGTGAGGATTTTTTTGCCTTCAAGCATGTCTTTGTGCTCTTCAATCCAGTCCGGCAGCTCACGGAACGCCTCAATATCAGGTCTGACCGCTCCGCGGAAATGACCGAGGTCATACTCATAGTCGTTTCTGGCGTCGATCACGATCGTGTCAGGATCCTGCATTTGCTCATAAAAGTCTTTCGGTTTCAAATGCTTGCCCGTCGTGACATTCGGATCAACATCATCTTCGAGACGAAGCGTCACCAGCTCTTTTTTATGGCGCACAAACATTTTGCGGAATGCATGGCCGTCAGCCTCGTCAATTTTGATCGGCATGTCGGCAAAACGCGGATCAGCTTTCAGCGCATTCATGTATTGATCCGTCTGTTCAACCGTTCCGGACACCGTGCCGTTAATGCCTTCCTCAGAAATCAAAATACGGCCTAACAGACCGAGCTCCTTACAAAACTTCAAATGCTGAGCCGTGAACTCTTCAGGCTCATCAATCTTTACATATTTATAATAAAGTAAAACTCTATATTGTTTTTCCATGATTTATACACCCTGTTCAATTATATTAATGATCACGCACACTATACTATATCATACAGGAAAACGGGCGAAAGATGAACATTTCCGTCCGTACTCTTTCTTCCAGTCACGCTTCGCCTTTTAAAACCTGCTGAAAATAAAACCGATACGTATTGTGCAAAAAGGTCTCAAGCGAAAGGCCGGCCGCGGTCTGATACTTGCCGATAATAAACGGAAAACGGTCACGGCCTTTTGCCCGCAGAAGATCGGCGCTGTCTTCAGCCAGTTCTGAGATGAGCGCCTCAACGACAGGCCGGCAAGCGTCCCGCACGGCTTCAAGAATTTGCTGATCCCCTGTATGCCGATACTGCTCTATCAGCTTTGCCAAATCCTTTTCTTCCATAATGTTCACTTCCTTACACCATATAAAAAAGAGGAGCAGCTTTTATAAAGCGGACGCCTCCTCCTGTGACTCCGCATAACCGATGATCTGGCCGACCTGTAATTCACGGCCTTCAGTCAGGTTATCCGAAGGGGTAAACATATCTTTCTCGAATACTAAAATAACGGTCGATCCAAATGAAAAATAGCCCAGCTCTTCCCCCGTCTCAAGCCTGGTTCCGGTGTTTGTCTGAACGATCGAGTTAATATTCATCGCACCCACCGGAATCATGAGCATCTGCTGATCAGCACAGGTCAGCTCGTACACATAACGGTAATTTTTTGAGAGCACATCTTTCCCGTACTTTAACCCCATCGTATTAACGGGATAGGAGCTTTTCCCCAGCTCGGCCAGCTTTTGATACGTGCAGCTGACGGGAGAATGGAAGCGGTGGTAATGTCTCGGGCTCAGGTAAAGCACGGCAAAACACCCGCCGTTATACTTGTGATCGGCGCTTTTAAACCCCGTCAGTTCAGCGAACGAATAATCCTTCCCTTTTACCATGAAAGTTTGATTGGGATTAATCATGCCCACCGTCTGAACGACGCCGTCCACCGGGCTGACGATGGCGTTCTTCTCTTTTGCCACGGGGCGGAGATTCAAATTAATATCACGAATGAAAAATGACGCCAGTGAATCAAAGTCAGAAGCCGTGCGTTCCGTTTCATTCCAGTTAATGCGATAGTGTTTGGAAAACAGCGGAATCATCGGCTTGCTCAGTTTCGATTCACAGAAGTTTTTAATGAGATAAGACGTCAATCGATTATTAGTCAGTTCAATCAATGAACGGTAAAGAACTTTAGCGGCAGTATTAAACATTGATTACTCCTATGAATTTTCCTATAGTAATAAAAATAAAACACCATAAAAACGCTCCGATAGCGGCGAAGCATAAGTAGGTTTTGAATTCCATTCTGCCGATTCCGGAAAAGTAGCAGGTCACGTGTCTGATGCCGGGGATAAAATAACCTAAAATAATGGTGTACGGCCCGTACTTCTTCATCCACCTGTCTACTTTCGCCATCCTCTTTTCCTTCAGGCCGACCCATTTCCCGAACTTATTAATAAACGGGCGGCCGGCTTTTCTGCCGATGAAGTAGCTGATAATCATCCCAAGGAGCGCTCCGATAAAACTGATCAGAATGGAGAGCCCGTAATTCAGCACGTTTATATGAGCGAAGTAGCCCACAAGCGTCATCATGACTTCATCCGGAATAGGCAATCCGATAATACCGAGTGTCAGCATGAGAAAAATCGCGATATATCCGTAATCGGATATTAATTGCTGAACTAATTCCATCTTCTGCTCTCCAGGTTTTCAGGCGCCTGTTTTTTAAAGTGCGGAAATTTAATATTGCTGACCATTAAATAACCGAGCGCGATCGTTCCCGCCCCCAGAAGAAAAGCGTTATTGATAAAGCTCAAAATGACAAGACACATACCCGCAAACGGAATCGGCATCCCGATAAACGTCGGCAGCTTGCTTTGTTCAATATTAAATCTGGAAAGACGGATCATCCCGCAGATGCTGTAGGAAAGCGCGATTAAAATTCCGATGAACGGAAGCGTATATAGTGAAACACTGTAAGCGAGCATGGACGGCGCTACGCCGAACGTCACGAGATCAGCAAAAGAGTCAAGCTCTCTTCCCATCTCCGATACCGCGTTCAGCTTACGGGCGGCCAAACCGTCAAAAAAATCAAGGAACATCCCGGTGAAAATAAAGATCACCGCAGAGTGTATATTATGATACAAAAGGGAATGAATCGATAAGAGCCCGCAAATGAAATTTCCAATTGTAATCATACTAGGTATATAATTCACAGTTTACACAAACCTCCAATTAAAACCATATCAAATCGGACTGCGTATGCATAAAGAATACATTTTAAGGAAACATAAAATGAAATTCTTTCGATGCTATCATTCAAATTCTTTTATTATACAGCATTTGGTGTTATTTGAACAATCTAATCTGGTGATTTTTGTTTTTTCGCCGTTCATATTAAGGTAAGCAATCATGGTTTCCTCTATTCCGGATTACCCTGCTTAAATATTCCATGCTGCGATCCGGATTGTCCGTTCTTGATGAATGAAAAGCCGTATGATGTATTGTTATTTCCTTCTCCGTGAAATGAGAACATTACATATAACGATTGCGGACATAAAAAGTTTCAAGAATTAAAAAACCGGCACAAAACGGCCTCATACATTATCTCACAACCCCGTTTTCCAGTATATAGTCTGTCCAAACAAAAAAGGCGCCTTACCATTACGGTAAAAACGCCTTTTAAGATCATTTTATGTAATTGATAAATGACTGAGTGCTTCGGCCGCTCTTTCTCTGGCCTCTTCAACGGTCTCGGCTGCAGAAAGCGCAACCGCCATACGGCGTCCGACTTTCGTGACGGGTTTACCGAATACGCGGACCTGAGTGCTTTTTACCGCCAAAGCTTTCTCCAAACCTTCAACCGCATAATCAGCAAGCTCTTTAGGCGCCTTCAGCGGACGGCTTGCCCCCGGCGACAGCTGAGTGATTTCCGGAATCGGGAATCCCAAGACCGCGCGGACATGCAGCGCAAACTCTGACAAATTTTGCGTCACAAGCGTAACGAGCCCCGTATCATGCGGACGGGGAGACACCTCGCTGAAATATACTTTATCTTCAGTAAGGAAAAGCTCCACCCCGAACAAACCGTATCCGCCGAGCTCGTCCGTTATGCTTTTCGCAATGTGTTTCGCCTCTTCAATCTGCTGTTCCGTCATATGATGAGGCTGCCATGATTCAATATAGTCACCGTCTTTTTGTTCATGTCCGATCGGCGCGCAAAAGGACGTACCGTTCGCCGCGCGCACTGTCAGAAGAGTGATTTCTGATTCAAACGGAATGAATTCCTCAACGATGACCCGGCCGTTTTTCACCCGGCCGCCTTCCATCGCCATGTCCCAGCAGCTTTTCAGCCCGGAAGCCGAGCGGCACACGCTTTGCCCTTTTCCGGAAGAGCTCATCAGCGGCTTTACCACGCACGGAAAGCCGATTGTTTCCGCCGCTTCTTTAAATTCTTCATATGTATTCGCGAATTCATAGCCGGCAGTCGGAAGATGAAGCGTCTCTGCCGCAAGCCGTCTGATGCCTTCACGGTCCATCGTCAGCTTCGCCGCACGCGCATTCGGAATGACGTGAAACCCTTCTTCCTCAAGCTTCAGCAGCTCATCCGTCGCAATGGCTTCCACTTCCGGCACGATCAGGTCCGGTTTTTCTTTCTCAATGACTTCTCTGACCTGCGCTTTATCAAGCATATCAATCACATAGCTTTTGTGCGCGGCCTGCATGGCGGGAGCATGCTCATAGCTGTCAACGGCTACAGTGACAACCCCGAGCCGCTGCGCTTCAATGACGACTTCTTTCCCCAGCTCGCCTGATCCTAATAACAACATCTTCTTCGCCTGATACATGTCCTTTAGCCCCTCCCTTTCTATACCCCACTCATTATAACGGAAATATTCAAAAAATAAAGACAAGACAGATTACAAGCTCTATCCTGTCTTTTGTGCTGATTCGAGCGATTCAATCGCCACTGACACGTCCTTCTCGCAATATTGCCCCATTAAGCATAACGATTCTTCCGCCCGGCAGGCGTGAGAAGCGATGCGGCGCTTTGCTTCCTCATGGTTGTCAAGGATGCCGAGATCACAGAGACTGACGGGGAAACCGAGCCGGCGGTAAAACGGAAGCAGCTCTTCAATCTCATGTCTCCGATTCTCAAGCGCGAGCTGCACCAATATGCCGTAAGCAACCTTCTGGCCGTGCAGCACCTGATGTGTCTCCTGAAGAAAACTGAGGCCGTTGTGGACCGCATGCGCCCCTGCCATCCTGCACAAACGGCCGCCATACCCGCCGACCGTTCCCGCAAGCATAATGATCGTTTCCGCCGTATGGATGAACGGTACGGACAGCTCGCCTTTCTCCATGCTTACGACGGCGGCTTCACTGTAACGCAATAACAGATGACGGATATATTCCGCCTGTCTCAGCCCCGCCTGCGCCATCAGCGGCGGCGCCTCCTCCGTATTTCTGATGACCGCCTCGGCCTCATACCATTTCGCCAGCGTATCACCGATCCCGCTTTTCATATATTCAATGGGAGAGGAAAGCAAAAACAGCGGATCAACAAGCGTCAAATAGCTTGAACGCTTGTGATAAACAACTCTGATAAAATTGCCGCTCTCATCATATATGACACTCAACGGCGTACTTGCCGCACACGTCCCCGCAATGGAAGGAACCATCACAGCCTCAATATCAAGCCGGTCTGCCGCCGCTTTAGCCAAATCCAAAATCGTGCCGCCTCCGATACCGATGATCACATCCGCGTCTTCCGCCTGCTCACAGACCTTACGCACCGCCTCAGGTGAACAGTATCCTTTGTGCTGAATCACATCCCAGGAAGAACCGCCGCCGTAATCGGAGAACGCCTGATAGGATTTGATTCCGGTCACAATAACGGGTTTTCTGAATGTCTCCAGCAGCCCCGGAAGTTCTTTTGCGATTCCTTCCTTGCATATGTACTGATTCGGGCCGCTTCGGACGATATCTTCAGGCTTCATTCGAATCTCTCCTTTGGCTGGAATTTATACATATTTTCTCACTTGTCAGAAAATACATCAACCGGAGGTGCGTCAGCGCTTCGCTTCCTCCGCCTCCAAAAACAGCTCATCAAGCCGCTCCAAAGCCTCTGCCTTTTCAAAACTGCTGAACCACAGATCATCATAAGAATCAAGGATGCGGTAATGGTGGGAAATCAAATGCTGCTGCAAGCGGAACTCGCCTTTTTTCTCGATGGCTTTCCACCACACCTTGCCGCCCATCGTCTTCCCCTTCGGCCTGTCAATTGTGCGGTGAGCAACCGTTTCAATGACCTCCAGCGGATCATCTCCTAATACGGATTGCAGTGTTTCACTTGATCTGAAAAGCGCGCAAACCGCCACAACGTGCGGCCATTCCGCAAGCGCCCGCCCTTTCTCAATCTGCACCAGCGACTTTTTAGAAAGGCCGATCACATCCGCCATTTTCTCCTGTGTGTAGCCTCTCTCCGACCGGATTTTCTTCAGCTGGACTGAGACAAGCTCAGTCATATAATCTTGATCCATCTCAACCTCCATATTTATCAATATAGCCATTTTACACCGCGGCACGCCTTTTTTATATCAGAACATTTTCAAACAAATCAAAAGGACCCGGGATTGGCTTTTCATTGAAGCGATGTACCTTTCCGCATAATCCAGAATGATGCGGTGAATACAAACGTACGCCCGAAGAGACAGGTGGGGGCCCTCCTGGCGGTTGAGCTCCGGAAAAATAAAAAGCTGCCGCAGCTGCGGCAGCTAAAACATTATAAGCTGAAAATCAAAATTATGAAGCGAATACAATCCAACTCGCACTATAATTGACACGTTTTTTCGAACCTTGATTGACCATTTTAAATCTGTATGAATCTCCTTTTTTTAACGAAGGTGTTTCAAAATAAGTCGTTCCATTTTTCTTTGCATTGGCGGTTTTGATTGTTTTCCAGGCACCTTTGCCGTTGACTTGCTTTTGGACGTATATTTTATACGTGCCCTTCCCTTTACTGTTGGATTTAAAAGTCACGGCTCTCAAGCTGTACTTTTTTGTCGTCTTAGTGAATTTAGGGTGATACGTATTGATCACATAGTTAGTGAAATACCCGCTTTTATAAGTATGAAGCCAGTCTTTAGCCTCTGCTTTTTGCGGAGAAGAAAAACCCATAAAACCAATTCCGCTGATTAAAAGAGTAAAAATAATGATGAGCGACTTAAAAATCTTTTTGCTTTTCATCGAGAAAATCCTTCCTTCCTGTAACTATTTACCCTATTTATGTTAATGACAATATAGCTAATCATAAATCCGTCCAACTAACCATTTTGACTACAGGAAGAGGTATGAACAGCCCTGGAAATGACTATATGACTACTACTTATGATTCTTGTTATTTTTGATTAAGTGATAATGTTACTTTAAACCGCTATCCATTTTGCTGTTATTGTATCAATTGTGTCATAGAGAGATCTTTTCCTATCAATGCCTCTCTTTCGGCGTTTGTGCTGCGATTGTATGATGGGGCTGTCCTCGGACAAACTCCTGCACCCATGACAAACTGTCATACGTTTGCCACCTATGAATGAACGCACACTACACATAATGGAGGGATTGCAATGGACGAAATGGTCCTGGAAACACAACAATGGCTGAATGAGACGTACAAAGGCAGACACGGGTACAACAAGGTGCCGGAAAACGGAAAAACAGGCTGGGATACCATTTACGGTCTGACACGGGCGCTTCAAATTGAGCTTGGTATTTCAGAACCAGCCGATAACTTCGGACCGACGACACAAAGATTGTTTAAACCGCTGAAAAAGCAGGCTCCCGATTCTAAGCCGACAAACATGAATTACATTCTGCAGGGGGCGCTGTGGTGTAAAGGATTTAACCCGGGCGGATTTTCTGGCGTTTTCTATGAAAATACCGAAAGCGCTGTAAAAGAGTTTCAAAAAGCGGCCGGGCTCACTAAGCAAGACGGCATCGTCACGGCACTCATTATGAAGGCCTTGCTGGATATGAGCGCTTTTCGGTTAGTAGCGGGAGGCGACAAAAGAATCCGCCAAATCCAGCAGAACCTGAACCGGGATTACAATGACTACATCGGCTTGATGCCTTGTGACGGCTTATATGCCCGCGATACAAACAAGGCTCTCATTTATGCTCTGCAAAAAGAAGAAGGCATGAGCACAAGCGTCGCCAATGGATTTTTCGGGAACGGAACGACCAGCTTATGTCCTACCTTGACTCCCGGCGATTCACGGACAGGCTTTGTTTTGATTGTTCAATACGCGCTTTACTGTAATGGGAAATCATTTGACCCCGGTGAATTCGACGGAAAATACGGCGTCGGAGTTGTATCGGCAGTGAAAGCTTTCCAAGAATTTATGTGCCTGCCGCAGACAGGTTATGCGGACATGCCGACGATTAAAGCTTTATTATCAAGCTCAGGCGACACAACGCGGGCTGCTTCAGCTTGTGACACCGCTGCCATTTTGACGGCAGATACGGCTAAAACTTTGCGTGAGAATGGCTATAAGATCGTGGGAAGATATCTGACCGGGAATGTGCGGACGAGCAGCGGACTGACATCGAAAGCGTTAACGTCAAAAGAACTTTCCGCGATTTTCAATGCCGGCTTAAGCGTGTTTCCGATTTATCAGGACGGCGGCTATGAATCTTCTTATTTTGTAAAAGACCAAGGAACGAGAGATGCGTACAGCGCTGCATCAGCCGCCCGAAGATTAGGTTTTCCGTCAGGAACGACCATTTACTTTGCCGTCGATTTTGATGCGTATGATTATGAAGTCACGGATAAAATCATCCCTTACTTCCAAGAAATCAAGTCAGCTTTTATGAAAATGCAGGCGTTCTCAACTGCGCCGAAATATGAAATCGGGGTATACGGACCGAGAAACATTTGTATCCGGACGTCAGAAGCAGGTCTGACCAAATATAGCTTTACAGCTAACATGTCGACCGGATTCAGCGGCAACCTCGGATACCCGATGCCGAAAAACTGGGCTTTTGATCAATTTTATGAAGGAACGATCGGAAGCGGAGCGGGAAAAGTCGCCATTGACAAAGACGGTTACTCCGGAAAAGACTCGGGTGCAAGCAGCGTTCATCCGCCTTCTGATCCTGTGTATGATGCAAGACTGCGTACACTGACGGACATTTTAACAACCATTCCTGCTTTAGAAAATATATCGAATCTTGCGAATGCCATGTTTGAATTCGACAAGACAGAAACCATTTATACATCACCTGAAATGGATATTCTTTTATCCACTTCACTTTTGGCAACAGTGCCAAGCGAAGGTTCTCCCAACACAGTTACCATTACAAACGGCAAACCGGGAGCTTATATTACCGGTCTGATGGGAGATTCACAAGTCTCTTTTACAGCATCACAAATTGATTCCTATCAAAACCTGCTTAACAGTCTGAGCTTGTCAGTCCGCAACGGTTATTTAGAAGTGTATGTCAATCCGTCTGCGGGATCGCTGAATATTCAATTTAAAATTTATACACCTGATATTCCGGTCGGTGACAGTGCTACAACTGGACTAACAACTACCATTACATTTAAAATAAAACAAAAGAGCTTCAGATTGCCGGATTCCGAAGAAGTGTACTCTCCGGATTGGGATTCTGTCGTGAATACCATGGCTATTGCAGGCGCAGGAATTATTGTTATTGTAGGGATCGGTGCTTTAGTCGTTTTAGCACCTGAATTAGGAGGAGCTGCAGCCTTGTTCAGCACAGTTTTATCACTATTTCTATAATTGAACAGGCAGCTCCTTGCTCCAGGAATGCTCAATGAGTATTCTTGGAGTTATTTCTAAAGGAGGATTCGCATGAAGATTGATATGGAGACATACAAGGACACCGTTCAAAAAATAGAAAATGATTTGATTCCGCGAAGTCAAAATGACAAAGAACTGCTTACATATTTGATGAAACAAGATTCGCTCACACTGAATCAAATGAAAATGTGTTTCACTGAACCGCCCCTCACCTTCCGACATACTGTCAAAATCGTATGTACAGTCACATTCATCACGTTATATATCTTTTTTTTCAGCACTCATTTTAATGAATTGATTGAAATGGTTCTGCAAATGGTTTTTGGCCTGGCCGGCCTTGTTTGGATTTTTGCTGTATTTCCGTTTTCAAGGAAAATCCAAGTGTCTGACCGTTTCAGACAAAAATCTGAAAACACCCGTATCACCGGAATGATAGACTTTGTCCTCGAACAACGATACAAAGACATGATCAGTTAAAAACCCCTCTGCTTAAGGGGTTTTTTTATGATGCAATCCCTTCACCCCCCTATCAAAAAAAGGCTCTTCCCCTTTGGAAATAACCGGAACACCCAATTTCGTTTTCAATATAATGAGGTAGTGGATCTGCAAAGAAAGAAGGGCGACATGATGGGTATCATTAATGGCAAAATGTTCATTGACCGATTAAATCAGCTTGGAAATGAGATTTGGCTTGATGGTGAAAAGATCGAGGGACAGATTTCTGAACATCCCGCATTTAAGGGCCTTCTGGAAACGAAGCGCTCTCTTTATGATTTGCAAACGAAACCGGACATGAAAGATCAAATGACTTACAGTCTTCCCGGTAAAAAAGAACGGGCCGGGCTTTCATACCTGCAGCCGAAAACGAAAGAAGACGTAAAAAGAAGAAGAAACATGTTCGAACATTGGGCCAGACACACGCACGGAATGATGGGACGAAGCCCGGATTATATGAATACCGTGCTGATGAGCTTCGCCTCCTCTGCCGCGCTTTTGAAAGACCGCGATCATTGTTTTCCGGAACATGTTCAAGCGCTGTACGAACGCGCTGCCGCACAGGATCTTTCTTTTACGCACACGTTTATCACCCCTCAGGTGAATCGTTCACAAATGGGCGTAAACGTATCGCCGACACCTATCTCGGCAAAAGTCGTCGATAAAAATGAAAAAGGCCTCATCATACACGGCGCGCGGATTTTAGCCACACAAGGGGGCCTGACGGATGAAGTGCTCGTGGTTTCTCTGCCTAAGATGTATTTTGAATCGGATGAAGCGTTCGCTTTTTCAATCCCTTCCAATACAAAGGGAGTAAAATTCATCTGCAGGGAATCTTTCGTACTCGGAAAATCATCGTTTGATTATCCGCTCAGCTCAAGATATGAAGAAATGGATTCTATCGTTGTATTTGATCACGTTTTGGTCCCTTGGGAACGCGTATTTTTTTACAATAATTACGAGGCGGCTTTTGATTTTAATATGAAAAGCTCTTTTAACGCCTTCGCATTTCATCAAGTTATCACGAGACAAATTGTAAAGACGGAGTTTCTCCTTGGCCTCGCCCAAACGCTTGTCGATGCGATAGATGTAGGCGAATATCAGCATATTCAGGCTAAGATGGCTGAGATCATCACCGGTCTGGAAACGATGAAAGCCCTTTTGGAAAAGTCGGAGAATGATGCGGAAACAGACGAATGGGGTTATATGCGTCCGAGTGTCACTCCGCTTCGTGTGGTCAGCGCGATTTTCCCTGACATCTACCCGCGCTTCACGGAAATCATCCAGCTGATCGGGGCAAGCGGAATGGTGACTTTGCCGACTGAAAAAGCGTTCCGTTCCGACATCAGAGGAGACCTTGACCAATATTTGCAGGCGGCCGAATTGAACGCTGAAGACCGGGTAAAAGTGTTCCGCCTCGCATGGGATTTGACCATGAGCCCCTTTGGAACAAGGCAGACACAATATGAGCGGTACTTCTTCGGTGACCCCGTCCGCTTAGCCAGCCATCTGTACAGAAGCTATCCGAAAGAAGAACAGACCGCGGTCATCAAGGAATTCCTGCACATTCATAAATAAAACAAAGCAGAGATGTGTTCTCTGCTTTTGATAGCTGGATCGGCTGCCGCCGATCCTATTTTTATTTTGGCTGATCACCACCATCGTAATATGCGATAACGCGAAAGAGACGAGCGTGTACACGACGGCCCACCCGATAAACGAGAAATTCAATATGGTAAAGGTGCATATAAGGCAAACGGCCAAAGCGGCAGCCGGCATAATGAACGCGTTTTTAAACAGGTACGTTCCGGCGACTGACAGAATGATGATACAAAGCGGCAGAACACCGAACGCAAAATCCAATTCATCAATCAACAGATGCACTCCCTTCGCTTTTCTTAGTTCGGCCTAACACATCTTATGCCTGAGTACAAAATCGAGTACCTCAAATCTTTCGCGCTCCGGCTGATATTCCCTCCGGTTATTTATTCAAAAAAATGAAAACTTTCCTTAAAGCGTTTACATCCACGTCAGACTGTGGTAATTTAAGAAAGCGCTATCATATACAAGTTAATGATTTTTGGATGGAGATGAGGAGAACCAGGAAACCCCGCCCTTTCATAAGGGTGATTTCTGGTTCTTTTTGTCATTTTCAAGGAAAGGAGTCATACATACATCATGATAGACGTTCAGCAAAGGGGAGGATATGATGTTTCAATTGTTCAAGCCGGCTCCGCATATTGAGAGATTGGATGATTCAAAGACGGATGCGGCCTATAAACGGCTGAGGCTGCAGGTATTTTTGGGGATTTTCATCGGGTATGCCGGGTATTATTTACTTCGCAAAAACTTTGCCTTCGCTATTCCTTATTTTCAGGAACAAGGGTTTTCAAAAGGGGAACTTGGCTTGGTGCTTGCGGCCGTATCAATCGCTTACGGCTTCAGCAAATTTATTATGGGGATGGTGTCTGACCGCTGCAACCCGAGGTATTTCCTTGCGACAGGTCTGTTTTTGTCAGGTGTCGTCAACATTTTATTTGTTTCCATGCCATGGGTCACGTCAAGCGTGACGATTATGTTCATTTTTATGTTTATTAACGGATGGTTTCAAGGAATGGGCTGGCCGCCTTGCGGACGGACGATGGCTCATTGGTTTTCCATCAGTGAACGCGGAACGAAAATGTCGATATGGAATGTCGCCCATAACATAGGCGGAGGTATTCTCGCCCCGCTCGTGACTCTCGGCATCGCCATGTTTGTTACTTGGAAAAGCGTATTTTTCTTTCCGGCGATTATCGCCATCGTCATTTCATTTGTGATTGTTCTTCTCGTTCGGGACACGCCGCAATCCTGCGGGCTTCCGCCGATTGAAGAATACCGGAATGACTATCCGAAACATGCGTTCAAAGACCAGGAAAAAGAGATGACGACCAAAGAAATTCTTTTCAAATACGTGCTGAATAATAAATTTCTGTGGTATATCGCATTTGCCAATGTCTTTGTTTATTTCGTGCGTTACGGTGTCGTTGACTGGGCGCCGACTTATTTGACGGAAGCGAAAGGGTTCTCTCCTGAAGACTCCAGATGGTCTTATTTCCTTTATGAATATGCGGGAATTCCGGGAACGATTTTGTGCGGCTGGATCAGCGACCGATTTTTTAAAAGCCGCCGCGCACCGGCCGGCGTGCTGTTCATGGCCGGCGTATTTATCGCTGTATTGGTCTACTGGCTTAACCCTGCCGGTCATCCGCTCATCGATAATATCGCGCTGATCAGCATCGGATTCTTAATCTATGGGCCTGTCATGCTGATCGGACTTCAGGCCATTGACCTTGCGCCTAAAAAAGCGGCGGGAACGGCAGCCGGCTTAACCGGGTTCTTCGGCTACATCGGAGGCTCTGCTTTCGCCAACGCCATTATGGGTTATGTCGTAGACCGGTTTGACTGGAACGGCGGCTTTATCATGCTTATCTCCTCATGTGTGCTGTCCATCGTCTTCTTGGCTATGACGTGGAATACAGGCAAGCGGGCGGAGCATGTGTAAGAAAACAACATAAAAGATTAATATTTTTGCAGTACAGCATTTACAACGATTTTCTACACTAGAGACAGATATTGATTTTTAAGGGGGAAGAAAACATGCGGAAACATAAGTTGTTTGCTTTGGTATTGCTTTCACTCGGTTTATTGTCATTCATCGTCACGCCTGTATCGGCGGCGGGAAAAGGAAACCTCTTGTCTCCTGACAGAATTTTGACCATTGCCCATCGCGGTGCTTCGGGGTATGTCCCGGAGCACACGATCCTTTCTTATGAAACTGCGCAAAAAATGAAGGCTGACTATATTGAGCTGGATTTACAAATGACAAAAGACGGCAAGCTGATCGTCATGCATGATGAAAAGCTGGACCGCACCACAAACGGACAAGGCTGGGTGAAGGATCATACATTAGCCGAGATTCAAAAGCTCGACGCCGGTTCTTGGTTCAATAAGGCCTATCCGGAAAAAGCAAAACCGCAATACGCCGGACTTCGCGTTCCCACACTTGATGACGTGTTAAAACGGTTCGGCAGACATGCAAACTATTATATTGAAACAAAGGCGCCCGAAACATATCCGGGTATGGAAGAAAAACTGATCGCTTCACTGAAAAAATATAAATTGGCAGGAAAGCATGCGAAACTTGGACAAGTTATCATTCAGTCTTTCAGCAGGGACAGCCTTCTGAAAATCAAACAGCTCGATCCGAAACTTCCCGCCGTCCAATTGCTTGAAGCGGAACAGATGACGTCAATGACTGACGCAGATTTAACGGACATCAAAACATATGCCGTCGGAATCGGACCGGATTACAAAGCGCTGAACGCTCAAAATGTCCGAAACATTCGCAGCCACGGCCTTCTGCTTCATCCTTACACCGTGAACAGCGAGACGGACATGCGCCGTCTGCTGAATTGGGGCGTAACCGGTGTGTTTACCAACTATGCGGATATATTCCAAAAGGTTAAAAAAGAATACAAATCATAAAGCCAGCATGGGTTCGGGGATGATGCCGAACCCATGTTTTTTTGCCCGATAATGCAAACGCCATCATGGGTTATATAGCGGGCGGGGCATGTTATTATTAGGCTGAGATTCACCTTAATTGTAAAAAGGTATCACAGTAATGATGAATTACTTGTGATACCTTTTTAATCAAAGGAATATAATTATTTATTTCTATTATCTATTTTCTTTCTTATACTATTTGTAATATATGATAATATTAGTGATACTAAACCATAGACAACAACCCATCCCCAGAAAGATAGATTAAAAACAGTAAACATTAGTATGACAGAAACAACTATGCTGACAAGCGGCATTATATACACTTTTTTGAAAATATACGTGAATATAATCGATAAGACAATAATAGAAAGTGGTAAAATACCAAAAGCAATATCTAGCTCATCCATTATTATTCTCCTTTGTGAATTTAATTTCCCCTTAAGTATACTCACTCAGCTGTCTAGCCATTTATATCTAATCACTCCATACTTCTTTGTTTTTCTTAATCATAAAAAAGTCATATTCAGAAACATGGGTATTGTTAATAATTTTTTCAAGTCCTCTGATAGGAGTAGATTTTAATTTTTTCCGTTTTTATAAGAGTAAGAATTAATCACATATTTCCCGCCCTTGCTTATTTCTAACAAGAAAATTTCAGACTCGTCAAAATAAGTGAATTTTGCTTGGTTTTCAAATTTTGTTGACCTATGTAATGGGAGTTTTTTCTTCGGCTTCATACTTTTCAGATCGAAAGTATAAAGTATTGAATTAGCTGCCAAATGATATAAAGTGTCATTTTTTACAAAAAAGTTATTAGTGGAAAGAGGAATAGCCAGCTGAGAAATTTCATCAGGGATATGATAACTGCCTAAAGGATATGCACCTTTAAACTTATTATGCTTTAAATCAATTTTTGCTACTTTGAATTGTACTTTGTTTGATTTATCCGTTTGGTTATATAGTATAAAAAAGGCTGAGCTTTTTTTAACTATTATCTGTGAATAAACACTCCAATTTTCTTCATTTAATATAGGAATTGTTGTTCCTTTCCCTACTGTAACTTTATCTTTATCTATTTTAACATCCTGGAAAGTCGGTGTTTTGATTGAAGAATCTTCATTTATCACGTAAATATATTCACCGTCATTACCGGTACTTGTATAGAAACCCGGAATAATTTTTTCATGAAATCCATTGCTGTTACCCCATCTGATTAAGCTATTATAATGGTTTTTACCAACTTCTTGATTATTCAAAAAATAAAAGATATTTCCTTTTATTAAATGGCCCGATGACTGCCCATAACTTGTATGTACTTGATGTTGCATCGGGAATTTCTTAAAGCTATCGCCTATCATATATACTTCTTTTTTGTCCTGTCTAACTATGTTTTTTTCATCTTGTGCAATGGTTCCAACCTCAATAGCATCTCCTTTTACAGCTGTTGCTGCTCCTTTTTCATCAATATATACAGTGTAACTCCCATCTTTAGGGTAATCTATTGTTGCTGAATAATATATAGCTGCAATTTTATCATTCAAGAAATTCTTTTCTTTTTCTGTTTCAGTTTGTTTAACATCAGAAACTGAATTAGTATATTTAAATGTTCCGATACATATAAATATACCAATAAATACTATGACCCCAATTATAATAAGCCACTTAATCTTGTTCAAATATAATCTCACTCCTTAAAATAATATGACTCCCTAAATAAACTTAGGGAGTGAAAATAATTCATCAAAATGTTTTAATAGTTTTTGTATAATTGGAATCTCTGATGTCTCTTGGATAGACACCCAGACCTTTATCTTTATCCATATCTATACCAGCCTTTAGCTTAAAAGCTGACCATAATAGTTTTGAACAGTTTTTATCACCATAATGACTCGATTTTCTATTTGTTGCAAAATTATATGAATAACCATCCTTCCCAACCCTGCTGTAACCCCAATTTACTGAATTATTTTTTTAGAACTAGAAACTTTCACATTTTGAATTACAGCATTTTTTTCGACCTTACGTTTCGAGGAAGCTATTGCACGAACACCTTTTTTAGGGACCGATTCGACAATTTGATTTCCCTTATAGTACATACCGACATGTCCATGCGGAAGCCCAAAAGTAGATGCAGGTGTATAGTAAACATTACCTTTAGAGCTTGATCCTATAATTTTCGGCCCGCTATTCTTGCCCATTGTGCTCATTCTATTACTTTTATCTTCTTCTTTATCTAGCTTTTCTTGCTTCTTTAATTCAGTTTTAATTTCCTCTAAGATCTCATTAGATGTTTTATTATCTTGTTTAACTAGATCATTAACAGATTCAATTAATTCTTTTTTCGACAGATTCGGATTCATTTTCAATATGTAGTTTACTGTTTCTGAATTATACGAGTCTACAGCCTTAACACTCGTAAAACCTCCAAATACTAAGGGAGTAACGATGCATAATGTTGCAAAAAATTTTCGCATTTTCATACTTATTACCTCCAACTATTTATTTATTCTCCTATATTTTAATTGATTATACATTTATTGTAAACACGACTTACGTACTGTATTTTCTCTGCGGTTAATTATTTGTCTTGTCTCAAAAACTTTGACTTGGAGTAAAGGAAAACGGAGAAAGTTACGGAGAAGAAAGAAATATAAAAGATTAATAGTTGATAGTTGCCCAACATATCTTTTACATTCATTGTTTAATATGGGAGACAGTTATTGATAAGGCGGAGAAATCATGAGAAAAAAAGAATACTGGCCTTGGTTGCCTGTCGTTAGGCTTGCTCATTCATCGTCAGCCTGTATCGAGCCAGCATGGGTTCGGGGATGATGCCGAACCATGTTTTTTGCCCGATTAAAAAACCTTGCGGGAAATGTACCGCAAGGTTTGTATCAATCATTATTCTTTTCCGGCAGCGGCTTCCGCCTGTCCGCCTTTTAATTGGTCGTTGATTGCTTTGGCGTCTTTCAAATACTCAGTCTTGAATCCGCTCTTCAGCGCCCACGCATAGAAGGCAAGGGCAACGATTGCGATCAGCCCCATATCCCATCCGTACGGAATGATGTTCAGACCGCCGAATTTTTCACTTCCGAGCCATGAAATGACCATCATGCTGAGCAGATAGACAACCATCCAGACGCCGCCTTTAAAGTTTCTGCGGAATCCTTTCCACTTCGCTTTCGCTTGGTAGTAGAAATAAATCGGAAGGCCGATCAAAATGATAAACAGCACCTGCCCTGTTAACGGCCAGCGCGCCCAATACAGCACGAGAGACGCGAACACGAAGCCGAGCGGTGCAACCACGCTCAGGCCTTTCAGACGGAGAGGCCGGTACAAATCCGCCGCCGTCCGCCGCAGCGTCATCACCGTCACGGGACCCGTGATATAAGAAATCAGCGTCGCAACGGAAATGATTTCAGCAAGCACGCCCCATCCTCTGAATAAAAACAAAAAGATAAACGATACGATCAGATTGAAAATCATCGCTTGGCGCGGCACGCCGTACAGCGGATGAAGCTTTCCGAAAATGCTCGGCATATATTTATTTTTTTCCATGCCGTAAATCATGCGGGACGTCGTAGCGGTATAAGTGATACCCGTTCCTGACGGAGATACGAACGCGTCCGCATAAAGAATAATGACAAGCCAGTTGATATTCAATGCGATCGCCAAATCGGCAAATGGAGAGTTGAAGTTCAGGTGACTCCAGCCGTGAACGATCATGGAAGGTTCAACCGCCCCGATAAATGCGATTTGCAATAGGACGTAAATGACGGTTGCGACCAGCAGCGAACCGACAACCGCAATCGGAATCGATTTGCCGGGATTTTTTGCTTCGCCGGCCATGTTAATCGGGCTTTGAAACCCGTTAAACGCAAATACGATACCTGATGTGGCCACCGCCGTCAGCACGCTTGCCCAGCCGTTCGGCGCAATGCTTGAACCGGATGTGAAGTTTCCGCCGTGAAAACCGGTAAACAGCAGCGCTCCGATTGTCAGCCCCGGAATAATGATTTTAAATATGGTAATCAATGAATTCGCTTTTGAAAATAAGTTAACTGTCCAAAAATTCAGTAAAAAGTAAATAATCAGTAATACGGATGCGAAGCCGAGCCCCTCTCCCGTAAGTGTGCCGTTGTGAACGAGATTGCTTGTCCACTTTGCCCAGTCCCACGGCCATGAGCTCATATATTGAACAGACGCAACCGCCTCCACCGGAATAACGGAAACAATCGCAATCCAGTTTGCCCATCCTGCGATAAATCCAATAAATGATCCATGAGAATATTGAGTATATTTTACCATTCCCCCGGCTTCCGGGAACATTGAACCCAATTCACTGTAAGAAAGTGCGATAAACAAAATAACGATCATACCGATAATCCAGGAAATAATTGCGGCAGGTCCCGCAATCTGAGCCGCCCGCCACGCCCCGAATAACCAAC
The DNA here is from genome assembly GCF_000411595.1 of Paenibacillus lentimorbus NRRL B-30488. Taxonomy (NCBI): domain Bacteria; kingdom Bacillati; phylum Bacillota; class Bacilli; order Caryophanales; family Paenibacillaceae; genus Paenibacillus; species Paenibacillus lentimorbus. The sequence continues at coordinate 46,517 of NZ_ANAT01000030.1, read as the reverse complement.
CGGAGCCAATCATCGACCCAAGTCCGACCATCATGAGTGCAAACGTTCCCATTCTGCGATGTAATTGATTCATAAAGTTAACACCTTTCAATTAAAATATGACTCCAGCGCTATCATATATTTATAATATTATTCTGAAAATAGTTTTGTCAATCTTTATCGCATTAAAGCGGCAAGCCAAAATTAACCTTCCGATGTTTAAACAGCCGTTAAGCGGGAATAACTACTGCAAGCCAGAAATAGAAAGGAGTTTTTATCGTGAAACAAAAACTGCTCATTTCAGGACTTGCCGTGTCGACTGTCGGAGTGACTTCCTACCTGCTCAAAGATAAATCAAACCGCCAAAAGGTGATGAACTTTATCCGCAATATGAAAACATCGCTCTCCGGGAAGCAGGATATTGAATCATTCCCCGTCAACAAAGCAGGCAACCCGCATCCCGAAGATATTGAAGATAACAAAATGGTATCCGAAGGCTCCATGTACCCGGTTCAATATTATGATGACAAGAAGAAATAATCTGTTCCCGGGCTGCCCGGCCGTATCAAACGGCGGCAGCTTTTTTTATGCAGACGGCGTTTTATAGATCCGCCAATATTGGCGCGATCCTTTCTCCCGCACGGTAATGCCCAGTTTGGATATTTCCGCTTTCAGCTCTTTCGCATCTGCCTTTTCCTCCTCTTTCAGCGCCTTTTCTCTCGCTTTTAAAAGAGCATTTGCCCCAGGCTCCAAATCCGGCGTGTCCGGCACCCACCGTTTGTATTCTTCTTTAAAAGGATCTTCCGTCCCCAGCCAGACATACCCATGCGCGCGAAACGCATCAGCCGCTTTTTCAACCGCCGGCTCAAGCTTCTCCCGAAAAAGCTCCTGTCCTTCAGTGCCTAATAAGACAAGATACTTCCCATCCGTAAACACACCGGAAATGCTGTCTTTCGAAAACACGCTTTCTTCATTATATATGGTTAAGGACACCTCGCTGTCCGTCACGACTGCCACAAGACTTTCTTTAAAAGCTGCCTGCGTCAGCCACACTCCCCCAATTAAGCCGATAACGGCAGTTGCAGCCGCAGCCTTCCATCCGTGAAAGGAAGCGATTATTTCCAGCGGCCCGTGAAAAGGCAGCCAATCCAATGTTACGGCCCACTTCGCAATGACCGGCAGAAACCATCCGATGACCAGCCCTAATAATGGCGGCACCAGAAAAACCAAAGCTTTTTCAACCGATGACAACTCAAGAACCGTCTGTTTTTTTATTTCGTTCATGTTTCTCCTCCGTCTGTGTTTTTCACAACTATCCATTATACAAAGGGTTGGATGATTCTGTAAACTGTTTCCGAAACAATAAAAAGCCTCCCGGCCGCCGGGAGGCTTTTTAAAACAGGAGCTCATATACTTCATTCAATTCCATCGTGCGCTTCTCATCCTGCTCGTTCTCAGCATATTTGATTTCCTTTTCAAGCACCTGATTCAGCGCATCCATTTCCAGATCATTTAGATCTTTCACGAACTCGCCTTCATTTGCATAATGCTTCACCTGAAGCTTTTTATAAATCCCCCGGCACACATCATGCTCCAAGTGGTTCGAAAGCGACTCGCGCAAATATCCAAGTGTCCTGTCCATCATGTAAGCCCTCCCTTTTCTTTAGGAATAGCTTCCCGGAAAGAGAGAAAAACTATACATGAAAGCACCGGGCGGCTGTTTTAACTCTGTACCTGAATGGAGAAAAATCCGCTGCTTAACGGCGTGTACGGCCCGTTCAGTCCCGTTGCGGAGAAAGAGAACGTTCCTGAACTGACATAAGAAAGAGGAACGCTGTAATATTTAATATAGCCTGTAACGATATTGCCGTTTTTCGTATATTCATCTTCCAGCGCTTTTGACGTAAGATTTGTAATATTCGTTCCGTTGTTAAACGCTTGAATCGAGTTATTGTTCGGATACCCTTGGAAATATACGGCTAAATAACCCGTTGTCCCCTTCATCGGTTTTGATGCGCTGATTTGGTTCGGCCCGATATTTTCCCATTGGTAATTCTGACCGTCAGACGTCACACCGATAATACGGATTTGTGTTAAAGCAGGGGCCGGCGCCGCAGACGCTGACGGAGCCCACAACCCGCTCACAAGCAACAAAGCAGCAGCGGCCGCGGCAAATAGCAAAACGAGTCTCTTTTTCATGTTTCTTCCTCCTCTTATTCTTTTCGTAGAATCCTATACTATTTTACATGATTCCCAAGGAAAAAGATTACATTTTATAAAAGAGTCCGGAATATTTTGTGAACTAGATATGAAACGCTCTGGAAACGCCATTGATTATGAGAAAGATGCCGCAGATTCTTAACACGACTCTTGAACTTCTGTCATCCTTACCGAAAAAGGTTTTTCCGAGCCAGCCGATCCATACGTTCATTGCGGCTCCAGCGAGCACTTCTATGATTCCGATGATTTCTGCCATATACAAAGCAGCCATCCTCCTAACTGTGTTTTTTCATATTACGGTTTATCAAATAGAGTGATAAAACCAATGACGCTGCACCGGCGGCAAGAAACAGGCTCAGCGGCACTATCTGCATGCTGTCTCCGCCATTGTTTTGAAACGCGCCGATCGCCCATTTTTCAGGGGTAAACAATGACAGCATCCGCATGTACTCCGGAGCCGTGTCTAATGTGAAGAAAGCCCCTCCCAATAAACCCGTGACAGCTATAAAAACGGAAGCAAGCGACGTGAATTGCTTTTGGCTCTTCATGAACGGTATCACGGCCATCGTTACAGCAGTCAGCGCAAACGAGCAGGCCGCAAGCACCGCTCCAGCAGCAAAAACATGATCAGCAAAACGGATGTGCAGCATGAATGTTCCGGCAGCGAGAATCACGATAATATGGAGAAGTCCGAAAAGATACGCCGCCGCAAACTTAGAAATTGCATATGCCGTATAGGAAACGGGCGTGCTCAGCAATCTGTCATATGTATGATTTTCTTGTTCATCTATAAATGATCGCAGGCTTTGGACTACAACGAACCAGATAAACATCACTAAAAATCCGATGAGTCTGTCGGCCGCCTGCCCGCCTGCATAAACGTGATGGCGGTCAACGGTGACGGCGGAATGACCCTGAATATCCTTCAAGAGATCAGCTGCCGCCTGCTTCCCATCGGTGTGCAGCGTGCGGGATATCACTTTTGCATCGCGGACTATTTTTTTCAGCGCGCCCGCCTGCTGCACAATCAGCTGCTCTGTCAAAACAGCATCACCCTTTTCTTCATTCTGAATAAATGAAACGTTCAATTCATCTCCGGAAAATAATGTCTCTTCAAAATGAGAGCCGATCAGCAATCCAAAGGATATATCCTGATGATTAACCTTTGTTTTTAATACGTCCTCCGTGACCTTCGTGACTTTTATATGGCCGGCTGTCTGAATCATTTTCATAAATTGCGCTGAATAGGCGCTCTGATCCTCATCAGCTACATATACTTCCTTCTGCTGACTGCCTTCCGCAGAAAAGGAAAAGAAATATGTGAGAAGGAGCGGAGCGGAAATCGTCGCAAAGATGGCAGCCCGATTTTGCAGCATCAGTTTCAGCTGATGTCTGATCATGAATAACAGCTGCATCATGAAACCGCCTCCTTCCGTTTAAACACCCAGACGGTCAAACATAAAAACACGGCGCCGATGGCGGCAAGCTCTGCCAAATCCGCCGCAATACCGCTCAGACCGGCATGCTGCGTGACACTGATATAGCTGTTGATCGCTTTGCCGTTCGGTATCAGCTCCTGCACGATTTTCAAACTGTCAGGCAAGCCGTCTTTTGCGATAAAACTTCCGCCTAAAAAACTGAAGCCATACAGAATAGGAGCCGCCATGCTTGAGACGGTCTCGTGGTTTTTTGCAGTAACCCCCCAAAGGAGCACAATACTGCCGATCGCAAATGAATAAACGATCGTCACCAGCAATACTTCAAACAAATTGCCCCATTTTACCTGATATAAGATGCTGCTTGCGATGATGACGGCAGCCATTTGCATCAGGATGGCAAACATGATTCCCAAAAGCTTACCCGCCACGTATTGGATACGTAAAACAGGCATTGATTTGATTCTGAATAACGTGTACTGCTGTCTCTCTTCCACTATCCCGTGAATGAGCGCAAACGCGGTCATAATGGAGAACATGACGACCATTGCGATTGAATAATACTGCATCGCATCAATCGGAGCCGCGTGATTGCCTGCGGACTGTTTCGGAATGGTGACAGTCTGTCCACGTTCACCCGAAAGGCCGCTGATGATTTTGCTGACATCTCCCTTTGACAGATGTCCCGACTGCTTGAGCACCGCTTTTTCTTCGCTGAATTCCGCTTTTACTCTGGTGACAAACGAATCGGCCATCATTTCCACAATGTCTCCGTTTACAGAGCCTTGTTGGTCCGAGATGACTTTGATACTTGTTTTTTCATTGTGTTCCGCCGCTTTTGCAAAGCCTTTCGGCACGTATACAAAAACGGAGACTTTGCCGCTTTCGACAAGCTGTTTCCCTTCTTGGTAACTGCCTATATCTTTTACACGGATGAGATCGTTTTGGTTCAGCACGTCATTCTTTAATTGGTCACCCAAAGAACTCTCCGCGTGATCCGCATTATAAAACGCAGTCTGAAATGGCTTCACTTTTGAATCGCCGTGAAAAACCGTTCCTAAAATGAAAATCATCAGCGCCGGAAACAGAAGCAGTTTTATATAGAAAGACTTTGCGCCGGCCAATAACCGAAAATCTAATAAGATCAGCCTGAATAATATTTTCATGACGCCCCCTATGAATCCCGCAGCGTTTTGCCGGTGAGCCGGAGGAAAATGCTTTCCAGATTGGCTTCCTCGAAATGAATGCCCTTAATGGTGATACCGGTTTTCCTGATATCATCCGCAATATCAAGGATATTGCGATCTGCCGCAGAGACGAGCATCGTAATGGTCTGCCGGCTGACAGCAGCCTCGGCAACACCGGGAATGCGGCGGATTTTTTTAACGGCATCATCATTCAGCCCCTCTGCATTCACGGTCAGGGTATCAGAGGCTTTGGCTGACTGCTTCAATTCGTCTTTCGTCCCGCAGGCAATGATTGAGCCGTGATCCATGATCGCCGCTTTTTCACAGAGGTATTCGGCCTCTTCCATGTAATGGCTCGTGTAGATGACGGTCATCCCTTTTTCTTGATTTAACGTCTTCACGGTTTCAAGAATGTGGTGTCTGGATTGCGGATCAATTCCGACGGTCGGTTCATCTAAAATGAATAGTTTCGGTTCATTCATTAGCGCGGCACCGATATTCACCCGTCTTTTCATGCCGCCCGAAAACTCAGATATCCTTTGATTTCGCTGTTCCTGTAATTCGATGATGTCCAACACTTCATCAACCCGTTTACAAAGTTCCTTACCGGAAAGTCCGTACAGACTTCCGAAAAAAGCCAAATTATCCTTTGCGCTTAACGCTTGATATAAAGCGATTTCCTGCGGGACGACTCCCATCACTTTTTTTATGGCCGCAGGCTGCTCCTGCAATGAGGCTCCGTCAATACAGATTGTTCCGCCCGTCGGCGGAAGCACGGTGCTGATCATCGACACCGTTGTTGATTTACCGGCGCCGTTTGGCCCCAGCAGACCGAATATCTCTCCTTTTTCGACGCGCAGTGATATATGATTGACAGCGGTAAAATCGCCGTACTTTTTTGTCAAATCCGTTAATTCGAGCATTCGTGCAGCACTCCTTGTGTCATGTCTGCACTTATTCTACTCTTGGCGATCCTTGTTTTCTATTCACTTTCGTACTCGATATGGGTATTACTTTCGTCATATGTTTAGTGATAAAAAGGGAGAGAGGAGGGTGAAGCGGGGTTATAGCAATTTTTGCAAATATAAGGTAAGCTCGGTTCTGTTTGACACTTCAAGTTTATCGAGGATTCTGGATACATAGTTTTTCACAGTGCCTTCAGTCAGAAATAAGTCTGCGGCAATGCGTTTATTGCTTTTGCCTTCCATAATGTGTTTCGCCACATCAAGCTCTCTCGGCGTGAGAATCTCCTTCAGCTTTGACCGCGGCTCTTCCTGCACCGCAGGGATCTCCATATTGTTCAGCGCTTTTACGACGGAAACCGTGATTTTGGGATTCAGCATCATCTTCCCTTCATAAACGGCTTGAAGGGAGGCGGTAATTTCATCTGAATCAGCATCCTTCAAGAGATAGCCGTCGGCTCCGCTTTTCAGCCCGGCAAAAATATAGTGATCATCTTCAAACGTTGTCAGAATGATGACTTTTACGGAAGGATATCGCGCTTTTACCGCTTTTGTCGTTTCGATTCCGTCCATACCGGGCATTCTGATATCCATCAAAATCACATCGGTTTCGGTTTGAGAAAGCAGCCGGAGAACCTCTTCGCCGCAAGAAGCCTCTCCCGATATTTGAATTCCTTCGTGAAGACTCAGAATCATTTTCAGCCCCTCTCTCACAATGGACTGGTCGTCTGCAATCATGACATTCACTTGATTATTCCTCCTTGCATGGAATCCTTATTTTCACGTCAAAACCCGTTTCCTTCCCGGAAGAGAAAACAGCCTCTCCGCCAAGTGCGGCCGCTCTTTTCTCAATTCCTTTCAGACCATTTGATTTTATGATCGTTCCGCAGGCTGAGCCGTTATTATGAATGTGCGCCAATATCATATTTCGGTTTTTTGAATCCGGACAGAAACATATGAAGCATGTCCATGCTTTATCGCATTCGTAATCGTTTCCTGAACGGATTGATAAAGACAATGCTTCACATCCGGCTGTTCCGCTTCTATGGCCGCGTCCGTCTCCAGCTCGAAGCGAATGCCTCCCGCCTCTTGAAAATGACTGAAAATGTCACGGAGCTCTTGCTCAAACGCCCTCTCGGACAAAGAGCCCTGCAGCAGCGTAACCGCCTGGCGAAGCTTTAAAATGGATTCTTTCGTAAGATCATGCGCTTTATGAATGATCTGCTTCACTTTGTCCGGCTGATGCCCGGCTGTCTTCCCGGCAAATTCTAAATTCATTTTCAGAGCAGCCAGATAATGACCGAGCGAATCATGCAGCTCCTGCGCAATTCTTGTTCTTTCTTTCGTAACAGCCAGTTCCTCAATCCGGTCTGAATATTCCTTCAGTGTGTCATTAGCGGTTTTCAGCTCTCGGTTCAGCAATTCTACCTTCGACTTCTCCTGCAGGTTTTTCCGATATAAATAAATCACCGCAAACATGATGAAGTATGGCGGCACGATATCACTGACACCCGCTCCTCCGGCGTATAAAGCTGCGGCAAATGTGGCGGCATTCACCGTTAATAAAACAGCCGGAATCTGCTGATCAGTAATAAGCACCTCCGCCAGTAAAAGCACCATTACGGCCTGTGTCCCCACACTATAGACATTGTACAAAAGAACTCCCGCGATAACGTTGCTCAGGAGAAAAGAGCCTTGATATACAGCCGGCCTTCTCTTCATATATAGCGGCCGCAGGCAGTCATTAGCCGTCAGCATCATCACGAGCACAGACAAAAAAACCTTCAGCTCCCCCCGGCCGGGAGGAAGCTGAAGAATCGCATGAAAGATTGATAGTAATGCAAAACCCCTGATCAGTAACTTCGTATGTGCAATCTTCATCGTATTCTCCTTACAGATGAGCGGCGGCTTTTCGCTCCACGTTCAGCACATCATACAGCTCATCAAGCGAATGAATTTCATACGTCGGGATGATCCCGGACTCATTTGCTTTCTTTCCGGGATTAAACCAGCACGTATCCATTCCCGCCATCTGACCGCCTTTTATGTCCGCGCTCAATGAATCGCCGATAATAAGACCGTGCCCGGCAGAAAAACCGGGAATTCTCGCAAATACATAATCAAAGTATTCCTTCATCGGCTTTTGAAAACCCGTGTCCTCAGATACAAACACATCTTTAAAAAACGGATACAGACCGGAGTCGCCCAGCCGCTTATATTGTGATCTTGAGACGCCGTTCGTCACGATGTATAAATCAAATAAAGGACTCAGCCGTTCAATCAGCTCATAAGCTCCGTCTATCATCTGGTGCCCTTCTTCTAAGTATTGGCGGTACGCCTGATTCATCAGCACGCCGTCGGCTTCGAGGCCGTATTCTTTAAATAAAAGGGCAAACCGTGTATTCACCACTTCATCGCGGGTCATTTCCCCCTCTTCAAACGCCTTCCACAGCCCTTGATTTAACGCTTTATAACGGGCTTCCACCTCTGCCGTCAGCTCCAGCTTTGAACCTTGAAACAATTTTTGAAGAGCATCGGTTTCTGAAGCGGTAAAATCCAGCAGCGTATTGTCTATATCAAATAATAACGTACGGTAATGACTCATCGATGTTTCCCCCGGTTCTGCTTTTTTTAACCAGTATACCACTCGCGGACAAGCCGAAAAAGACACCCCTGTAAGAGAGGTGTCTTTTTGAATTATACAGCGTCTTCTATTTTCGATTTTTCACCAGGCATGCGCTTGCCGATACCGAACGCATAATAGCTGACCGTCACAATCGCCAGGAAAATCACCCCGACAACCAAAGAAATCCGCGTATCTTTGTTAAACCACATGCCGATCAATACCATGAGTAAGAAAGCGATCGTCAAATAGTTTGTAAACGGCGCAAAAGGCATTTTAAACGGATGCTTATCAAGCTCAGCGCCCTTCGCTCTTCTGAAACCGAGATGGCTGATTAAAATGACGAACCACGGAATCATTCCCGGCAGCACACTCGCGCTGTACACATAAACAAAAATTTTCGGAGGCGCGATGTAGTTCAGCACGACACCGATCACAAGTCCGATTAATACCGCAAGCGTACCAAATATCGGCACACCGCTCGAAGAAACTTTCTTAAAGAATTTCGGCGCCTGTCCGTTCACGCCTAACGTATAAAGCATACGTCCCGCACTGAATATCCCGCTGTTGCATCCGGACATCGCAGCGGTAATCACAACAAAGTTAATCAAACCGGCCGCCGCCGTAATCCCGACTTTCGCAAATGTCGAAACAAACGGACTGCCGAGTGAGTGAAGCTCATTCCACGGATATACGGTAACGATCACGAAAATCGCACCGATGTAGAAAATTAAAATCCGCCAGATAATGCTCTGAATCGCGCTTCGCAGCGTTTTTTGCGGGTCCTTCGCTTCCCCTGCCGTAATTCCGATCAGCTCGACCCCTTGATAGGCCGCAACAACCAAAGACAAAGCAAAGAAAAATCCTGAAAAACCATTTGTAAAGAAACCGCCGTGCGACCATAAATTAGATAATCCGATCGCATGCCCTCCGTTACCGAAACCGAAGAAAATAATCCCGATTCCGGCCACAATCATCAGAATAATGGTGACGATTTTGATCATGGCAAACCAAAATTCAAACTCTCCGAAAGATTTTACTGAAATTAAATTCGCCGCACCGAGAATGGCCATGGCGATAATGCCGGGAATCCATGCCGGCAGATCAGGAAACCAATATTTCATATACGAACCGACGGCGATAATTTCAGACATCCCGACGATCACCCATTGAAACCAGTTGCTCCACGCCGTCATATAGCCGGCTAACGGATGTATATACTTATGGCCGAATGTCGCAAACGACCCTGTACTCGGCTCTACATAGAGCATTTCGCCCATCGCACGCATGATAAAAAAGATAAAGATACCCGAGATCGCATAAGCCAGCAGGACAGACGGCCCTGTCCATCCGATCGTGCTGGATGACCCCATGAATAAACCGACACCGATCGTGCCGCCCAGCGCAATCATCTGTATATGACGCGCGCCTAAGCCTCTCTTTAATTCTTTGTTTGCCACTTCGCTTCCTCCTCTTAACAGCTCTGATATATGTGAAATAATGAAGCAGAAGGTGCACCTGTTGAACCTAACTCAATCTTCATTTCCCGCAATATTAGAAATATTCTATCTTCCTATCGTTATATAATCTCCAATTTCCTTATTCCATCATAATAAATTTTCGTGGAAAATACAATTGTTTTTTTCAGGCAAACACCTTGCACTCTGAACCAATGGAGTAAAAATAAAGCGCTTTCACTTTCATTGAATTATGAATATTGAGATAATAAATGCCGCAGCCTCCGAGAAACATTATTTCCCAGGAGAAACGTTTTCCGCCCCCTATTAATATTATTTTTGCTAAGCAGAATGGCGTAAAGCCTTACTCTCTTCCATTCTCCCTTGTATACGCCATAATCCTGCTTAACCCGGCAAAAATCATGCATTAATCGATAAATGCCTCATTCAGCCGCAGCAAAAGCCGGCCGAACATTTCTTTTTCATCGCCGGACCAATCGTCAAGCATACGATGATACCGCTCAAGGCGCATCTTTTTATCAGCTTTTAACCTCTGTTTGCCAAGCTTCGTAATCGCAAACAGACTGACCCGCCCGTCAGAAGGATCAGAAAAACGCTGGATCAGCTCTTTCGACTCCAAGGCCGCTGCCTGGCGTGACAATGTAGAAATATCCAGCTTAAATGATTCGGCCAATTCCTTCACACGCGCAGGCCCGAATTCATCCAGCTGCCGTAGTAACAAATACGCAGCCCTTTCCAGATGTCCGATTTTACGGTCGGAGTTATCAAGATAAACAGCTCTCCTGATAAAAGTGGTGAGCTCATATTCAATTAATTCAATCGGATCTTGTTTTGACAAACGCCTCACTCCTTACATTGACAACAGCAACATTAGTTGTATAATACAAACATATGCACATTTACTCAGAAAACATATAGAAATATTTTGCATACATATATTTGTATAGTACAAATATATGTGCCAAAAGTAAAGAAACTTATAGAAACATCAAGAAAGGGGGAAGCTGCTCTTCTCCAAAGAACAGCATTGTCGTGAAAGTCATACGCATCATCTTGCAAATCATTATTTTATTCGCATTTTCCTTTATCGGGGGAGCCGTTCAGCAGTTCTTTCACCTGCCCATTCCCGGAAGCATCATCGGTTTGATCCTGCTGATCATATGTTTATCGGTTAAGATCATTCCCGTCAAAATGATTGAAGACGGAGCCGGATTTTTGCTGTCTTTTCTTCCGCTCTTATTCATTCCGGCCATGACGGGCGTCATCAATTACCCGTCACTGTTTTCCGCCAGCGGGGCTGCTCTGTTTCTGATCATCGTGCTGAGCACCATCGTCACAATGATCGCCGCAGGGTACGCCAGCCAGCTGTTAGAGCATAAAGCCAATCAGAGAAAGGAGAAAAAGAAGTGCAGCAAGCATGTATCGCAATCGTTATAATTTTGTTCACGGCCGCCGCCTATCTGGCTATGGTGAGATTATATGTGCGCTTTCCATATCCCTTTCTCATACCGGTTTTGACGACTACGATTTTCATTATCGCCGTGCTGCTTGTTTTTCATATTCCGTATAAAGACTATATGATCGGCGGACAATGGATCAATTCACTGCTCGGCCCCGCCGTGGTGGCTTTGGCATACCCGCTTTATAAGCAGCGCCGGGTGTTAATCAAGTATATGTTTCCGATCATCGGCGGCGTGTTGGCCGGTTTATTCTCCGGAATGGTCAGCGGCCTGCTATTTGCAGAGCTGTTCGGCATCAGCCGGAGTTTGATTTTGTCAATTATCCCAAAATCAATTACGACGCCTGTCGCCATACAGATTGCGTCCGGTATCGGCGGTGTCCCTTCCATGACAGTCGTGTTCGTCATGATCGCAGGGTTTTCCGGCGTTATCTTAGGACCGCTGCTTCTCAAGTGGATCCGCATCCGCAGCTCACTCGGGAAGGGAATTGCATTCGGGAGCGCCTCCCATGCGCTCGGCACCTCAAAAGCAATGGAGTACGGAGAATTAACGGTCTCCATGAGTTCTGTTTCCATGACGCTCTGCGCCGTGTTAGGGTCGGTCTTCGGCCCTGTCGTAGCATGGATGTTTCAAATTTAAAGCCGGCGGTTCTCCGTCAGCTTTTTTCATGTGCGGATCATCTCATTTCCTTCCATTATTATGTTTCATTTGTAAGAATAATGGTAAAGTAGAAAACAAGGAGGGATTTAATGATGACTGGAGCAATTCCGCAAAAGAAACTGCTGGATGGGACAAGCATTCCTGCGATCGGCTTCGGTACATACGCTCTTAATGGAAACAATGGCGTTCATGCCATTACCAGCGCCATTGATATCGGCTACCGTCTGATTGATACCGCTTATAACTATGAAAATGAAGGGACGGTCGGAGAAGCCATCCGCAGAAGCTCTGTTCCGAGAGAACAGCTATACGTGACGTCCAAGCTGCCCGGGCGCTACCATGACTATGACAAAGCTGTACAAACCATCCAAGAATCTTTATACCGCGCCGGTCTGGACTACTATGACCTGTATCTCGTCCATTGGCCGAATCCGAAACAAGACCGCTACACGGAAGCATGGCAGGCACTGATTGATGCGAAAAAATGGGGCCTGATCCGATCCATCGGCGTCTGCAATTTCCTGCCTGAGCATATCGAACGGCTCGAACGTGAAACCGGTATAAAGCCAGGCATCAACCAAATTGAACTGCATCCCGCTTTTAATCAGCAGCAGCAGCGCCAATGGCACGAAGAACGGGGCATCGTGACAGAATCATGGAGCCCGTTATCCCGCGCCGGTGAAGTATTAAACGATCAAAAACTCGGACAGATTGCGGACAAATACGGCAAAACCATTTCTCAAGTCATTTTGCGCTGGCATATCCAGCTGGGCGCCATCCCGATTCCAAAATCAGCATCGCCCGAGCGCCAGCTTGAAAACATCTCTGTTTTTGATTTCTCCCTTGATGAAAACGACATGAACATCATCGACTCGCTTACCCGCCCCGACGGACGCATAAACGGCCAAGACCCGGCGGAGTATGAGGAGTTTTAAGAAAACACATAAAGAAAAGCTGACGGCAGCTTTTTTCTCATTTTATATACGCACACCCAGCTCCCGTTTCCATTCAGAAAGCCAATCTGTATCCCCAGATCCGTATTGCCTGCTTTGACCGGCATCACGCAGAGATCCGTTTTTATACTCAATGGACAGCACCAAATCAGGAATGGCGTCATAACCCGTTCTCGCAAGCTTCGTGAGCCCCTGTCCGTAATGGGCGGCCGCTTCTGCCGCCGTATGTTTCAGCAAAGGATCGTGCTGCAGCGCTTCCTTATAGACGTCTAAAAGGTCACGGCCGTCTTCTGTGACGTACTTTCCGTCCACGATCTGCAAGTCTTTCAGATGATAGCCGGTCACCTCATACATTTCCCGAACGACTTGATATTTCTCATATGTTTCCGGCGTAAACTGCGAGGAGTCATCACTCCGGCTGCGAATGATGTGCGCAAACAGCTCTTTGCTGTTTTCCCCGGAGTTTAAGACGGCTTCAATCTGCTGAGTGAGCTCTTTATCGTCAATCCCGCTCACTTTTAACAGATAATCAATCGGTGATATCGTAAATGTAAGATTCGCACCCTCCGGAATCTGAATATGATTCCGATGAAAAAGCACACCGATTTGCTGATTGACCTGCCCTCTCTGAAACACCTTTTCATTTTCTCCTTGAATCTCTCCGTTGAGCGTTTCACCCCGAAACGCCGCATCACGGAAATCATAGCTCTGGGCTTTCCCCTTAAACAGCCATTCCGTTTCATTATGATAAGCAGCCTGACGCTCCGATTCTGATAAATCACTTCTGAAATAAGGTGAATCGGCACGCTGGTATTTGTCCTTAATATAATGCAAAGGATCTGGTTTTCGTTTATTGATTTCATTGATACGGCTGTATTTCTCATCAAGAATCTTGCTCGCAATATCACTCTCAGACTCATACGGATTATTAGCGTCTATTACCGTCTCATTCCCATTATCCGTAATCGTTTTCTGATTTGCGGATTGATATAAACGGGACAGACTGCTCCCTTTCTCAGTGACACCGCTCCTTGAATAATTCACCTGGCTGAGATCGCGGGTGCCGCTTGCCTGAATCAATAAGCTGTCCGGCCCTTTTGCCGCATCTTTCACATTTGTTTTGGAAGAATACCGCTGAAGCGCTTGCTGAGCCATTATTTGATTTTTTATATAACGAGCGTTTAGGCGCATGTTTTTAACCTCCGCTTGAGATAATGTTCTAGTGTTTGTATCGGCTGTTTTCCAGTTGATTTTAACCTAAAATAACAAATATTTACATCACGGGAGTTTTTATGTATGATGTAGTCAAAAAGGGGGATTTTTCCATGAAAAAGTATATATCTATACTATTTGTCAGTGCAATCGTATTATCAGGCGTATTGATTGCACCTTCAGCCTCTGCGTCTCAAAAGAACTCATCACAAATAAGCGCTATTACAGGAAATCACTCATTTGAAACTGCCAATCCAGTAGGCTACTGGAAATATAAAAATATTGATACTGCCATATTGCCGGAAGGGGAAAAGAATCGTACTTCACTTTCACGGCAAATAAGGGAGAAAGACTCTATGTCAGGAGCTCAACAAGAAGTGAATACAAGGGAATGAGTTTTGAAATTTATAATAAAAACAAAGTGCTGATCAGTAAAGGCACAGAAGTGATAAACCCTGATACGCCGCTTCCTTTTATCTATGCCATTACAGATGCGAAAGAAAACAACGAGACGTTCTACGTAAAAGTGTCCCGAGGCTCATACACTGACGATATATACTTTACACTCTCCATTTACGATCGAATCAAAACCGGAAGCGAGACCTTCTCATTCAGCGGCACGGCTGAAAATAAAGGAAATACAAACCTCAGTCCGAATGGATCAGATTCAACTGTTCTCAGGCTCGACTTAACCAAACAGACAAGCATTCCAAAAGACGCCATAGTGAAAAGAATCAGCACCGCCGCGACTCAAATACCAAGTCAAGGAAACACAAGACACTGCATAATGTCAGAAGAAAATAAAGTGTGGCACCGCGCACTCGCAAACAGCTCCACTCAAGGAAATTACGATATCACACTGGAAGATAACCTCTCAGTCTCAAGCATCTGGAATTTTAAATACAACACACTCGCAAGCAAAATCGGCTATGAAAAATGTGAAATTGAAGATTGATTATGAGTACGATGTGACAACGCAGTTTTAATTAGAAGAACAGCCGCCCATTGTGCGGGCGGCTGTCTCCTTGGAGTTAAAGTGAATTTATGAGCCCGTGCCATGCCTTATCCTGTTGTCACAGCATAAAATCATTAAACACGCTGCTAAAATTCTTTTTTATGATATATAGCTGAGGCAATGAAAAATGAAATGATATATAAGATAACGCCGATCATGAGATATATAATCGGGACATATAAAGAAGGATTTATGTGCAAAAATGACAGCGGTACTTGTTCTGCTACATACCCAACGACACTTTGCAATCCAAAGGTAGCAAAAAGTCCCCCCATTGCCCCTCCAATCACGATAGCATCGGATTTTTCCGGGCCTATCATGTAGAGAAGAGGATAAACGATTGCACCGGCAAAGAGAACGATGAACGTTCCAAAAGAGACAATATTAAATATGCCGTCAATTGGTTCATCAGAACCCAGGCTGTATACAACGAAAATACCATAAGATATTACAGCTCCGATCACAACAATCAAAAGATAAAAGAAATAGTGACTTTGAACAATATTTGTTCTGCTGACCGGTAAAGTCAGGACATACCTGTCATAGCCAGACTTGCTCTCATACTTTATAACCTCAAGTGCGGGCATAACGACAAACAAAATAATCAGCATAGCAACAAAACGATGCATTGAAGCATCCCCAAAATAAAAAATGACTGCTGATACCAATATGGCCAACCCTGTGTATGCAAAGAAACTCCGATAAACCAAGTAATAGTTAGTCAGTAACAGACCTCTCAATGTTTTCACTCCTCGTTAAAAAGACGCTGATTTCTTCTATGGAAATGGTGTTGGCCGTTACGCCATTCGGCAACTTCTGTTGATCCGATACAAGCACACTCCAATAAGATCCATGATTCCTTTTTGCTAGAACGATATCTTCGTCAAGCTCAGCCAATTGGCCTTCATCAACATCTATAACGGTATAGCTTTCAAGAACCTTATCTTTCTCTTCATTTAATAAAATTTCGCCATCTTTCATAATAATGATATGGCTGGCTATCTTCTCGACATCAGTCATAATGTGCGATGAAAGTAAAATACCGCCGTTGCTTTTACTCACAAAGCTTTTTAATTCATTTAACAGATCATCTCTTGAAGAAGGATCAAGCCCTCCCGTTGCTTCATCCAGAAGTAATAATTTTGCATTATGCGACAAAGCAACAGCTACGGATAACTTCATTGACATGCCGCGCGAGAATGTATTCACTTTTTTGTCCATAGGTAAAGAGAAAGAATGAACCAACCGGTAAAAATGATCTTGGTCCCAAGCGTCGAATAGTTTCTTAAATACATGATTCAGCTGCTTTATCGTAAGGTGCGCGGGCAGATTCATCGCATCAAATACGACCCCAATATCTTCTTTAAACTTTATATGTTTATCCAGATTCTCCTCACCAAAGATTTTCACTTTTCCTCTATCTTGAGAGATTAACCCTAATATCGTTTTAAATGTTGTTGATTTGCCTGCGCCGTTATCACCGATAAAACCGACAATGGATCCGGCAGGCACATTGAATGTAACATCCTTTAAAACAGCTTTATGACCAAAAGATTTGCTGATGTTTCTGATTTCTAAAAGATTTGACATCATTCCACTCCTATCATTGTTGTCAGGACTTTTTTAAGAATTGAACCGGATTATTGCAAAAATGTTGTGATTTTCATATCTAGTCTAGGTATTCATAATGGATCAGGAGCCGGCAAATACAAAAGGGATTTTAAAGTTCTAAGCATAATATGGAAGTGTAATCGATTGATTAGGTTTATATAATGGGATATTCATGATGAAAACTGCTGGAGGTGACTTACATGCTGGAAAAGAAAATGTGTATTCTATAATCTATATATGTAGTCTCATCAGATAACAGATTTATTGTCTAATTGAGTAGCCCGTTCAAGAGTGAAGTATGTCCTAAAAAGTAATCAGACATGGGAATAAAACACCAAACAAATACTTATTCAAAAACCAATAATTGATCGCTACCATTCTTTACTAATGGTTACATTTATGGGTTTAAACTGGAATATATTTATATTATAAAATAGGCGTTACTTCTTTTCAATATATATATGGGGATTTCTTTATAAATATAAAATTCTTCAGTTTATCAACAGGCGAACACTTCTTATTTTCATACTAAAAACCCCTCTGGTTTATCTAAAACCAGAGGGGTCAAACTTTCCGACTATATTTTAAGTTTACCGTGAATTATTTATTCCTATTCCACAGTCACACTCTTCGCAAGGTTGCGCGGTTTATCAACGTCACAGCCGCGGTGCAGTGCAGCGTAGTAAGCGATCAGCTGCAATGGCACAACAGAAACCAGCGGAGCAAGCGCAGGGTTGACTTCCGGCAGGATGAATCTGTCGTCTGCGTCTTCTAAGCCTTTCAGCGAGATGATGCAAGTGTTGGCGCCGCGGGCTGCGACTTCCTTCACGTTTCCGCGGATGCTCAGGTTGACGTGTTCTTGTGTCGCAAGCGCAAAGACCGGTGTTCCTTCTTCAATCAGAGCGATTGTTCCGTGCTTCAGCTCGCCGCCGGCGAAGCCTTCCGCCTGGATGTAAGAAATCTCTTTCAGCTTCAGGGCGCCTTCGACACATACGAAGTAGTCAAGGCCGCGGCCGATGAAGAAAGCGTTTCTTGAAACAGTCAGGTACTCACGCGCAATCATTTCCATTTCGTCCTTCTGGTCGCAGAGAGCTTCCATGGCATTTGCCGCGATACCTAATTCTTTGACCAAATCAAAACCGATATCAACGCCGTTGCGTTCTGCTGCAACGGACGCAACGATCGCGAGGACGGCAATCTGAGCCGTATACGCTTTTGTTGATGCCACGGCGATCTCAGGGCCTGCGTGCAGAAGCAATGTGTAATCCGCTTCACGGGAAAGCGTTGATCCCGGAACGTTTGTAATCGTCAGCGCTTTGTGACCCAGCGCTTTGACTTGAACAAGCACAGCGCGGCTGTCCGCTGTTTCTCCGCTTTGAGAAAGGAAGATAAAGAGCGGCTTCTTAGACAGAAGCGGCATGTTGTAAGAGAATTCACTCGCTACATGCACTTCAACCGGTACGTTTGCCCACATTTCAATATATTGTTTCCCGACAAGACCGGCGTGGTAGCTCGTTCCGCAAGCCACGATATAAATGCGGTCCGCTTCCGCCACGGCGTCAGCGACATCGCCCGCCACGGCCAGTCTGCCGTTTTCGTCCTGATACGTTTGGATGATTTTGCGCATAACAAGCGGCTGCTCATCCGTTTCTTTTAACATGTAGTGAGGGTATGTGCCTTTTTCGATATCACTGGCGTCAAGCTCAGCGATATAAGACGCACGTGTCATGACTTCACCGTCAAGGTTTTTAATCACGGCTTCGTCTTTTGTCACGATCACCATTTCTTTGTCCAAAAGCTCAACGTATTCATTCGTTACTTGAAGCATAGCCATCGCGTCAGATGCCACGACGTTAAACGTATCTCCAAGACCGATTAACAGAGGGCTTTTGTTTTTTGCAACGTAAATGGTGTCTGTGTTTTCACCGTCAAATAATGCAATTGCGTAAGAGCCTTTTAACAGAGTCAGTGTTTTGCGGAACGCTTCTTCTGTGCTGAGTCCTCCCGCCACAAATTGCTCGATCATTTGAACGACTACTTCAGTGTCCGTGTCGCTTTTCAGTTCAACGTTTTCAAGATATTCGCGCTTCAGCTGAACATAGTTCTCGATCACACCGTTATGAACAAGTGTAAAGCGGCCGAGTGCGCTTTGATGCGGGTGAGCGTTCAGGAAGCTTGGTTCGCCGTGAGTCGCCCAGCGTGTATGGCCGATTCCCGCTTGAGATTCAACCGTGTGATCCACCACTTCACGAAGGTCGGCGATGCGGCCTTTTTCTTTGTACACATGCACGCCCTGCTCATTCGCCACAGCGATACCGGCAGAGTCATAGCCGCGGTACTCAAGCTTCTCTAATCCTTTTAACAAAATCTCTTTCGCATCAAGCTGACCGATGTAACCTACAATTCCACACATATTTTCTTCCTCCTAAAGGTGTAAAAGGAGACGAAGAAAGTCAAATTACAAGGGGACTTTCAATCGTCCCCTCCCACATGTTTTTTTGGAAGATCATGTGATTTCCCTTTGTTCGGAGAGTCGCCCCTCCGGTTTGAAGAAATCCTTACGGCTGTGATCTAAATGAATCAGCCGGGAGGCATCCGCCGAAAATTCGATAACCTCCATCCTCGTCAACTAAGCCGTTTTTCGGGCGCTTAGTTCGGGCGCTGTAATTATAAAAGATGCAAACAATCCCGCCTTTCCTGCAAGTGAAAAACAAAGGCTGAACAAGCTTGATTTTACAGCATGTGCCAAGGACGGTCAATTATTTTTTGCCGCCCCGGCATCATGTTTACTATCATTTTATGCTGATCGCACTTGTCTTGTTCGCTCTCTGCTTATAAACTTCGCTACTCCGCTCCCATTTCTGTCCGCACGACATCCACGATTTTTGTGACATATTCGTCACAAAGCTCTTTTGTTCTCGCTTCCGCCATCACGCGTACGAGCGGTTCGGTGCCTGACGGGCGCACTAAAATCCGGCCGTCTCCGTTCATTTCTTTTTCCACTTCAGAAATAACGGCCTTCACCTTAGCGTTTTCTTCTACCTTATATTTATCCGTCACTTTCACGTTCACTAAGAGCTGCGGGAATTTTTTCATTTCATCCGCAAGTTCTGAAAGGGTTTTGCCGGACGCCTTCAGCGTATTCACAAGCATGATCGCGGACAAAAGACCGTCGCCGGTAGTGTTGTAATCAAGGAAAATAAGGTGCCCTGACTGCTCGCCGCCGACATTATAGCCGTCTTTTTTCATCGCTTCTACGACATAGCGGTCGCCGACTGCCGTTTGAACGCTTTTGATTTCTTCTTTTTCAAGCGCTTTGTAGAAACCGAGGTTGCTCATCACGGTCGATACGACGGTATCATCCTTCAGACGGCCTTCTGATTTCAAATACTTCGCGCATATGTACATGATCTGATCGCCGTCGACGATGTTTCCTTTTTCATCAACGGCAATGAGGCGGTCGCCGTCTCCGTCAAACGCAAGGCCGATATCGGCGTTTTTTCTTTGACGAAAGCACTCAGCGCTTCCGGGTGTGTAGAACCGACGCCATCATTAATGTTTAATCCGTTCGGAGACGTCCCCATTGTAGATACGTCAGCATCGAGATCGGCAAAAAGGTGCGTCGCAATGGAAGATGTCGCACCATGGGCGCAGTCAAGCGCTACATGAATGCCCGTAAAATCTTCGTCCGCCGTCTGCTTTAAAAATTGCAGATACTTTTGAACGCCTTCAAAATAATCGTTCACAAGCCCGAGGTCCGCGCCTGTCGGTCTCGGCAGCTTATCTTCCGGTTCATCCATGAGACGTTCAATCTCGGCCTCCTGCTCATCAGAAAGCTTAAAGCCGTCCCCTCCGAAAAATTTAATTCCGTTATCCTGTACGGGGTTGTGAGAAGCGGAGATCATGACGCCCGCCTCAGCATCCATGGCTTTCGTTAAATAGGATACCCCCGGCGTAGAAATAACGCCGAGGCGCATCACTTCAGCTCCGATCGATAAAAGTCCGGCGACAAGGGCTCCCTCCAGCATATGTCCGGAGATACGTGTATCACGGCCGATCAGCACTTTCGGGCGCTGCTTATCTTTGGTCAGGACATAACCGCCAAAACGCCCCACTTTAAAGGCCAGCTCTGGCGTAAGCTCGCTGTTGGCAACACCTCTTACACCATCTGTTCCAAAATACTTGCCCATTTTGTATCGCTCCTTTTTCATTCTGTTGAAGAAGAATCAGCGCTTGATCCGTCTTCATCCTGGTCTTGATTTTGATCCTGGTTTTGACTTTTATTCTGATCGCTGTCAGTGTCGTCTTCCCGGTTCTTGCTCTTGTCTTTGTCTGCGTCTCCGCTTGTGCCGTTCTTATTGCCGGAATCAGCGGAGCCGCCGTCATTTTTATTTGAACTTGTGTTTTTCCTAGAAGTCAGCTTGATCTTAACCGTGTCTTTTGACAGGGACCATGTGACGTTTTGCGGGCCGTTTACTTCAAGCTTTACAGAGTGCTCTCCGTCATCCAAGTCCGAGACATTGGCATACAGTTCAATGTCCGACTTTTTCAGCGCCTTAATGTTGGCGGGAGAGCCTTTGGCCGTAATATTTATCGCCTGCGATTCAGGGTCGAGAAACTCAATCTGCTGTGAGCCTCCCAGTCCGACCGTCTTGATTGCGACATTGTCAAAATCCTTTTTGTCTTCACTGTCCACTTTAACATGAAGCGTGATTTTTTCCGGTGATACCTTAGTGACACCCTTAGGAAGCGGGATATCGGCATTGATATCGGTATCTTTATCAATTTTGCCTAAATCAAGAGATACGCCGTCAATAAATTCAAGTGAATCCAGCACATCCTGCGGGCCGTAAACCGTCACCTCACTCGGGTTCGAGTCAATGCTCGCAACGCTCACCCCGTCCGGAAGACTTCCCTTCCTTTCAATTTTGAAAGGAAGCTTTTTACTCGGACTGGCTACGGGAACCGTCACTTTAATGACTGACGGTTCAACATCAACAGGAAGTGCGTTGCCGTCTTTGTCATAGACGGTCACCTTCACTTCCTTTTCAATGGTCTCATTTGCATTTTCAAGGTTCACAGATGCTTTGACAAGTGAAATGTTATCAATCACATTTTTCGACCCTGTAATCTGCACGTTTTTCGGGCTGATAATCGGCTGCTGAGGGGTATATCCCTTTTTCATTTTGCTTTTATTGTAGTATTCAACTTCCACGGGAAAACTCTCAGCTGTTTTTTCCTGAATCGTAACCGTCGTGACTGACGGGTTAATGGAGATCGTCAGTCCGTCCGATACGTTTTTCGCCTTCAATTCGACCTTATGAGTCCCGGTTTTCAGCTTATTCATATCGGCGTATATCTCAAAATTCTTCGTCTGTCTCGCCTTTTTCACCGCGCTTGTCGAGCCTTTAATCGTGACATTTACGGTCTGGGGCACGCCGGTGACGACATAGTTCGCTTCATCATAGTATGCTTTTACAGGAATATCAGTAAGCGTAGCCTCGTCAGTCGTTGATGTCGGAAAAAAGGATTCCCCCGGCTTTTTCGGAGTCGGCGCCTGGTTGTTGTTAACCGCAACGTAAAGCAGCAGCGCCAAGAGCAATGCAATGATCTTTACAGCCCAGCGGTTGTTTAAGAATTTATCCATTTTTCTTGCCCCTCCAGTACCAGCGGTTAGAAGAAGTGTCTCTGGCGTTCTTCTTAAACTCGGCTTCAAGCATTTCTTTCAGTTCTTCTTCCGTCAATTCTCTGTGAAGGTCTCCGTTTTTGGCCACACTGATGGCGCCCGTCTCTTCAGATACAATAATGGTTAAGCTGTCCGTCACTTCACTGATGCCGACAGCCGCTCTGTGACGTGTCCCCAGCTCCTTTGAAATAAACGGGCTTTCAGAAAGCGGCAGATAACAGGCTGCCGCCGCAATCTCGTTATTTTTCATAATGACCGCTCCATCATGCAGCGGTGTATTCGGGATGAAGATATTAATCAAAAGCTCCGAGCTGACCTGCGCATTAAGCGGGATGCCCGTCTCAATATAATCGCCCATTCCCGTATCGCGCTCAATGGCGATGAGTGCGCCGATGCGGCGTTTCGCCATGTAGCTGATCGATTTTGTAATCGCTTCAATTGTCTTATGCTGCGCTTCCTCCACGGGGGTTCCGCTCCTGGAAAAGAACCGGCCCCGTCCGAGCTGTTCAAGCGCCCGTCTCAGCTCAGGCTGGAATATAATGATGATCGCTAAAAATCCCCATGTTATCGCTTGGTCCATCAGCCACTGAAGCGTGCTGAGTCCCAAATATGAACTGGCCATTCGGACCAATACGATGACGACGATTCCTTTTAAAAGCTGAACCGCCTTCGTCCCGCGTATGACCATGATTAATTTATATATCACATACCAAACAAGGAGAATATCAACGGCATTGCCGAGGTATTGCAAAAATGGGATGTCCTCAAAAGCCATTTCCTCGTCCTCCAAGAATTCAGTCATTTCGTTTTTTCCGTTATGAATTGTGCTGCATGAGCAATATGTACATCATATAGCGTGCTCATTATACCACATTTTGATTTCTCAAGTGAAATGGGCCAGCACGGCGATGCATAAAAAAAGAGTAAAGCGATTATACGCTTTACTCATCTTCATTCGGGTCCAAAGCGCTTACGACGCCCTGGCCCGCCGATTTCAGTTCGTACCAGACCCAGTCAAACAATTGGTTAATCTCTTCAATCTGCCCGGTGACTTGTCCGGCTGAGGCCATGTATTTTTCTCCGTTGACGACGGTCACATTGCCGTCGACTTTTCCTTCAATGAACAGCTTGCCGTTTTTTACTGTGACATCGCCCTTTACGGTCTCGCCTTCAGGGACGGTGACCGTGTGATTCTGCACGACAAGGTTCGGCTGTTTGGACACACTGAAATTGTGGTCATTATGCCAGCTGTTGAAAAAACCGCCGCCCATTAAAATCACAAAAACCGCTGCGGCTGCAATCATCGGATGAGTTTTGATCCATCGTTTTACAGAAGCGCGTTTTTTCTCTTTTGGAAGATTCGCCATAACTTTGGCAGTAAAATCAGCAGGGGCCGTGACATGCGATGTGCTTCGGACGAGTGCTACGGATTTCTCCATTTCATGAAAATGCCGTTTGCAATTCCCGCATGACTGCAAATGTTGTTTTAATACGTTTTCATCTTCAGGAAGGATATCTCCATCAAGATGCTTATGCATAAGCTGCACAATCTGTTCAGGACAGCTCATTTCATCACCCCACTTAAAGATCCCTCAATTGTTTTCTAAGAGCCTCTCTGCCTCTGTGTATCCTTGTCTTGACGGTGCCGACAGGGATATTCAGAATCTCCCCGATTTCAATTAAAGAGAGTTCGTCAATATACTTTAATACAATAACTGTTCTGTACTTGTCCGGCAGCTTTAAAATCTTTTTCTGAATTGTGTCCGACAGCTCCAATGACAATACGGCGTCTTCAGGGAGAACCCCGTCCGCGGCGATCTGCGAATACATCGTCAGCCCTTCTGCTCCCGCTACTTCTGCGTCCAGATAGTAATCAGGCTTTTTCTTGCGGATGCGGTCAATGGTCAGGTTGGTCGCAATTCTGTAAAGCCACGTTGAAAACTTTCTGTTGATATCGAAACTGTCGATATTGACATACGCTCTGATAAAAGCTTCCTGCGCAATATCTTCCGCTTCGTGAACATTGCCGAGCATGCGGTAGCAAAGCTGGTAAATCTTATCTTTATAAAGGTCAACGATTTCTGCAAACGCATTTTGATCGCCTTTTTTGACTTGCTTGATTCTTTTTTTAATCAGGTTTTCCATGTTTTATCTTACCTCTGCCCTTCACCGGTCTGTATCTATACGTTGATTGTTTTAAAAGGTTTCATTTTTTTATTACATTTATTTTACCAAATTTCAGGCAGGGTGTAGATGGAAAATACAGAATATACTGCCTTAACAGCAGCTTAAAAATAGTATATCTGATGAACAATCAAAAATCGAAACAAAATGCTGATAAAAAAAAGACACCTTTATGCAAAAGGTGTCTGATACTGGGCTAGCTGGATTCGAACCAACGCATGACGGAGTCAAAGTCCGTTGCCTTACCGCTTGGCTATAGCCCAAAAAATGGTGGAGGGGGGCAGATTCGAACTGCCGAACCCTGAGGGAGCGGATTTACAGTCCGCCGCGTTTAGCCACTTCGCTACCCCTCCGTATTTTTTGGAAAACAGTGCCGGCCAGAGGACTTGAACCCCCAACCTACTGATTACAAGTCAGTTGCTCTACCAATTGAGCTAGACCGGCAAATATGGTGGAGGATGACGGGCTCGAACCGCCGACCCTCTGCTTGTAAGGCAGATGCTCTCCCAGCTGAGCTAATCCTCCATATGACCCGTACGGGATTCGAACCCGTGTTACCGCCGTGAAAGGGCGGTGTCTTAACCGCTTGACCAACGGGCCGTTGTGTCCGCGTCGAGCTGACAAAAGTTATTATATACAGGTTGTACCCCATTTGTAAAGAGAAAAATTATTTTTTTATTTTCAAACTTTTTACCCGTTTTTTAACTGAAAAACTCATCCCTCCTCTCTTATTTCATTTATGATGAAAGTATCAAAATATTGAAGGGAATGGACACAGATGATCTTAGTCAGCTCTTGTCTCGGCGGTATCGAATGCAGATATAACGGCTCTCACGCCGCTTCGGAAAAAATCCGCAGACTCGTAGAAGAAAAGAAAGCTGTTATGGTCTGCCCCGAACTTTTGGGCGGCTTCACCACTCCCCGCGAACCGGCGGAAATCATCGGCGGCACGGGTGAAGACGTGCTGAACGGAACGGCAAGAATCGTAACGGCATCAGGCGAAGACGTTACAGCTTTATATATGGACGGCGCGGAAAAAACGTTAGCATACGCAAAAGAAATAGGCGCCGCAACGGTCATCCTTAAAGAAAACAGTCCGTCCTGCGGCAGCAGCTTTATCTATGACGGCACTTTCTCAGGAAAAAAATACTCGGAGACGGCATCACTTCCGCTCTTTTAAAACGGGCAGGCTGCCGTGTTCTATCAGAAGATGAATTGGATCAATTATAAAAAAGGAGAGTAGATATCATGGATGTAGCCCTGTCCTTTTATAAACCGGAGCATGCAGACGGGCTGAACGGGTTTGTGCTGAGTGAAGAAGATAAAAAGTTCACAGCTCTGCCGATAGATGTCCTGCCGCAGGCGCTTGTCATCCGGGATCGCTACCCGACAGTCATTTTAAAAGAAGACCGTCCCGTCGGTTTTTTTATTTTACATACCTCAAAAGAAACCATTGCCCCGTATTCGAACAATGTGTCTGCCATTTTGCTGAGTGCGCTGTCATTACATGCGCCGCATCAGGGAAAAGGTTATGCCAAACAAGCGATGCTGCAGCTCCCCGCTTTTGTCGCAAATTATTTTCCTTGGTGTGATGAAATCGTGCTTGCTGTAAACCATCGCAATCAACGTGCAAAGAACCTGTACCGGTCTTCCGGTTTTATTGACAAAGGGCGGCGCAGGATCGGCCCGATCGGTGAACAGCACATTCTGCATCATTTTTTGTGAAAGCGCTTGATTATTCATCTCATCCCTGCCGATTTTTCTTGAAACATCTATTCAGAAGCCCATATACTTCAAGTATTAACGACTTGGGAGGGTACAATCATGACAGACCGGCTTAACATTCACAGATTGACCACAGAAACCAGAAACCCGCAGACCGCTTCAATCCATCAGGCAGACACGATGGAAATTCTCCGCATCATTAACGAAGAGGATTTCAAAGTGGCTGAAGCCGTTCAGCAGGTGCTGCCCGATATTCAGATTGCCGTTCAATTCGCCCATCAGTCCTTACGGCGAAACGGCAGGCTGATTTATGCGGGAGCGGGCACAAGCGGCAGACTCGGTGTACTGGATGCGGTTGAATGCCCGCCTACATACAGCGTAAGTCCCGACACCGTCATCGGTCTGATGGCCGGAGGGGCAGACGCCTTTTTGCAAGCGGCTGAAGGTATAGAAGACAGCGAGGAAACCGGCGCTCTCGATCTCAAAACGATCGGGCTTACCGCAGAAGACACCGTGATCGCCATCGCGGCAAGCGGGCGCACGCCGTATGCGGCCGGTGCGCTGAAATATGCAAAAACAATCGGCGCCAAAACCGTCGCGCTCACATGCAATAAGGACTCATTGATCAGCACCTTTGCCGATCACAGCATTGAAGTCATTGTCGGCCCCGAAGTGATTACAGGGTCAACACGAATGAAAGCCGCGACGGCACATAAAATGATTCTGAACATGATTTCCACGGCCGTGATGATTAAAAGCGGCAAAGTGTACGAAAATTTAATGGTGGACGTTCATGTCAGCAACGAAAAATTGAAAGAACGCGCCATCGGCATTATCCAAAGCGTCACTGGCGTTCCGTACGACAAGGCAAAAGAAACGCTTGAGGCCGCAGGCAGCCATGTCAAAACGGCAATCGTCATGCTGAAGACGAATTCGGACGAAACACACGCGAAGGCACTGCTCAAAGAATCAGAAGGATTCATTGATAAAGCCATTGAACAGCACGTTTCAAGAGAAAAAGAACGCTGATCGTTCTTTGGTGAAAAATAATGTGCTTTTACGAGCCCGCGCCGTTTTCATGTTCGGCGCAGGCGCTTTTAGGACGCGTTTCAGGCATAGCTCCCCGGGAAAAATCGTACGGAAAAAGGAGGATCTCCATGAGCAAAGAGGCATTTTATCAGTCACTGGCCAAAGATATCCTGGACAATTGCGGCGGTTCATCGAATATTTCAGGCTTTACCCACTGTATGACACGCCTGAGGATTACACCTTTAGATCGGGACAAAACGGATATTGAGGCGCTGAAACGGCTTGACGGGGTAATAGGCGTCGTCGAAGCTGAAACACTGCAGATCATTCTCGGCACGGGTGTCGTCAATCATGTCGCCGACGCTTTCGCAAAACTTATGCCATCCGGAAAAAACATTGATTTAAAAGAAGCCGCCTCACGGAAAAAAGCCGATCTCAACAGAAAAAACACCACACCCATCAAATTGTTTCTGAGAAAAATATCAAGCATCTTCATTCCCCTTATTCCCGCACTCATTGCATCAGGTTTAATCACCGGTATTACGAAAGCCGTCATTCAGGCCGGCTGGCTCCCGAAAGAATCTCAAATCGCACTTATTTTAACGGTTATCGGTTCAGGCTTGTTCGCTTACCTCGGCGTCCTTGTCGGCATCAATGCGGCGAAGGAATTCGGCGGGACACCCGAGATGGGCGGCCTTGCGGGTATATTGATCCTTAACCCTGAGATCGCCAATATCAGTTTGTTCGGAGAGAATCTGCTCCCTGGCAGGGGAGGATTAATCGGCGTTCTTTTCGCTGCGGTTTTTATCGCTTATACCGAACGGTTTATCAGAAAGTACGTCCATCAATCCATCGACATTATCGTCACGCCTACATTGTCTTTACTTATCACCGGGCTGGTGACATATGTCGTTTTTATCCCTGCAGGCGGTTTTATTTCTGATCTGATTACATCAGGTTTATTGTCGCTGCTGAATGTCGGGGGAGTGCTCTCAGGGTTTGTACTGGGAGCCGCCTTCCTGCCGCTTGTCGTCACCGGCCTGCATCAGGGCTTGACTCCCGTACATTTGGAATTAATCCGATCAATCGGAGATGACCCGCTTCTTCCGATTCTCGCGATGGGAGGCGCGGGTCAAGTAGGCGCGGCCTTCGCCATCTTTATGAAAACAAAAAAAGCCTCATTAAAAAGAGCGATCGGCGGCGGACTTCCATCCGGTCTGCTCGGAATCGGAGAGCCGCTCATCTTCGGCGTCACGCTCCCGCTCGGCCGGCCGTTTTTGACGGCGTGTTTAGGGGCGGGAATCGGCGGCGCTTTTCAAGCCCATTTTCAAGTGGCTACTTTTTCAATCGGTGTCTCCGGCCTTCCGCTCTCATTTCTCGTACAGCCGGCTCAAATCGTTTTGTATATCATCGGTCTCTTCATCTCTTACGCGGCGGGCTTTGTCTTCACTTATGCGGTCGGATTTAAGGATGACATGGCTGCTGAATTTGAATAAACCGGGAGGGATCAGAATATGAAAACACTGACAGCCGCCATACTCACAATGGTCATCAGCCTCTCTTTTCTGCCGCAGCACAAAGCCGAAGCCCAATCCAAATTATACGACGCAGCAAAGCTCAGAAAGGTTGATCAAATGATTGAAAAAGACATCGCAGCAGGATTCCCCGGAGCCGTCCTCGTCGTCGTAAAGGACGGACGGGTGATCAAAAAGAAAGCATTCGGCTACAGCAAAAAATATGACGGGAACACCCTTTTATCCCGTCCGAAAAAAATGAAAACATCAACCATGTTTGATTTAGCTTCCAATACAAAAATGTACGCGGCCAATTTTGCACTACAGCGACTCGTCAGCCAGGGAAAGCTTGATGTGTATCAAAAAGTCTCGGCTTACCTTCCTGATTTCAAAGACAGAAAAAGCGATCCAATTCAAGGAAAAGACCGCATACGCGTCATCGATGTGCTCCAGCATCAATCCGGTCTGCCAGCAAGCTTTTATTTCTATCAGCCGGACACCGCAGGCCCTTTATATTCACAAGAACGGGATAAAACGATCCGTTTTCTCACCCAAATCCCGCTTGAATACAAGCCGGGAACAAAACACGTATACAGCGATATCGGTTACATGCTTCTCGGCTGCATCATTGAAAACATAACCGGAAAAACCCTTGATACCTATGCGGAACAAGAACTGTACAAACCGCTGGAACTGACGCACACACTGTTCAATCCGCTGCAAAAAGGTTTTAAAGAAAAAGCATTCGCAGCTACTGAACGTTTAGGCAACACACGTGACGGAGTCATCCATTTCCCTCACATCAGGACGTATACGCTGCAGGGGGAAGTTCACGATGAAAAAGCATTTTACTCAATGGGAGGGGTGTCCGGTCACGCCGGGCTGTTTTCCAGAGCTGATGATATGGCCGTCCTCCTTCAAGTCATGCTGAACGGCGGCAGTTATAAACATGTTTCTCTCTTCAATAAAAGAACGGCCGATTTGTTCACAACCGCGGCATCCTCTGATCCGACATTCGCTCTCGGCTGGCGGAAAAACGGCAGCCCGGATATGGAGTGGATGTTCGGACCTTATGCAAGCAGGCAGGCATACGGCCATACGGGATGGACCGGCACCATCACGATTATTGATCCCGCTTATAAGCTGGGGATCGCACTTTTGACCAATAAAAAGCATTCCCCCGTCGTCAGCCCCGGTGAAAACCCGAATGTTTTTGAAGGGGATCTTTTCCCGACCGGAAGCTACGGCAGCGTCATAAAAGCGATTTATGAAGCCATTGAATGACAACCCATGTCTTTTGTCCAAACTATGACGGCAGGAGGGCACCATTATGAAACTTTTCATCTCAGCTGTATTACTGTTGTTCATTGTATTCGGCACGCATCATGCATCGACAAAACCGGATATTCCGTCACAGGCGGAACAAGCGGTATCCCGTATGACATTAGATGAAAAATTAGGGCAGATGCTCATGCCTGATTTTCGCAATTGGCAAAAAAAGGGGCAGTCATCACCTGAGGCTCTTACCCAAATGAATGACGAAGTCGCAAGGCTTATTCAAAAGTACCGGTTCGGCGGCGTTATCTTATTTGCAGAAAATGTAAAAAACACTGAGCAAACGGTACGCCTGACAGATGCCTTTCAAAAGGCGAGCCCTGACATTCCGCTATTATTAAGCATTGATCAGGAGGGCGGCATCGTAACTAGACTTGGTGAGGGCACTCATTTCCCAGGCAATATGGCGCTCGGGGCTGCTAGAAAAACAGCCTACGCGTTCCAGACCGGCGCCATTATCGGGAAAGAACTGAAAACACTGGGCATTAATACGAATTTCGCTCCCGTTCTCGATATCAATAATAATCCCGGAAACCCTGTCATCGGCGTCAGGTCGTTCAGTTCAGACCGTGATCTGACAGCTTCACTCGGCCTTGCCTCAATGAAGGCTCAGCAAAAGCAGGATGTCGCTTCCGCCGTCAAACATTTCCCGGGACACGGCGACACGGATGTCGATAGCCACTACGGCCTTCCGCTTGTCACCCACAATCAAGAAAGGCTGCGTCAGATTGAACTTTATCCGTTCCGGCAGGCCATTCAGGCCGGAGCTGATATGATCATGACAGCCCATGTGCAATTTCCCGCTTTTGACGATACAACCTATAAAAGCAAGCTGGACGGTTCAGATATCCTCGTACCTGCCACACTCTCGAAAAAAGTGATGACTCATCTTCTCCGTGAGGAAATGGGATTTAACGGCGTCATCGTTACGGATGCATTAAATATGAAAGCCATTGCCGATCATTTCGGTCAGGAAGAGGCGGTCGTCATGGCAGTAAAAGCAGGAGTCGATATTGCCCTGATGCCGGCCCAAGTGACATCGCTGCAAACAGAAAACCGCTTTGCCCGGGTTCATTCCGCTTTAAAAAAGGCGGTGCAAAAAGGGGATATTCCGCTGCAGCAAATTAACAAATCAGTTGAACGCATCATTTCCCTGAAAATAAAACGAGGGATATATCCCGCACCGAAAGAGACAAATCTGAAAAAGAAGATTGCAAAAGCAAAGAAAACCGTCGGCAGTAAAAATCACCTGAAAACTGAAAAACAAATCGCGGAAAGATCCGTCACCGTCTTACAAAACAAAAACCGCACGCTCCCATTCAAACCGAAAAAGAACAGCCGCGTTCTCATTGCCGCTCCTTATGAAGATCAAACAGCGGCAATGGAACAAACCATTCAGCAGCTCATCAAGAAGAAAAAAATCCGGCCGGTAACCATCAGTAAAATGAACTTCGCCGAGCGCACATTTCATGATGAACACAAAAAGCTGGTATCTGATGCGGATTACGTGATTACAGGCTCCTATGTCGTAAAAAATGACCCTGTCGTAAACGACGGCGTGATTGACGATTCCGTCACAGATCCCGGCAAGTGGACGACTGCATTTCCGCGGGCCGTCATGAAAGCCGCACAATCGAACCAAAAACCCTTTGTGCTGATGAGCCTGCGTAATCCTTACGACGCCGCGAATTTTGAAGAAGCTGAAGCCCTTATCGCAGTCTACGGCTTTAAAGGATATACAGACGGACAATTCCTCCAGCCAAACATTCCGGCAGGCATTGAAGCGATATTCGGACAGACAACACCGCAAGGCAGGCTGCCCGCTGACATTCCTTCCGTCACGCATCCGGGAACGACACTGTATCCTTATGGTTTCGGTATCAATCTGAAGACCGGAAAACCGCTTTAAACAGGAGGGCTGATTATGAAAACACATACGGCTGCACTTCTCGCCGGACTTGTCGTCATCAGTGCTATGACGGCAGTCTCGGCGGCTTCTGACAGAAACCTTCATACCGCCAAGAAACCAAGCATCCAAACAGGCATCGACCGCCTGCTGAAAGATTATAAACAGGAACTGAAGGGAAAAAGGGTCGGACTGATCACCAACCCGACCGGTGTGAACGCATCATTGAAAAGCAGCGTTGACGTGCTGTATGAGGCGCCAGACATCCACTTGACGGCATTATTCGGACCCGAGCACGGTGTCCGCGGCGATGCTCAGGCCGGAGACAAAGTCACATCCTATATAGACGAAAAAACAGGGCTTCCCGTCTACAGCCTATACGGGGAAACGAGGAAACCGACGCCTGACATGCTGAAAGATACAGATGTGCTGATTTTCGATATTCAGGATGTCGGAACGCGGTACTACACGTACATTTATACAATGGCCTATGCCATGGAAGCGGCCAAAGAAAAAGGCATTCCTTTTTATGTCTTGGACCGGCCGAATCCGCAAGGCGGACGAAATCCGGACGGCCCGGTTCTTGAACCGGATTACGCTTCATTTGTCGGACTGTATCCGATCCCGCTGAAGCACGGCATGACGATCGGTGAGCTTGCTCTTTTATTCAATAAAGAGTTTCATATTGGCGCCGACCTCACCGTCGTAAAAATGAAGCGTTGGAAGCGGACGATGACGATTGAAGATACCGGTCTGCCGTTCGTCCTCCCTTCGCCTAATATCCCGACCCCGGACAGCATATTCGCATATTCGGCGACAGGACTAATCGAAGGCACAAACGTGTCCGAAGGAAGGGGCACGACAAAGCCGTTTGAACTTATCGGCGCGCCTTATATGAAAAGCACCGAGCTCGAAGAACGCCTGAACAGTCTCAAGCTTCCGGGCGTCACCTTCAGAGCCGCTTCATTCATCCCCAGCTTCTCCAAGCACCAGGGCAAGCTGTGCCACGGCGTACAAGTCTACGTAACAAACAGAAACACATTTGGAGCGGCAAAAACAGGGCTCTCCATTCTGAAAACCATGCATGACTTATATCCGAATGACTTTTCATTCTTGCCGACAGGCTCTTTTGACAAGCTGATCGGTAACGGCTGGGTACGCAAAAAAATAGAAAAAGGCGCTTCCATTGAAGACATCACCGGCACATATCAACGCCGGCTGGACCAATTCAAAACTCTAAGAAAACAATACCTCATATACTGACAACATTCGTGTTACACGTGTAACATTTTGTCGCATTTCACATTTCCGCTTTTTATAGGAAAACATTCATTTATTTGGTACAATTCAATTGATAACAGTTATCATTTAAATGAATGTTTCCTAAAAGGTGGTTTCTCATGAAAAACACATTATTCTTTCAGCCCATTGATATCATCTCCGTAAAAAAAACAGCCGACCTTCTGTCAGAGCATCAGCTCACTGATTCCCCCGTATTGATCTTTCATGTGAAAGGCGAGGGACAAATTGATATCGGCACAGACAGCTTTCCGCTGCAGAAGGAAACGCTCTACATCTGTCCTTGTGATGAGACATTCAATATTGCCCCTATATCGTCAGGCGGCATCCATTTGTATATCGTCAGACTCCGTGTTTTCTCCTATTCCTCAGATGATGAAGCGATGCTTCCGGATAACGGGGAAGACATCTTCCACGGACTTCAGCAAATGAATTTACAAACGGTTGATCATTTGACAAGCCGGCTCCAATCACTTTCTGAAAACGTGCGATCGGCGGATGGATTGCAGAAAATGAAATATACAGCCGACTTTCAGCAGCTGATGTACGACCTCTATGCCGCAAAAGTATGCCATCAAAATAATACGAAAGCGGCGATCGAACAGACAAAACAATTCATACATGCTCAGTCCGACACAAAAATCACGCTCACCCAGCTCGCTCATATGGCGGGAATCAGTCCCAAGCATTACAGTGAAACCTTTAAAAAACTATACGGGCAGAGCGTAACTGAATATATCACAGACATCCGCATAACCAATGCGAAAAAACTGATGGCCAAGGCAAGCTGCAAACTGCGGGAAATCGCTCATCAAATCGGCTACCAGGACGAATTTTATTTCAGCCGCATCTTTAAAAAACATACCGGCAGCTCACCTACAAGCTATATGAAAAAAAGACGAACAAAAATGGCTGCGTACGGAAAAGAAACGATGGGGCATCTGATTCCTCTGCATCACGTGCCTTACGCTGCGGCGCTGCACCCGAAATGGACGGCCTATTATTACAAACAATTCTCTTCCGATATTCCGGTTCACCTGAGCGCTTACCGCTATAATGCAAATTGGGAAGAAAACCTGCACACGCTGTCTCAAGCTGCCCCGGACATCATTTTCAGTCTCGATTCTGTCAGTGAAGAAGAAAAACAGCGCCTGAATGACATCACTGAAGTTTTTTATCTTCCGGCTCAAGAGAATTGGAGAGACCAGTTTCTTCGCACAGCCGCATATCTGAATGAAGAGCAGGAAGCGCGGCACTGGCTTAAAACTTATCAAAGTCTCGCCCATTCAGCGAAAGATGCTCTTAAACACGTGCGGCACCAGCGATTCTTATTTGTCCGTGTATATAAAGAAAATATGTACATCGCCCATAACAACAGTATTGAGGAAGTCTTCTTCGGTGATTTAGACTTTGCCTCCGCAAAACCGGCATCTTTTGCTCCTGACGAAAAGATTTCCTTGGAAATGCTGGCGGATTGCCAGGCTGACTGCATCATGCTTTTCACTTGTAAAGAACCGGAAACGCTTCGCTATTTTCAGCGGATTCAGCAGACCGGGATATGGCAGAACCTTAGTGCCGTCAGCAATAAACGCGTGTTTCCCATTTCATCTGACCCGTGGATTGAATATTCTCCAAGCGGACATCAGCGGATGATCGAGCAAAGCATTTCCATTTTATCCGAAGATCGTCCATGGTAATGCCGGAAATTATCCATGGTCTTATCCCTATTCATTCTCTATAATTCCAATTGATAATAGTTATCAATTGAACAGGAGGAACAATAGATGAAGAAATTGGCATTCGCTTTCATGATTTTGCTTTTGGCTTTCACGGCCGCGGCTTGCGGAAGCTCAGAAACATCTGATACAGCAAGTAAAGGAAAGGACGCTTCTTCAGATAAAAAGAAAATCGAATATCTCGGAAAAACATATGAAGTCAAAGCGCCGACTGACAAAATCGCCATTACAGGCAGC
This sequence comes from Paenibacillus lentimorbus NRRL B-30488, assembly GCF_000411595.1. Classification (NCBI taxonomy): domain Bacteria; kingdom Bacillati; phylum Bacillota; class Bacilli; order Caryophanales; family Paenibacillaceae; genus Paenibacillus; species Paenibacillus lentimorbus. The sequence goes on along the minus strand of NZ_ANAT01000030.1, from coordinate 11,070 downwards.
GTAGAATCAATGGAAGACGCCAAATTGCTTGACGTTCATCCGGCAGGAGCAATTTCTTTCTCCGGCAAATTCCCGGAACTGTTTAAAGATATTACAGATAAATCCGTATCAACGGGAGAAAAAATGCAGCCGAATATGGAAAAAATTCTTGAGCTGCAGCCGGACGTCATTCTGGCATCAACCAAATTCCCGGAAAAAACGTTGAAAAAATTGAGCGGCACCGCTGAAACCATCCCTGTCTCTCATATCTCATCAAACTGGAAAGAAAACATGATGCTGCTCGCCCAGCTTACAGATAAAGAGAAAAAAGCGAAAAAAATCATCGCAGATTACGAACAGGACCTGAAAAAGACAAAAACAAAGATCAACAGCAAAGCGAAACAGTCAAACGCGCTGGTCATCAGAATCAGACAAGGCAATATCTATATTTATCCTGAACAAGTTTATTTCAACTCCACGCTTTACGGTGATTTAGGCCTGAAGGCGCCGGACGAAGTCAAAGCGGCGAAAGCGCAGGAACTGATCTCTCTTGAAAAATTAAGCGAAATGAACCCTGACCATATCTTCGTACAATTTTCTGATGACGAAAACGCAGATAAGCCGGACGCTTTGAAAGACTTAGAGAAAAATCCGATCTGGAAGAGCCTGAAGGCAGTCAAAAAAGACCATGTATACGTCAATACGATTGATCCATTAGCCCAAGGCGGAACCGCGTGGAGTAAAATCAGCTTCTTACAGGTTGCGGCTGACAAATTGACTCAAGACTAATAAAGAGTAGGTTTTTCACATGTATGCAAAACGGCGGACACACATTATTATCATTGCTTCACCGATTGCCATTGTTCTGTCACTGCTCCTTTCCGTTTTATACGGTGCAAAGCAGCTTGACTTCCATACCGTGTTCTCCGCATTGCTGCACTTTAATCCGGAGAATACCGACCATCAGATCATATGGCATTCAAGAATCCCGAGGGCTGCCGGCGCTATGTTTATCGGCGCCGCCCTTGCTGTTTCCGGAGCGCTCATGCAGGGAATCACACGGAACTATCTGGCCTCGCCTTCGATCATGGGTGTGTCGGACGGCTCCGCTTTTATCATCACCCTTTGCATGGTATTGCTCCCTCAATCGACATCCATTGAAATGATCATATACTCGTTTATCGGTTCCGCATTCGGCGCGGCTCTTGTTTTCGGGCTGGCCTCCATTCTTCCCGGCGGTTTTACCCCTGTGCAGCTTGCCATTATCGGAACGGTAACCAGTATGCTTCTCAGCAGTCTGTCGGCTGCGCTTTCGATTTATTTTCAAATTTCGCAGGATCTCAGTTTTTGGTACAGTGCGAGACTGCATCAAATGAACCCTGATTTTTTGAAACTGGCCGTCCCGTTTTTTGCGATCGGAATTATCACGGCCATGATTCTCAGCAAAAAGGTCACTGCCGTATCATTAGGAGACGACATTTCAAAAAGTCTGGGACAGCAGAAAAGAACCATCAAACTCATGGCGATGGCGGCCGTTGTCATATTGACCGGAAGCTCGGTGGCGCTCGCCGGAAAAATTGCCTTTGTCGGTTTGGTCGTTCCGCACATCACACGTTTTCTCGTCGGATCGGACTACAGCAGGCTGATCCCATGCGCGTGCATCATCGGCGGCGTCTTCCTGACCCTTTGCGATCTTGCCAGCCGATTCATCAATTACCCGTTTGAGACGCCTATTGAAGTCGTCACTTCTATCATCGGTGTTCCTTTCTTTCTTTATTTGATTAAAAGAAAAGGAGGGGATCAGCGTGGTGCGTAAAATGGCCGGAATTTATATCATTCTGATTGCTCTCATATTGCTCGTAAGCTATTTCAGCATGACAAGCGGTTCTTTTTCCGCAAAGCCGGGTGAACTGCTCAGTACGCTTTTCCGCATCCATCCGAATCCGCAATATGACATTTTGCTGTTTCAGCTGAGGCTGCCGCGCATAGTCATGGCTGCTGCCATCGGACTCGGATTGGGGATAGCCGGAGCCGTTATTCAGGCCATTACCAAAAACGGTCTTGCCGATCCCGGTATTTTGGGCATTAATGCAGGAGCCGGAGCGGGAATCGTCACGTTTATGCTTCTGTTTCAGGGACAATCTGAAGCGACGGCACTTGCCTCTGCGATGGGTATGCCTGTCTTCGGCCTCATCGGAGGATTGATGGCGGCCGTGCTGATCTATATTTTCGCCTGGCACCGGGGGCATCTGGAATCGGGCAGAATTATTCTCGTCGGGATCGCCATGAATTCCGGATTCAGCGCGCTGTCTTTATTTCTTTCATTAAAAATGGACCCGCAGGATTATGAGATGGCGATGGTTTGGAAAAACGGCAGCATCTGGTCGGCAAACTGGATGACCATTACGGCAATCCTTCCGTGGCTGATCTTGTTCATTCCTCTTCTTATGGCGAAAACGTCATTGCTGGATACCATTCGTTTCGATGAGGACACGGTGAAAAGCCTCGGTGTTTCAACCAATAAAGAAAAACCATTTTACTCATTGCCTGCATCGCTTTGATCAGCGCATGTGTAACCGCAGCGGGCAGCATGGCATTTGTCGGACTGATCGCGCCCCATATTTCCCGCAGACTCGCCGGGATTGAGCACAGATACTCATTACCGGTCAGCGGACTGGTCGGTATGCTCCTCGTCATATCCGCCGACTTTGCGGGCAAATTGTTCTTTCAGCCTTCAGAAGTGCCGGCGGGAATTATTCTTGCGATTCTCGGCGTTCCTTATTTCTTTTTTCTTCTGTTTAAGCAAAAGAAGGGGCTGGACGCATGAGAGGCACCCTTACAGAACACCGGATAAACGGAAGGGAATGCACTGTGTATCTTCCTCCGTCCTATTCGGTTCAAACGGGGGCTTTACCCTGTGTGTACGTACTTGACGGAGGCTCTTTGTTTTTAGAACAGATAGATAAGCTTGAATTCCAATTTGCAGACGGAACACTTTCCGAATTGATTTTCATCGGCATCAAACCGGCTGACAGACTCGATGAGTACACACCGTGGCCGGCACCTTCCCTGAGCCCTGCGTTTCATGATTTCGGCGGCAAAGGGAGGCTCTTTCTTGAGGAGCTGACAAATGTCATCATTCCAACTGTTGAAGATATGCATCACATTTCTGCACATCCGGAAACGAGAGGACTGATCGGCGCGTCATTAGGCGGACTGTTTTCGATATACGCGATGCTGCAAAAGCCTGAAATATTCGGCAGAATCGGCTGTATTTCCGGTTCCTTCTGGTATGAAAAATCAGCAGATTATGTCCGCTCCGCACCTTTGCGGCCGGCACGGCGGCGTATCTATATGTCTGTTGGCAGCCGTGAAGCAGAGCAAAAATGTAACATCCAAAACACCATGATCCGACAAAATAAAGACGTGTACAAAAGCCTGAGGCAAAAAGGCTTTTCTCAATCTCAGCTCTCATTCACGATCGAAGAGGGTGCCGTGCACCATCAAGAAGCGTTCAAACGACAATTCAATTCAGCACTAAGCTGGCTGTACGGAAAAAACCGCTCACGTAGCTGAGCGGTTTTTTTCATACTTGATCACGACCGGCTTAAGTTCAAAGCGTCTCAGCAAATAGCCGAACAAAGCGGCAAGGATTTGCTGAAAGAGCATCCCGATGACGACCGGAACCGCCACTTGAGACGGAAAAAAAGACACGGCGAGAACGGCTCCGGCGCTGATATTGCGCATGCCCCCCGTATAAATCAGAGACACGATTTCATCCTGGCTCCGCTTCATCAGTCTTCCGATCAGCCAAGCCACGGCATAACCCGTCATGGCAATAAAAAATACCATGCCAGCGATGCCAGCAAATTTGATATCCACATGCGTGACATACGGCGCGATTTCCGAACTGTTAATGGCAATGACAATCATCAGACAGATTTTTGAAAAAGGAGACAATGACCGGCTTATCGCCTGAGTCCTTACCGGCGGGGAAAACTGGTTGACCATCATCCCTGCGATGGACGGAATCACCACCATCTCCGCCAGCCCTTTCATCATGCCCCACACATCCATCTGAACATTCGCCCCGGCCAGGACAGACAGGCTTAACGGTACGATAAAAGGAGAAAGTACGGTATCAACAAGGATAATAGACAGCGTCAATCCGACATTTCCCTTATACATCGCAGCCCAAATCAAACTCGTAATTCCGGTCGGGATCACCACACCCATAATCAGCCCCGTCACAGTTAAAGGGTCACCGCTGAAAATCAGATGGCCGCTTCCCCATGCAAAAACAGGCATGAAAATATGCAGAACAAACAATGCCATGATCATCGGGAGCGGCTTCTCGATACTGCGCTTCAGCGATTGAAAATTGGCACTCAGACTGCCCGTAAATGTAATAAATGCAAATATCCACGGCACAGCGCCGGCCATCCAGCTGATATGCTGAGATAACAGCACACCCGCCGCCACACTTGACGGAGTCAAAAGCGGCATGATTCTCCCCAACACTTGGTTCAACTTCTGAAGCCACATCATATGCAAGTCTCCTATATACGGTTTTCAAGTCTCATTCATTATAACAATGCACACCGGCAAATTTAACCGAAAAAAAGCCCGGATATATTCATCCGGACTTCACAAATTCTATGCCATTTGTTTCATTAAATCTCGGCTTTTCTGATTTAATCCCTTTAATTCAGCCTCAATTCCGTATTCTTTACATTTGGCGACAATCTTCTCAAGAGCCGCCGCTCCCGAATCATCCCACACGTGGGCATCGGTCAAATCAATGACAATCCGCTTCACGTCTTCATCATAAACGATGGCATTCATCAGTTCAGACACGGAAGCAAAAAAGATCTGTCCCGTGACCTTATAAGTTCTGACATCTTTCTGTTCAGAATGTGACACAATCTTCAGCTTAGAAATTTTCGCCGTAAAAAAGATTGCGCTTAGCAGCACACCCGCGAAAACACCCTTCGATAAATCATTTGTCAGAACGACTGTCACGACGGTAATCACCATAACGATCGAATCAGTAAGGGGCGCTTTCCGCAAACCTTTAATCGATGACCAGTCGAACGTGCCGATGGACACCATAACCATCACGGCCACAAGCGCAGCCATCGGAATTTTCACGACGATACCGCTTAATACGGCAATTAAAAACATTAAAAACGCTCCGGCCGTAAAAGCCGACAACCGGCCGCGTCCGCCGGCTTTCGTATTAATGACAGACTGGCCGATCATGGCGCATCCGGCCATGCCTCCGAAAAATCCGTTCACAATATTGGCGATGCCTTGTCCGCGGCTTTCTTTGTTCTTATCACTATCCGTATCCGTCATTTCGTCAATGATCTGGGCCGTCAGCAACGACTCAAGCAATCCGACGAATGCCAGCGCCAGTGAATACGGGAAAATAATCCGCAATGTCTCAAACGTCCACGGAACATCCGGTATCAAGAAATGCGGAAGTGAACTTGTAATCCCGCCCATATCACCGACCGTGCGGACATCCGCATGGAAGACCACCGCAATGATCGTCATGACAAGAATCGCCACCAGCGGAGACGGCACAGCCGTCGTAACCTTCGGCAAAAGATATATGATAGCCAGTGATCCGGCAAGCATGGCGTACATGACCCATGAAGCTCCTTTGAACTGCGGCAGCTGCGCAGAAAAAATCAAGATCGCCAAAGCATTCACAAATCCGATCATGACCGAACGCGGAATAAATTTCATCAATTTCGCTATCTTACTGACACCAAGAATAAATTGAATAATACCTGTCAAAATGGTTGCCGCAAACAAATACTGCAGCCCGTAATCAGCCACCAATGTCACCATGACAACCGCCATTGAACCCGTAGCGGCTGAAATCATTCCCGGTCTGCCGCCGAAGATAGAAATAATAATCGCGATACAAAATGATGCATAAAGGCCGACCATCGGATCGACACCTGCAATAATTGAAAATCCGATCGCCTCAGGGATCAGAGCGAGAGCAACCAGAATACCGGCCAGAATGTCTTTACGGACATTCCCGAACCATTGCTGCTGTAACGTATAATCTTTCAAATGATAACGACTCCTTTTCACTATAAAAATCCGCACCTTATCAGTTGGAAACATTGATTTTCATCTGGGGAATATGAGGCAAGCTTGCGGGGAAAAAGGGGACACGCTCAGAGTATAATGTCGTTGAGGAAAGGAATGGTTAACAAAGAGTATCATATTAAACTTTAAAGAAATGTGCAAGACCGTATAAATAAGAAAAGAAAACGGCTCTCACTGGAGCCGTTTCCGCTTTTATAAAAGTTCCGGATCAGACACAAGAATCGTTTTTATTGCGCTGATATCCTTTCTTTCTTTTGTCACCGGGTCGATGCCCATGAGATGATCAATGGCTTCTTCATAATTCTTCAGTTCCGTCTTTTCCGTAATAAAATCATAGAGCTGCGGAAGGTCGGACGCGCATGCTAACGCAGCCTCCATGATCTGACGGGCTTCACCTGTGCCCACAATCGTTACGCCGTTTGACAGCAGCTGGTACGGCCTGACTGTCATCTCATACGTATCATCAAAGCCCATCGGCACGATTCTGCCTCCCTTTTCAATAAAAGGATAAGCCCAATCAAGCTGATTGCCGATCGCGTCAAAAATCACATCAAATTTTCTTCCTTGATTAATCCGTTTCACTTCATCCACGGTTAATGCTTCAGGGTGGTAGACATAATCCGATATCCGGCTCGCCGCCTCGCTTCGGAAACTGCCTATTTCAGTCGCAACCGTCAATCGCGCCAGTTTTTTCACCATCATTTGCACAAGCAGTCCGATCGGTCCGGACCCCAAAACCAAGACCGAGTCCTCCGGCTGAATCGAAGCTTTATTCACAACATTCAGCACACAGGAGAGAGGCTCAACCAATGTGGCCCGCTCCCATTCCATTGAATCCGGAATTCTGTACATGAACCTGTCTTCTCCCACGTAATATTCCGCAAACGTTCCGTGCGCCCCGATTCCGAGCTGCCAATCCTCGAAGGTTTCGCAATAACACGTCAGCCCTCTCCGGCAATAATGACATTTCCCGCAAAACTGCGTAGGATCTATCACGACGCGGTCTCCGACTTTTACATTTGTCACGTCCGGTCCGATTTCCACGACCGCTCCCACCGATTCATGCCCCATAATCATATGATGGGTTGCATTCATTTTTCCTTTCAGCACATTTAAATCCGTTCCGCATATACCGGTGCCGAAAATTTTCACTTTCACATCATTGGATTTCCGAATTTGAGGCTCGTCCACCTCTTGATATTCAAGCTTATCATTAGGAGTCCAGACCAGCGCCTTCATATTTCTCTTCCTTTCTGCCCCAGCGGATTTGGTCTAACAATGTTTGATGAAGCTCCTTCGTTGATGCCGCAATACATGATTGCTGGTTCTGATAACTTAAATCTGTCAGAAGCGTTTCGTCCAAAGACCGGCCGTATGCATCCGTAATGACCACTCCCGCTTTCTTCGCCAAAAAGACGCTTGCGGCAATATCATAAGGAAACAAATGCAGCACCTGTCCGTTCCCAACCTGCTGAAAATCTGAAAGCAGCTTCGGATCATCTTTCAGCAGACGATTGCCGATATCCACATAAGCATCCATCTGCCCCGTGATAATTCGTGAAATCGAATAAGAAGCGCTGTTGAAAACAAAAACCCCGCCATTATTAGCCGATTGGTCAATCAGATGGCCGTATGCGTCCGTCATCAGCTTCGCCGGATGCCCGTTAAATTCAAGGCTCCAAAACATATTCTTAATATCCCGCACTCCGCTCAAATTCGGCAAATCTCCCTGATACCCCTCAAATTGAATGACATCGCTGTAAATATCACCGTACATATAAGAGCCCGATTTCAATTCAAGCAAAAAAGCAAATTCGATATCCTTAATCTTTGCGTTTGGCTTATATGAAGCAAGCGCAATCGAAATACACGACATTTCAAGCCCCGCGGCGGCCGGGCGCGTTCCGTCTATCGGATCTACAATTAAAATATATTGCGGATCTTCTCCAATCAGCTTCAGGCCGCCATCCTCCGTGTAAAAAGCAACCGGATGGCCCTTTTCTTGAATATAATCCAGCACCGCCTCCTCAGCAGCGGCGTCTATGTTAAATTGGGCGTCGCCTCCCGGAGAATAGCCGTTTACGAGCCGGTTTTTCAGCGTGCCTTTTTGATTTTTCACCTTATGATAAACAAATTGTCCAAGCTCAATGATATAGTCTCTCACTTGATTTCCTCCAATAGCTTGCGAAGTCTGTAGCAGAGCACTTCGGCTTCACTAAGTGTAATGGTTAAAGGCGGACGGATTTTAAATACATTTCCGAACCCGTAACGGGATGTCCGGAGAATCAGCCCGTAATCCATTGCTCGTTTTGCAATATAATTGGTCAGCTCCACATCCGGTTCATTGTTCTCTTTTACAATCTCCACACCGATCATAAGACCGACGCCTCTTACCTCAGAAATAAAAGCGAACTCCTCTTTCATCGTTTCTAAGCGATCCATAATATAATGACCGACCGTCGTTACATTTTCCAAAAATCCCGGACGCTGCATGATATCTATGGTTTTACACGCGGCAGCGGCGGCCATCACATTTGAGCCGTACGTGAAGGAGTGTGTATACCCCGGAAGCCCGGTATACTTGTCCTCCGTCAGAGTGGCGGCGACTTGGAAGCCTGTGCCCCCGAGCCCTTTTGCTACCGTCATCATATTAGGTTTCACATCGAAGTGGTCCGCGGCAAACATTTTGCCCGTCCGTCCGAATCCGGTCTGAATTTCATCAAAAATCAGGGCGATTTCGTGTTCATCACAAAGCTGTCTCAGCTGTTTAAAATACTCTTTAGGCGGAACGACGTTTCCACCGTTACCGGATATCGGTTCAATAATCATGGCGGCAATTTTTCCATTGCTCGCATACTCAATAAAATCATTAATTCTTTCTACGCACAGCATACCGCATGAATCAGGTTTCTGATTATAAAAACAGCGGCTGCAATACGGATCGGGGACTTGAAGGCCAAAAGAAATTTGCGGCGGGAAAGGTTCTTTTCTGAATGAGTTGCCGGACAAAGCGGAAGTCATATACGTTTGTCCGAGGTGGCTTCGAAATAAGGAGATGACATCGGTTTTTCCGGAGTAATACTGAGCCATTTTAATAGCTCCTTCATTTGCACCGGAACCGCTGCTGACTTTAGGGTGTACTTTTGTGAGATTATCGGGGGCGATTTCTACTAGTTTTTCTGCCAGTTTATTTACGGCGTCTGTTTGAAAAGATGATGTCACATGGATCAGCTTATCGGCTTGTTCTTTAACCGTATCAATGACTTCTTTGTTACCGTATCCTAAATTCAAGTTAAATGTGGCAGAAGCGCAATCAATGTACTCATTCCCCTCTTGATCGTACAGGTAAATCCCTTCTCCGCGCTCCATTACTACATCGTCAACACTGTAATACAAGCTGTCTGGATTCGTGATTTCCTTCGTTCCCACAAATACCACCCCTATGAAATTATTAGAATTTCGCTTTTTATCGTATTAATTATTGAAAATAATGTCAACGATCTTTCTTGTAAAAAATGTTAACAATTTGTTAACGTTACCATAAGGGATGTACGAGAAAAAGTTATGTGATATAGTAACAATACTTGGATTTTTTGTAAAAACGTCATGTCATACAAGTAGAGAGAAATATTATTTTACCAATAAGGAGATAAAATGATGAAAACTCGTCTGCTGTGGATAAGCTGTTTTTCTTATGGATCGATTGCTTTTACACTTGTTATTCTGGGAGCCGTACTGCCTGAGTTACTCACACATTATTCACAAAGCTACAGTAATGGCGGTGTATTGGTATTCTCTCAGTTCATGGGCTTTCTCATCGGTGTCATCGGAATGCCTTACATGGTGAAAAAGCTTGGGCGCAAAAACGTTGTTATCTTTGGCATGGCACTCATCAGCTGTGAAATGTTCATCACCTTCCTGCCGCCCTGGCCGCTGCTCTTTCTTCTCGTCAGCATCGCGGGGCTTGGCGCCGGATTGGTGGAATCCTGTGTAGGTACGATCATCCTCACCGCTATTAAAGAAAGACAGGCTGTGGCCATGAGCAAAATGGAAGTGGCCTACGGATTAGGCGCGCTTTTCATGCCTCTGCTCTCAGGCTTTCTTATCAACAACCACATGTGGACAATTGCTTTTTTAGTATTAGGGTTATCCAGTTTTGCACTTTTAATCGCATGGAAGCAGATGAGTTTCGGCAGTATTGATCAGCTTCTCATCCGCAAAGAAGTCTCTTCCGCTGACACTAAAAAAGAAAGCACTGGTTATCGGTCACACGGATTGCTATTTATTACCTTGGCGGGGGCTTATTTCTTCTTTTACGGCGGCAGTGAAGTTTCAATTGTACATTTTATCCCCTCCATTTTCGCTGAGAAATGGGATATCCCCAACTCTTTGGCAACGATAACAGTTACAGTGTATTGGACGGGGATGATCATCGGAAGGTTATTAACAGGCCCGGTATCAGAAAAGCTGACATATCACCGTTATCTTCGTCTCATAAGCATTGGCGGTCTGGCTGCACTTACCGTATTAGCACTAAGTAAAAACGTATGGTTCGGCTTTGCCCTTTGCTTCTTTTTAGGGCTGTTCATGGCAGGCATGTTTGCAATAGCCCTAATCATCACGAATCATTTTTATCCCGGAAAGACAGAAACGACTACCAGTATTCTGCTCGCTTCAAACGGATTAGGAGGTTCACTCCTTCCGATCGCCGTCGGCTGGAGCTTAGATGAATATCCCGCACAAACTGCATTCTGGCTGTTTACTGCACTGATGGTCCTTATGCTGCTGATTGTGTTCAGTTTAAGAATACTCGAGACAATAAAATCAAACAATCTTCAAAATCACAACAGCAAAGCAAAATCAATGTAAACAAAAAGCTAATGCCTTTCAAGGGCATTAGCTTTATATATCTATGTGATCTTTCATATAAAAAACCAGTTCATCATGAACTGGTTTAAGACA